>JALOKP010000021.1 GCA_025456425.1 Acidobacteriota bacterium | reverse complement strand
GGCGGCTACATGCCGATCATCAGCGACGTGGTCTACATGACCGAGCAGGCCTACATGGTCATCGCCGGCGCGGCGCTGATCAAGGGCGCCAAGTCGCAGAAGATCACCAGCCTCGACATCGGCGGCCCCGACATTCACGTCCACCTCTCGGCCTGCGCCGACCACCGCGTGCCGGACGACGAGACCTGCCTGCTGCGGATCCGGCGGGAACTGGCGACCCTGCCCGGCAGCGCGATCGGCTACTACCGGCGCGGCGCCGAGCCCGCCCCGCCGCGCTTCGCGGCCGCCGAGCTGGCCGCGCTCTTCCCGCCCGACCACCGGCACGCCTTCGCGATGCCGGAGGTCCTGGCGCGGCTGGCCGACGACTCGCTGTTCCGCGAGGTGATGCCGCACCGGGGCCCGGAGATGATCACGGGCGTGGCGCGCGTCTCCGGGCTCTGGTTGGGGTTCATCGCCAACAACCCGCAACTGACCGACCACCCCGAGCTGGCCGGCGAGAAGCGCCCCGGCGGGATCCTCTACCGCGACGGGATCGCCAAGATCAGCCAGTTCGCGCGGACCTGCGCCGACGACGGAATCCCGCTGGTCTGGCTGCAGGACATCGCCGGCTTCGACATCGGGATCGAGGCCGAGAAGCAGGGCCTGCTGGGCTACGGCTCGTCGCTGATCTACACCAACTCCACCACGACCGTCCCGACGCTGACGGTGCTGCTGCGCAAGGCGGCCGGCGCCGGCTACTACGCGATGGCCGGGATGCCCTACGAGCCGACGATCCAACTGGCCACGCCGCTGACCCGGCTGGCGGTGATGGAAGGGCGCACGCTGGCGATCGGCGCCTACCGCACGCGGCTCGACGAGAACTTCCAGGTCGTCGCCGCCGACGAGGCCGAGCGCGAGAAGGTCCGGCGCGGGATGCAGGCGATCGAGGACCAGATCGCAGCCGACATGGACCCGCACAAGGCCGCGCGGCAGATGGACGTCGACGAAGTCGTGACGATGGGCGAACTGCGCGGCTGGCTCGAGACCTTCGCCGAGGCGGCCTACCAGGCGACCGGGTACCGCACCGTGCGCAATCCCAGGATCTGGGCGCTGCACGACCTGGTCGCACTGGTCGACGGGGCCTGACCACTCCGCCGCGCCGGGCCGCGCCGGCGCCGCGAACAGCTTCGCGCAGCGCCGGGCGACAGGGGATCCACCGGCTCCACGGCCTCTCGCTTTTCTCCTGCCGCACCGGCCGCTTCGCCGTAGTTTGCGCGCAGGACCGGAACCGAGGGGCTGCCGCCCCCGGCCGCCGGACCCGGGGAAGCAAGCAGAAGGTCCATGAGCCGCGAATCCGGATCCCGACACCCCTCGCCGTCGCGACCCGCCCCCCATCGCCTCTCCGCCGCCGTGCTCGCCAGCCGCTGGCACATCGACTACGAGCACTACGCCCAGGTCCTGCGCGCGCGCGCCGAGCGCTGCCCCGCCGAGTTCGCCTCCGGCCCCGCGGTGTCCCGCACGCCGGCCCCGCCGGTCGAGGATCCGTCGACGCTCGAGCTCTGGTGGTCTCGCGCGGTCGAGTCGTTCCGCCTCGGCCGCGGCGTCGTGCGCCGTCCCGCCGCTGCATTCCGTCGTGCGAGCTGAACCGTCCCGCGCGGCGCCGGGGAACAGGACCGGAACGAATGCGAACAGTCGGCGGCGCGTCGCCGACATCGCAGCGCTGGGAGCGGTCTTCGTGCGCTTTTTTCGTGACCGCCGGAGGTGCGCCGCGGGCCATCTCTGATAACATCCGCCGCGCAACGAAGCTCGTGTCGGTCGCGGAGAGATCGCCTCATGGACCATCGCGTCATCACGTTCCAGAAGTGGATGCTCGAGCACGAGGACTTCATGGACCGGCTCGGCCGCCACGCCGCGCGCCGGATCGCCGACTCCGTCCTCGAGCAGGGCGAGGTCGACTGGGAAGCCGTGATCGACGGGCTGTCCGAGGACATGGCGCGCGAGATGTCGTGGTTCGCGCCGCGCAACCAGGCCTGAGCCGCTCGCCTCTGCCGCGCCGCGCCCCGCGTGATATCCCCCGGAGCCGGCCCGCTGCCCATCCCTCCCGCAACCGGGAGATAATCCGCGCGTGAGCCGCCCCGCCCTCGAACTCGTCGTGCAGGACGCCCCCCGCGGCGGCGTCGAGCTGCGCTGTCCCGGCCCCGGCCGGGTGCGCTGGGATCGCGGCCCCGGCGAGGTGCTCGTCGGCGGGAGCGTCGCGGGGACGCTGGTCCGCGACGAGCGGGCCTACGTGCTGGTCGTGCCGGCGGGGGTGCGCGGCGCGGTCGTCGGCGTAGAGCTGGCGCACCAGTGGAACCCCTGCGCCCACGGCGAGCTGCTCGCGACGCTCTCGCTCGCGTCCGACAGCGAGGCCGCGGCGCTCGCCGCGGAGGCCGCCCCGGTCGGCCGGGCGGGCGCCGCGCCTGGCGCCGCGCCCGGGGGAGCGTGGGAGATCCGCTCCCCGACGCACGGCACCTTCTACCTGCGCCCCGCGCCCGGCGCGCCGCCCTACGCCGCGGTCGGCTCGGCCGTCGAGGACGGCCAGACCGTGGGACTGGTCGAGGTCATGAAGTGCTTCTCGCCGATCCTCTTCGAAGGCGCCCCGTTCGGGCGCGGGATCGTGCGCGAAGTGCTCGCCGGGGACGGCGCCGAGGTCCGCGCCGACCAGCCGCTGCTGCGCATCGCGGCCCCATGACCGCAACCGGCGCGCGCGGCCCGGAGGCCGGCGCGATCCTGCTCTGGCTCCGGCAGGACCTGCGCCTCGCCGACAACCCGGCGCTGGACGCGGCCTGCGCGACCGCCGCCGCCGGCGCCCCGGTCGTGCCGGTCTTCACCTGGTCGCCGGAAGAGGAAGGGGCCTGGCCGCCCGGCGCGGCGAGCCGCTGGTGGCTGCACCACTCGCTGGCCGCGCTCGACGGGGAGCTGCGCGCGCGCGGCGCGCGCCTGGTGCTGCGCCGCGGGCCGATCGTCCCGGCGCTGCTCGAGCTGGCGCGCGAGACCGGGGCCGCCGCGATCCACTGGAACCGCCGCTACGAGCCGGCCGGACGGGCCCAGGGCGAGGCGCTCAAGCGGGCCGCCGAGGAGGCCGGCCTCGCCGCGCGCAGCTTCAACAGCGCGCTGCTGGCCGAGCCGTGGGAGATCGCGACGGGGGAAGGGCGGCCGTACCAGGTCTTCACCCCGTTCTGGAAGGCCTTCACGGCACGCGGCGAGCCCGCCGCGCCGCAGCCCGCACCGGCCGCGATCCCGGCACCGGTCGCGTGGCCGCGGTCCGAGCCGCTCGATGCGCTGGGGCTGCTGCCGCGCCACGACTGGGCCGGCGGAATCCGCGCCGCGTGGAGCCCGGGCGAAGCGGGCGCCCAGCGCCAGCTCGAGCGCTTCCTCGAAGAGGCGCTCTCGGACTACGCCGACGGGCGCAACCGTCCCGACCGGGAGGGCTCGTCGCGGCTCTCGCCGTTCCTGCACTTCGGCGAGATCTCGCCGCGCCAGGTCTGGCACGCCGTGCGCCGCGCCGAGAGCGTCGCGGGCGGCCGCGGCGCGACGCGCGGCGCCGAGTCGTACCTGCGCGAGCTGGGCTGGCGGGAATTCGCGTACCACCTGCTGTTCCACTTCCCGCGGACGCCCGACTCGCCGCTGCGGGCCGAGTACGCCGACTTCCCGTGGCGGGAGGACCCGGCGCTGCTGCGCGCGTGGCAGCGCGGGCGGACCGGCTACCCGTTCGTCGACGCCGCGATGCGCCAGCTCTGGCGGACCGGCTGGATGCACAACCGCACCCGGATGGTGGTCGCCTCCTTCCTGGTGAAGGACCTGCTGATCTCGTGGAACGAGGGGGCGCGCTGGTTCTGGGACACGCTGGTCGACGCCGACCTGGCGAACAACACGCTGGGCTGGCAGTGGGCCGGCGGCTGCGGGGCCGACGCGGCCCCCTTCTTCCGCGTCTTCAACCCGGTCACGCAGGGGGTCCGGTTCGACCCGGAGGGGGACTACGTGCGGACGTTCGTCGAGGAGCTGGAAGGGCTCGACGGGCCGGGCGTCCACGAGCCGTGGGCCGTCCCGGGCGGCCTCCCGGCGGCCGCCGGACGCCTCTACCCGGAGCGGGTCGTCGACCACGGGATGGCCCGCGAGCGGGCGCTCGCGGCGCTGGCGTCCTGGAAGGGCCGGTCTTAGCGGCCGGTCATCCGGACCCGGGCCAGGCACCCTCCCCCGGCTTGCCTCCGCGCCCCCGGAATTGCACTATCTCCTTTGAAACAAGGCCGTTGGCAGCGGCGCCGGATCCGAACGAGCGGGAGTGGGTTCCGCGCTCGGCGCCGAAGCGGCGGCCGATTGTGCTTTAAAGGGGCTGCTGGCCCCGGAGAGCAGGAAAGGTCTCACGTATGGCTACCGGCAAGGTCAAGTGGTTCAACGACGCGAAGGGCTACGGTTTCATCAGCCAGGAGAACGGTCCCGACGTCTTCGTGCACTACACGTCGATCGAGGGCTCCGGCTTCCGATCGCTCTCCGAGGGTGACAGCGTCGAGTTCGAGGTCACCCAGGGGCCCAAGGGTCCGCAGGCCAGCAAGGTCCGCCGCGCTTCCTGAGCGACGGCCCAACCGACACATACCGGACGCCCCGCCTCGCGCGGGGCGTTCCTTTTTCAGGAGAATGGTCCTTCCCCACCGCGAGGTCTCCCGTGCCGAACCCTGCCACCGCCGCCGCCCTGCTGCTGCTCTCCGTCTCGATCCCGGTCCCGGCGCAATCCGCCGCCCCGCCGGCGGCCCCCGCGCGGCACCCGATGACGGTCGAAGACCTCTGGTCGACCGTGCGCCCCTCGGCGATCGCGGTCTCGCCCGACGGGACGCGCGTCGCGTACCAGGCGACCGCCTGGAGCCTTGCCGACAACAAGGGGAACACCGACCTGTGGTGGGTGCCGCTCGGCGGCGGCGAGCCGGCCCGCCTGACCCGCCAGCCGGGCAGCGACAGCGCGCCAGCCTGGTCGCCCGACGGCGCCTGGATCTACTTCCTTTCGGCGCGTGACGGCCAGCCCGCGCAGGTCCACCGGCTGCCCGCCGCGGGGGGCGAGGCCGAGGCGGTGACCGCGCTCGGCGGAGGCGTCTCCGCGTTCCGGCTCGCGCCCGACGGAAGGCGGCTGCTGGTCGCAGGGTCGTCGTTCAAGGAGTGCGCCGACGAGGCCTGCGCGACGGCGCGCCGCAAGGCCGACGCCGCGCGCGCGGCCTCGGGCCGGGTGTACGACGGCCTGATGTACCGGCACTGGAACGCCTGGCGCGGGGACGAGCGCTCGCACGTCTTCCTTGTCGATCCGGCGGGTCAGCAGCCGCCGGTCGACCTGACGCCGGGAGACGTCGACGTCCCGCCGCTGGCGCTCGGGTCGTCGCACGACTTCGCCTGGTCCCCGGACGGGGGGGCGGTCGCACTGGTCGCCAACCGCGACCCGGTCGTCGCGATCAGCACCAACAACGACGTCGAGCTGCTGGCCCTTGACGGGGGCCGGCCCGGGGCGCGGACGCGGATCTCGACCTCGCCCGGGAGCGACGCCGGACCGCGCTTCTCCGCCGACGGCCGCACCCTCTACTGGACCTCGATGCCGCGGGGCGGTTTCGAGGCCGATCGGCGCGAGCTCGTCGCCCGCGACCTCGGCGCGGGCGGTGCGGCGCCGGGCGCGATCCGGCGCCTGTTCCAGGAGCCGGACCTCTCGGTCGGCGACTTCGCGCTCGCGCCCAACGGCGACATCTACTTCACCGCGCAGGACCGGGCGCGGCAGAGCCTCTTCCGGCTGCCCGTGGGCTCGCTGGCGGAGGCCGGCGCGGCCGGCGTCACGGCGACCTCGGCGAAGGTGGAGGCGGTGCTGCGCGGCGGGAACGTCAAGGAGTTCGCCGTCGCACCGGACGGGAAGAACGTGGTCCTGACGCTCGAGTCGCTGCTGATCTTCCCCGAGCTGTACCGGCTCGACCTCGCGACGGGCCAGCTCCACTCGCTGACGCGGCACAACGAGGCGCTGCAGCGGACCGTCGAGCTGGGGCAGGTCGACGAGCTGTGGTTCGAAGGCGGCGGCAGGGAGCAGGTCCACGCGCTGGTCGTCCGCCCGCCGCGATCGAAGCTGGGGAACGCCGCGAAGGTGCCGGTCGTGGTGCTGGCGCACGGCGGCCCGCAGGGGGCGTGGCTCGACGAGATGCACGCCCGCTGGAACCAGCAGCTGTTCGCGGCGATGGGGTACGTCGTGGTCGCGCCCAACTTCCACGGCTCGACCGGCTACGGCCAGGCCTTCACCGACAGCATCACGAAGGACTGGGGCGGCAAGCCGTACCAGGACGTGATGGCGTCGCTTGAGGCGGTGGCGGCGAAGATCCCCGAGGCCGACGCGTCGCGGGCCTGCGCGGCCGGCGGTTCGTACGGCGGCTACATGGTCAACTGGCTGCTCGGGCAGACCGGGACGCGCTTTCGCTGCTTCGTCTCGCACGCCGGGCTGTACGACATGAAGGCCTTCTACGGCGCGACCGAGGAGACCTGGTTCCCGGAGTGGGACTTCGGCGGGCCCTACTGGGTGAGCGAGGAGTACTACGAGAAGTTCTCGCCCTCGTCGTACGCCGCGCAGTTCAAGACCCCGACGCTGGTGATCCACGGCGAGCTGGACTTCCGCGTGCCGGTGACGCAGGCGATGCAGCTCTTCACCGCGCTGCAGCGCCAGGGGATCCCGTCGCGCTTCCTCTACTTCCCCGACGAGGCCCACTTCGTCGCCAAGCCGGCCAACGCGCGCCTCTGGTGGGGGACGATCGAGGACTGGTTCGCCCGGTACCTGGCGGAGCCGGGGCCGTAGGGGCGCGATCGCAGGGACCGTGGAGCGGGAGACCGGAAGTCGTCGTAGATTCTGGGGCGCTTCGCGTCCCCGGGAGGGAGACCTCGTGACCCGTCCGTCCGCCCCGCTTGCCGTTCTGCTGCTGTTCGCGATCGTCCTGCTGGCCGCCTGCGCCTCGGCGCCGCGCCCCGCCGGGCCCGCCGCCCCGCCGGCCGGAGCCCCTCCCCCCCCGGTCGCGGACCGCGAGTCGGGGGAGATCCCCGACAGCAAGCCGATCGTGACCTACAAGCCGGCGACCAGCCCCTTCGAGAAGGCGGGCGGCGGGACCAACGTCCGCGCCAACCAGGACGCGTCGGGGCGCAACCAGAACGAGACCACGATCGCGATCAACCCGACCAACCCGGACAACTTCGTCGGTGGGGCCAACGACGCGCGGCTCGGCAGCTGGACCGCCGCCTTCTACACCACGACCGACGGCGGGCAGACCTGGATCGACGGGATCAGCCCCTACCGCAAGCACGCCAACCAGGGCGACCCGACGGCCGCCTTCTGCGGCGACGGGACGGTGGTCTTCGGCTACCTCGACTACGTCGGCGCCTACCAGCCGGTGCGGCTGGTCGTGGCCAAGTCGACCGACGGGGGGCTGAGCTGGCCGCAGTCCGGGGTCGTCGCGGAGTCGCAGGGGACGCCGTTCATCGACAAGCCGTACATCGCCTGCGCGCCGAACGGCACCGGGGCCTACGCCAACCGCGTGTACATGTCGTGGACCAACTTCGGCGCGACGACCAGCCCGATCCGCGTCGCCTACTCGACCGATCGCGGCGTCACCTGGACCGGTGCGAAGAACGTCTCGGGCTCGGGCGGCGTGCAGGGCTCGGTCCCCGTCGCGGGGCGGGGCGGCGTGGTCTACGTCTTCTGGGGCGGCCCGAGCGGGATCGAGTTCGCCAAGTCGACCAGCGGTGGCGCGAGCTGGTCGGGCTGGCAGACCGTCTCGTCCGTGACCGGGATCGGGGACGACACCTGGTTCCGCCGCAACTCGTTCCCGACCGCCGCGATCGACACCTCGCGCACTGCGACCGACGGCTTCGTCTACGTCGCGTGGGCCGACTCCCGCAACGGCGACGCCGACATCCTGCTCTCGCGTTCGACCGACGGCGGCACGACCTGGTCGCCGCCGCTCCGGGTCAACGACGACCCGGTGGGCAACGGCCGCGACCAGTTCTTTCCGTGGATGGCGGTCGACGGCGAGGGGAAGGTCCACCTGATGTGGCACGACCGGCGCGAGGACGCGGCGGACGACCTGTTCCACGTCTTCGTCGCGACCTCGCGCGACGGCGGCGTCACCTTCGACCGCAACGTCAAGGTGACCGACGTCGCCTCGCGCAGCTCGCTGACCAACTTCCTCGGCGACTACTCCGCGATCGCCGCGGGGGGCGGCAAGATCGTCCCGCTCTGGTCCGACCTGCGGGCCGGGACCGGCGAAGAGGACGCCTTCGTCGAGGTCGAGCCGGCCTTCGACTACGACACCGTGCAGGGGCTGGTCTTCGCCGGGAAGACGCAGTTGGGCTTCGACGACCAGGAGCCGCGGCTGGGGACCGGGATCGTCTACGACGCGATCTCGGGCCTGGTCTCCGATCTCGCCGCGCCCGACGCCTGGACCCGCGCGAGCTGCCTCGCCGAGAACCTCGACGCGCCGCCGCTCGCCGTGCCCGGCCTGCCGCCGGCGGGCGACGCGCTCTGGATCCTGCTGCGCGCGGAGGGTCCGCGCGGCACCGGCTCCTACGGCTCCGGCTCCGAGCACCCCGACCCCCGCGACCCCTTCGACGCCAACCCTATCTGTGACTGAGGCCCGGGACGATCGCGGGGGGGGAGGCGATCGCCACCAGCGGGATACCGAAGGCGAGCCGCGCCGCGGGTGAGGTCAGGACTTCGACCGGCGCCCCCTGCGCGGCGACGCGTCCGCCATCCAGCAGCAGCGCGCGCGTCGGCCCGCGCATCGCCAGCACCAGGTCGTGCAGCGACAGGACGACCGCCGCGCCGCCGCGCGCCAGCCCGGAGAGCAGGTCCATCACCTCGCAGGCGTGACCGACGTCGAGCGCCGTCGTCGGCTCGTCGAGCACGAGGATCGACGCCTCCTGCGCGATCGCGCGCGCCAGGTGAACGCGCCGCCGCTCGCCGGCCGAGAGCTGCGTCAGCGGCCGCGCCGCAAGCGCGGCGACGTCGGCGCGCTCCATCGCCTCGCGCACCGCGCGGCGGTCGGCCTGCCCCGGCGACCGCAGCGCGCCGAGGTGCGCGAAGCGCCCCATCGCGACCGCGTCGGCGACCGTGATCCCGAACTCGGTCCAGGTCTCCTGCGGGAGGAACGCGAGCCGCCGCGCCAGCTCGCGGCGGGTCAGCGTCGCGAGCGGCGCGCCCGCCACGCGGACCTCGCCGCCGTCGAGCGGCAGGATCCCGGCCAGCGCGCGCAGCCAGGTCGTCTTCCCCGCGCCGTTCGGCCCGACGATCGCGACCATCTCCCCCGGCTGCAGCGCCAGGTCGGCGCCGGCCAGGACCTCGCGCCCGCCGAGGCGCACGCGGACGGCGCGGCTTTCGAGCGCGGGCGAAGCGGCGTCGGCGGGGAGCGCTGGGGGCATGGGCTCGGGCAGTGTACGGCGGAGCCGGGCCCCCGTCCGGCCCGGCGCCGCCCGTGCCGGCCAGGTCCGGTCGGGCCGCGCGCGTCCCGCTACCAGGACCCGCCGCCGCCGCCGCCCCCGCCTCCGCCGGACGAGCCGCCGCCACCGGAGCCGCTCGACCCCTTCGACCGCGGGGCCTGGGTCATCGCGCCGGCGGTGCGCGTCATCGCGCCCGAGAGCGAGCGCTCGAAGCCGCGGGTCGAGAGTCCCTGCACGGGGCTCTTTCCGACGAACCAGGCGGGCGAGCCGCCCTGGGCGTAGATCCCCTCGTAGCGCCGCGCCCAGGCCGCCGCCACTCCCAGCGCCATCGCGTACGGGAGCAGCGTCTCGAAGACGTTGCGGGCGCGGTCCTGCTCCAGCTTCCCGGCTTCGACGCGCTCCACGAACTCCTCGAACCCCAGCGCCCACTCGCGAAGCTCGACCCCCTTCGCCGTACGCTGCGGCATCACCCGCGCGAAGGCGAACCCGACGATCGCGGTCGCCACCGCGGCCGCCAGCGGGACGCCGAGCGCCTCGGGCATGATCCCGCCGCGCAGCCAGGCCCAGAGCGCACCGACCAGGAAGACCGCCAGCGCGCCACCGAGCCCGATCAGCGCCCAACGCGTCCGGACCTCCGTCGGCTTGCCCGCGAAGTAGCCGCGCGCGGTGACGCGCTCGAGCAGCGCGTCCTTGATGCCCGGGACGTGGCGGTAGAAGCGCTCGCGCAGGTCGTCGATCGCCACCTCGTCGCGGCCGCTGAAAAGCGCCTCGAGCATCCGGCGCTCGTGCGGCAGCAGTCCGGCCTCGGACGCCCCCGCGCCGTCGCGCCGCCGCTCGAGCACGATCTCCTCGCTCGAGAACAGCCCCAAGACCAGCGGCTTCTCCTCGACCCGCACGCGCACGAAGCCGCGGACGGCCAGGTCGACCAGCGTCGCGGTGATGTCGCGCGTGTCGACCTGCTCGTCGACGACCGTGCCGAGCTCGCCGGGCGTGACCCCCTCGGGCGCCTCGTAGCGCACGACGATCGAGCCCCGCCCCTGCGGGTCGCGCCCGCGCCGCCGCCACTGCGCGATCCAGAGCGCGAGCGCCGCGAGCGGCGCCGCCAGGATCCAGTTGTCCGCCGCGAGGCGCACGCCCGAGACGAGCGCCGAGGGCCGCTCGACGATCCCGCGCGGCCAGGCCGCCGCGACCGTCAGCCCCTCGAGCGGCTCCAGCGGGCGCGGCGCGCGAAACACGATCTCGGCTCCGGACGGCCGCTCGATCGCGACCCCCTGCTCGGTGCTTCCGAAGCGCCCGACATAGGCGGCCGTCTCCAGCCCCGCGCCGTCGACCGCGGCCGGGAGGCGGATCGTCGCGCTGGCCGCGCCGATCCCCGCCTGCCAGTCGGTGCCGGTGGCGTTCCAGTAGAGTTCGTCGTGCTCGGGGCGCGCGACCAGCGCGTCGCGCACGCGGTAGCGGATGACGTAGGTGACCAGACCCTGGACCGTCCGATCGGCGTCGCCGATCCGCAGGTTGACGTCGTGACCCTCCTGCGAGCTCCGCACGGCGTGCTTTCCGCCGCGGCCGTCCTCGACGCCGAGCAGCCGGAAGCCGAGCGAGTAGGCGAAGCCGCGGGGGTCGGTGTAGCGCACGGGGATCGTGCGGTAGATCCCGTGGCGCGGCTCGGAGAATTCCACTTCCAGCCGCTCGGTCACGACCACGTCGCCGTCGCGCTGGACCTCGAGGTCGGTCTGGAAGCTGCGGATCTCGTAGCCGCCGCGGTCGGCCCGCGCCGAGCCCGCCGCGAAGGCGAGCACCAGTGCGAGCAGGACGATCCGCGCGCTCATCTCAGCCTCCTGGCCTCGACCTGCGGAGCGACCGCCTCCCCCCGGTCTTCCAACTCGAAGAACGCGCGTTCATTGAATCCGAACGGGCGCGCGACCACGAGGTCCGGGAACGACTGGATCCGCGTGTTCAGGTCGCGCACGACCGCGTTGTAGTAGCGGCGCGCGTTCTGCAGGTCGTCCTCCAGCTCGACCAGCGCCCGGTGCAGGTCGAGAAATCGCGCGCTGGCCTTCAGCTCGGGATAGGCCTCGGCCAGCGCGAAGAGCGCGCGCACACCGGCTCCCAGCCGCGCCGACGCCGCGCCGGCCTCGGCCGGCCGCCCCGCGCCGCGCGCGCTCTCCGCCTCGGTGCGGGCGCGCGTCACCGCCTCGAGCGTGCCGGACTCGTGCGCCGCGTAGCCGCGTACCGTCTCGACCAGGTTGCCGACCAGGTCGTGCCGCCGCTTGAGCTGCACGTCGATGTCGGACCAGGCCGCGGCGGCGCGGTTCCGCAGCGCGACGAGGCGGTTGTAGGTGATGAGGGCGAAGGCCAGCAGGGCCGCGAGCAGGACGATCAGGAAGGGGATCATCACGGGCCGAGGATAGCAGCCCCGCGGGGACCCGTGTCAGCGCCGCTTGGCGGCCGGCCGCGGGCGGGGCGCCGGGCGGCCGCCGCGCGCCGTCGCCGCGCGCAGCGGCGCGGCCGGCTTCCAGTCCGGCTCGCCCGAGGCGCGGTGCCGCCGGTCGAGCACGACGTACCCCGCCACCGCGACCGCGAACAGCCCGATCGAAACGAGCTGCGAGGTGCTGAGCAGCCCGCCCAGCACGAAGCCGCGTTCGGCGTCGCCGCGGACGTACTCCAGCAGGAAGCGGCTGATCGCATAGAGCGCGACGAATACCGTGATCACCTGGCCGTGAAACCGCTTGCGCTTGTAGACCCAGATCACGATCGCGAGCAGCACGAAGCCGTTCAGCGAGAAGTAGATCTGGGTCGGGTGCAGCGGCACGCCGGGGAGGCCGCGGTGCAGGTGCTGCGCCAACTCGGGAAATGTGACGGCCCAGGGGAGATCGGTCGGGGTGCCCCAGCAGCAGCCGGAGAGCAGGCAGCCCCAGCGTCCGACCGCTTCGACGATCGCCGCGACGGGCGCGAGGATGTCCAGCCCCTGCAGCACCGGCAGCCCCGTCCGGCGGAAGCGCCAGGCCCCGTAGCCGAGCGCCGCCACCAGCCCGCCCAGGAACACGCCCGTGGAGAAGACGAGCAACTTCAGGCCGCCGGGCGTCGCGAAGTACCGCTCCCAGTTGATCACCGCCTCGAGCACGCGGGCGCCGACGAGACCCACCATGACCGACCAGAACATGGTGTCCATCGTTTCCTGCGGGTCGCGCCCCTCGACCGCCGCCACCCGGCGCACGGCCAGCATCGCGATGACCAGCGTGATCGCCGCGAAGACCCCGTAGCTGGGAACCGGGATCGGGCCGATCTGGAACAGGAAGGGGTACATGGCGCGCTCCGCCCGACGCCGCAGGAAGGCGGCAGGATACCACGGCGTCCGCGCGGCGCTGCGCTGCGCGCTCGACGCTAGCCGGTCGCGCGCCCCGGCACGCGGTAGCCGCTCCTCTTGAGGATCTCGGAGAACTTCCGGACGATCCAGCCCGCGACCGGCAACGGGAGGTTGACGTGCGGGACCAGCACCGCCAGCCGCTGCGACCGCCCGGGCAGCAGCGCGCGGGCGAAGGTGGTGAGGCTGCGCGGGGAGCAGGGCTTCCGGCCCGCTTCGTCGCGCATCCCGGCGCGCCGCATCACCTCCGCCGCGATCATCACGCGCCCGGTGCGGCGCAGGATGTCCGGCTGCGCCGCCAGCGCCGCCGCCGCGCGGCCGGTGATCGCCGTCGTCTCGCCGTAGGCCTCGTAGATCCGGCGGTATCCGGGCGTCGCCTCCTGGATGATCCGTTCGGTCAACTCCGTCCGGACGAGCCCGGGCCAGAGCGAGACGACCGCCACGCCGTCGCGCTTCAACTCGATCGCCATGTCCGAGGTCAGGCGGTCCAGCGCCGCCTTGCCCACGCCGTAGGCCACGTCGAACAGGTAGGCGATCGAGCCGAACGACGAGATGTTGACGATCAGCCCGGAGCGCTGGCGGACCATGATCCGAGCGGCGTGAACCGAGGCGACGTAGTGCCCGCGCAGGCCCACGGCATTCATCCGGTCCCAGTCCTCGGGCTCGAGTTCCCAGAACCGGCGGTCGACGGCCTCCGCCATCTCGTTCACGCCGGAGTGCGCGTTGTTGACCAGCACGTCCAGCCGCCCCGTCTCGGCCTCGATCCGGGCGAAGAGCGCGGCGATCTCGTCGTCGCGGCCGTGGTCGCAGCGGACCGCGATCCCGCGGCCCCCCAGCGCGTCGACCTCGGCGGCGACGCTCTCCACGGTGCCGGGCTCGGGCGCCGGGCCGCGCTGGACGGTCCGGCCGGTGACCCAGACGGTGGCTCCGGCCTCGCCCAGCCCCCGCGCGATGCCGCGCCCCACGCCGCGGCTCGCGCCGGTGACCAGCGCGATCTTCCCCGCGAGTGGCTTTGCGCCCGGATCCGCGTACATGATGCCGGAGGATAGGACCTCCGGGGGTAGGATGTCATTCGTGGACCGAGCCGGCGCGACCCGATCCCACGCCCTGGACCTGCTGGAGCGGGCCGTCCTGACGCTGGCCGTGGTCTCCCTGTTCGTCTTCGGGTACTTCGCGGTCGGGCGCGCGACCGACCCGGCCCGGGCGCACAGCCTGGCGACGCCGCTCGACGCGCTCATCCCGTTCGTGGCCGTGACGATCTGGATCTACCTCTGGGTCTTCCCGGCGACGCTCGTTCCGGTCTTTTTCGTGCGCTGCCGCGATCTTTTCCGGCGTACCGTCCTGGCCTACACCGTTGTGATCGTGATCTCGCTGGCTATCTTCGCCGTTTTCCCCGTCACCTCGCTCGGACTGCGGGTCGCCCCGGATGCGCTCGACGTCACGCGCTTCTCACCCTGGGCGGTCTCGGTCACCTACGCGCTGGATCCGCCCTTCAACCTCTTCCCCTCCCTCCACCTCTCGACCGCCACGATCGCCGCCTTCTCGGCCTGGAAGGCGCGCCGCTCCTGGGGGATCGCGATGGCCGCCGGCGTCGCGCTGATCGGGATCTCGATCTGCACGGTCAAGCAGCACTTCGTCGTCGACGGGATCGCCGGGGTGGCTCTGGCCTGGGCGGCCTACGCGCTGTTCATGCGCAGCTACCGGCCCGAGCCCGGCACCGATCCGGCCTATTCCTGGCACGGGCCGGCGCTCTTTTTCTCGCTGGTGCTGGCGGTCTACCTCGGGCTCTACGTCGCCTTCCGCCAGGGCCCCTGATCGCGGGCCGGCGCGGCGGGCGGCTCGCCCTCCGCGCGCCGGACCGCGCGCGGAATCAGCCCCTCACCCAGCATGAACTTCATGATGTAGGCCACGGTGTCGGACAGCGTCGCGTCGGGACGACCGCCACCGGCGGCGCGGGCCCGGCGGTACTCGTCGTTGTTGTAACGCTTGTCCTGCATCGCCGAGATCTTGGGGTGCGCGCGGTTGAAGAAGTCGACCAGCGGGTAGAGCACGTCGTCGCGGGTGCAGAGCCGGTTCATCTGGCCGACGAACTCCGGGACCTCGAAATAGCGGAACGAATAGCCGTAGTCCCGCGCAATCACCTTCACGACGTCGATCATGCTGTAGTAATCGTCGACCGTGACGTGGAAGGTCGTGGCCGGAGTCTCGCGCTGGTTGAAGATCGCCACGACGTTGTCGGCCGCGATGTCCGCGGGCAGGAAGCTGATCTGGTTGCGCGCGTTGACCGCCACGCCGTACTTGATCATGAAGGCCAGCAGGCGCACGGCGATGTCGTCGCGACCGCCCGCGCCGTTGGTCGCGGCCGAGATCAGAGAGGGGCGGTAGATGCGGATCTTCATGCCCTGACGGCCAGCGGCGTAGACGAGCTGCTCGGCCACCCACTTGCTCTGCGAGTAGCCGAAGTCGAGGTTGGCCATTTCGGCGTTGTGATCGGTCTCCATCAGGACGCCCTTGGGCGTCCAGCCGAAGATGAAGGTGCTGGAGACCAGGTGGAATTCCTTCGGCACACCGGTCGCCGCCAGCCGCAGCAGCTCGCGGGTGCCATCGACGTTGTGAGCGCGCAGCGCGTCGTAGCTCAGGATGTAGTTGACCAGCGCGCCGTTGTGCATCACGGCCTCGACCTCGCGCGTCAGGGCCTTCCACTGCTCGGACCGCAGCCCCAGGTTGTGCCGCGCCAGGTCGCCGCAGAGGATCTTCACGCGCCGCTCGAGCTGTTCCTCGACCGCCGGGCTCCAGAGCCGGTGGCGGCGCAGGGCCGCGCGAATCCGGTCGAGGCCGTGCACCGGATCGGTGGCCCGGGTCAGGATGTGGTAGGTGAACGGCGTGTCGCGCAGCAGGCCGGCCAGCAGGAACGGCCCGAAGAAGCCGGTCGCACCGGTCAGCAGCACGCTCCGCAGCGGCGGGCGGTCCGGACCGACCTCGATCCGCGCCAGGTCCAGCTCGGCGTCCGAGCGCATGCACTCGCGCTCGTAGTCCTCGTGCTCCTTCTGCACGCGGCGCAGCACGTAGCGCAGCGCCAGCAGCGGCTCGTCGGCGGCCTTCTCGAACTGCTCGAGCAGCGAGAAGAACTCGGCGATCGTCAGGCGCTGCAGCAGGCGGACGTCGACCTCATCGACCAGCGAGCCGGCGCCATGCTCCTCCATCAGCTTCTTGATGTCGTCCAGCAGCTGGACCGTGGTCAGCGAGTCGATCCCGATCTCGGCGAAGGTGTACTCCTCGCGGCCGGTCAGGTTGTACAGCTCGACGATGTACTGGAAGCGGTCGCGGAAGCCGGTCAGCTCCCCCGCCGGCTCGACCTTGCGCGCCGTGACGTGCGTCGCCAGCACCGGCAGTTCGCCAGCCAGCCAGCGCTCGCGGGTCCGGCTGCGCGAGATCTTGCCGGAGGTCGTCTTGGAGATCGAGCCGTGCGGCACGAGGACGATCGTCCGCGGGTCGATGTAGTACTGGGTGCGGATCGCCCGGACGATCTCCCAGGGATCGGGCGCGTCCTCCAGGCTTCGCACCTCGGCCACCACGACCAGCGCCTCGCCGTCACCCTCCTGGGTGTCGAACGCGACCGACCCGCCCTTGCGGATCTTCGGCGACGCCGCCTCGACGATCGACTCGATGTCCTGGGGGTAGTAGTTCACCCCGTGGATGATGATCATGTCCTTGATGCGACCACAGACGAACAGTTCGCCCTCGTGGAAGAAGCCCAGGTCGCCGGTGCGGAGGTACGCGTTGCCGTCCGCCGGATCGTTCGCAACCCGGCCCTCGAAGCTCTCTCGGTTGAGCTCCGGCCGGTTCCAGTAGCCCTGGGCCCGGCTCTCGCCGGCGACCCAGATCTCACCGATCTGGTGCTCACCCAGCGCGTCCCTGGTCTCAGGATCGACGACGCGCACGGACACGCCGTCCGCCGGCCTTCCGCAGCTCACGAGCTCGAGCTGGTTGTTGTTCTTCGGCAGGCCGTTCTCGACGTGGAGCAGGCGCCGCTGCAACTGCGACTTGTTCACGGTCAGGACCTGCTTGCCGTCACGCGTCACCGCGATCGTGTTCTCGGCCAGGCCGTAGTAGACGACGTAGGCCTCCGGGCGAAGGCCGTACGGGGCGAAGCGCTCGTAAAAGCGCCGGAATGTTTCGGCCCGCACCGGTTCGGCCGCGTTCATCATGACATTCAGCGAGCTGAGGTCGACGCCGGCCAGCTGCTCCTCCGGCAGCTTGTCCTCACGCAGGCAGTACTCGTAGCCGAAGTTCGGCGACGAGGTCCAGGTCGCCTTGACCCTGCTGATCGTCTGCAGCCAGAGCGCCGGGCGCTTGAGGAAGTTGAGCGGCGAGAAGCCGTAGTTGGTGCCGCCGACCAGCAGCGGGTAGAAGTAGTAGCCGATCAGCCCCATGTCGTGGTACTGAGGCAGCCAGGAGACCGTGGTCTCGACGCGCTGCAGGACCGAAAACCCGTTGGCGATCACGTTCGCGTGCGAAATGATCACGCCCTTCGGATCGCTGGTGGAGCCGGAGGTGTACTGCAGGAACAACACGTCGCCCGGGTCGTTCCGGAAATCGTCCGGGGCCAGTCCGCGCAGCTGGTCGGTCGTGATCCACTCCAGCTTCGGCAGCGCCGGCCCGCTCAGCCACAGCGACGAGATCTTTCGCTTGGCGAGCAGCAACTGGTAGGAACGGTCGAAGCCGCGCGTCGTCAGCGCCGCCCTGGCCCCGCAGTCGCGCGCGACGAAGGTCAGCTTGGCCAGCCCCGACTCGAAGCTCATCGGCGTCGGCGGGTAGACCGGCACCGGGATCACGCCGATCCGCGCGCAGGCGAAGAAGGCGACCAGCAGCTCGAGTCCCGGCGGGTAGACCAGCAGCACGCGGTCGCCGCGCTGCAGGCCGGCCTCGCGCGAGAGGTAGGCGGCCAGGTGCCGGGTCCGCTCGTGGAACGCGAGGTAGGTGTAGTTGTCGCGCTCCTTCCCCTCGTGGTCGAGGAAGCTGTAGAGGCACCTGTCGGGCTGGATCGCGGCCCAGTGCTCGAGGTAGTCGATGAGCGTCGCCATCCGGAAACCGGCGCGGCCCCCCGGGGAGAAGATCGACGACACGGACATGGAGACCGGCCCTCCCAAGAACCCCGGCCCGATCGGCAGGCGTTCATGACCCGACGCCACGCAAGGGCGCAAGACCCAACCCCGGCGCGAACCCGCGTCAGGCGATACCCATTAAGTGCCCTACACGCGCCAATTTACGCCGACGGGACGCCTCGTGTGGAGAATAAGGCACCAGGCGGCACCGAACCGCGGCGAGGCCCCGGGCGTCTCGCCGGGACCGCGCGGATCCGGCAGAACGAGCGCGCGACGTCGATCCGGAGCTCGGCCCCGATTCCGTGGGCGACCTGGCGTCGGGGAGCCCCCCTCCCGGCTGCGTGTCGAGAGTCGGCATTACACTTCCGGGGTGCCCCTCCGGCCCCACGAGCGGCTCGGCCCGTACGAGATCCTCGCGCCGCTCGGCCGCGGCGGGATGGGCGAGGTCTGGCGGGCGCGCGACACGACGCTCGACCGCGAGGTCGCGATCAAGACGCTCGCGCCCGAGCTGGCGGCCCACCCCGACCTGCTCTCCCGCCAGCGTCGCGAAGCGAGGCTCCTTGCCGCGCTGAACCACCCCAACGTCGGCGCGATCCACGGCCTGCTCGAACAGGACGGGGCGGTCTACCTGGTGCTGGAGTTCGTGCCGGGAGAGACGCTCGCCGACCGGCTGGCCCGGGGAGCGCTGCCGCTCGACGAGGCGCTCGCCGTCGGCGAGCAGGTCGCCGCCGCGCTGGAAGCCGCCCACGAAGCCGGCATAGTCCATCGCGACCTCAAGCCGGCGAACGTCAAGATCCGGCCCGACGGTGCGGTGAAGGTGCTCGACCTGGGGATCGCGCGGGGGCTGGAGCCGGAGACCGCCGGCCGCGCGGCCGGCGGCGACGGGACGCACACCCCGACCTCGACGCACCGCGCCCCGACCGGGACCGGCGTCGTGATCGGCTCGGCCGGCTACATGAGCCCGGAACAGGCCCGCGGCCTCGCGATCGACCGACGCACCGACCTCTTCTCCTTCGGCTGCCTGCTCTTCGAGTGCCTCTCCGGCCAGCGTGCCTTCCCGGGCGAGACCCCCAGCGACGCGCTGGCCGCCGTGCTGCGGGGTGAGCCGGACTGGGACGCGCTCCCTGAGGGGACGCCATCCCGCCTCGTGGCCCTGCTCCGCCGCTGCCTGGCCAAGGACCCGCGACGCCGGCTGCGGGACGCGGGCGACCTGCGGCTGGAACTGGAGGAGTTGCGGACCGCCGGCCCGACCGCGGAACCCCCGGCGGCCCAGCTCGCCCCGGCGCCCGCCGCCCCGGCCGCCGCCGCCGGCACGCCCCGCCGCGAAGGCCGTCCCGCCGGCTGGCCCCGCTGGATGGCGCTCCCGCTGATGGGCGGCCTGGCGATCGCGGCGGTCGCGATCCTCGGCCCGCGGTGGCGCGCGCCGGGGGCTGCCCCGGCCGCGGCCACCGCCCCCGTGGTCCGCGCCACGCTCGACGCCGGTCCCGGAATCGAGCCGGTGTTCGGCGACCGCGTCTTCCTCGCCAACCGGATCTCGCTCGCGATCTCGCCGGACGGTCGCACGGTGGTCTTCGTCGGCCGGAAGGACGGGGCGCCGCCGCAGCTCTTCCGCCGGGCGCTCGACGCGGGCGAAGCGGAGCCGATCCCCGAGACCGAAGGGGCCGACGGGCCGTTCTACTCGCCCGACGGCCAGTGGATCGGCTTCTTCTCCGGTTTCGAGTTGAAGAAGATCCCGGCCGCGGGCGGGGCCCCCGCGTTCGTCGCGCGCGTCCCGCCCGTCAGCGCCGGCGCGGACTGGGGCGCCGGCGGCGCGATCGTCTACGCCCGCACCTTCAACGGCGCGCTCTGGCGCGTGCGCGACACCGGCGGTGTCCCCGAGCAGATCACGCAACTCGACGCGTCGCGCGCGGAGCGCGCGCACCTCTGGCCGCAGCTCCTGCCGGACGGGAGGATCCTGCTGGCGATCGTTCGCGGGCGCGACTTCCAGGACATCGAGGGGTCGGAGGTCGCGGTGATCGACCCCGCCTCAGGTGCGCGCACGGTGCTGCTCGAGGCGGCCACCTTCGCGCGCGTCGTCGGCGACCGGATCGTCTTCGCGCGCGGCACGCAGGTCTTCGCCTCGCGCTTCGACGCCCGGGCGCTGCGGGTCGACGGTGCGGCCCAGCCGCTCGGGCTGCCGATCGCGATGGCCGCGGACGTCGGCGTGCCGCAGCTTGCCGTCTCGGGGAGCGGCACGCTGGTCTTCGTCGACGGCCCTGCGCAGCGGATGACCCGCTCGGCGCTGGTCGCGCTGGACCGGGCCGGCCGCGAGAAGGCGGTGCTGCTGGCCCAGGGGACTTTCAGCAACCCGGCGCTCTCGCCCGACGGGCAGCGCGTCGCGCTGCAGGCCTGCGAGGGGTTCTCGTGCAAGCTCTTCGCGCTCGATCCGGGGCGCGGCGTGCTGGCTCCGGTGGCGCGCGACCCGGGACGGTTCTTCGGCCCCGCCTGGTCGCCCGACGGCCGGCGCCTGGCCTTCTCGCGGCTGTTCGAGACGAACCCGAAGCTGGGGATGAAGGCCGCGGACGGCAGCGGCGAGATCACGGCGCTGACCGAGGGGAACCAGCAGGACCCGGAGTTCAGCGGCTCATGGTCCCCGGACGGCCGCGTGCTGCTCTACTCGCGCGGCTTCATCGATCCCGTGCACGCCGCGAAGATCGGCGCGCGCGACCTGTGGCTGCTCGAGTTCGACGCCGCGGGCAAGGCGAGCGAGCGCCCCTGGTTCGAGAGCGAGGCGACCGAGACCACGCCGTTCTTCTCTCCGGACGGCCGGTTCGTGGTCTACGTCTCGAGCGAGTCGGGGCGGCCGGAGGTCTTCCTGCGCCCCTTCCCGGGACCGGGCGAGCGGGTACAGATCTCGCGCGACGGCGGGCTCGAGCCGGCCTGGAGCCGCGGCGGGCGCGAGATCGTCTTCCGGAACGGGCGCGGCTTCTACGCGGTCGCTTTCGATCCCGCCGCACCGGCGGCGGTCAGCGCCCCGCGCCTGCTGTTCGAGGCCGACCTGGTGCCGGGCGGGCGCGAGGATTTCCCGCTCAACTACGCGGTCACTCCCGACGGGGAGACCTTCCTCGCGCTGCGCCCGCTGCCCGAGCCGCGGGACCCGCGGCGTCTCGGCGTCGTGACCGGGTGGACCGCGCTGACCGGTCCCTGAGCGCGCACTTCGCCGCGCGGCGCGCTACTCCGTCAGCGCGCGGATGATCCGCTCCTCGTCGCTTCCGACCTGCGTCATCGCGTCGCCCACCGGGCCGCTGAACATCCGCGCCATCATCGGGATGTTCAGCTTCGAGAGGAATACGCGGCCCGCGTCGGTCTCGTACAGCGCCCAGTGGCAGGGCATCATCCCCATCATCCGCGCCTCGGACCCGACGACCCGGCTGGCGTAGGCGGGGTTGCACAGGAAGAAGATCTTCGCGCGCCGGATGCCGTCGGCCTTCTGGCCGCGCTTGGCCAGCGCCGCGACGAAGTCGAGCTCCGGGATCGGCATGCCCCAGCCGGACACGACGTTCGGGACCTTCTCGACGAGCCGCCGCTCGGCGTCCTCGAACTTCAGCGGGAGCTCGGTGGCAACGATCATCCGGGAACGCAGGGTGTGGACGAACCAGGCGATCGCCAGCGCGGCGCCGGCGACGAGCCCGGCGAGCCCGGCGAGCAGTGCGATCGGCAGCATCTTCGATCCTCCGTGGCGCTCCTCCCCATGATGCGCGCCG
This sequence comes from Acidobacteriota bacterium, assembly GCA_025456425.1. GTDB lineage: Bacteria > Acidobacteriota > Polarisedimenticolia > J045 > J045 > JALOKP01. The sequence goes on along the minus strand of JALOKP010000021.1, from coordinate 11,513 downwards.
GGAGGAACCCGTTACCGGGACGGGCCGCGGCGGCCCCACGCGATCAGCAGCGGCGGGCAGGCGACCGGCGGGCCGGTCGCGTCGGCGACGGGCTCGCCGAGCGCGGCGACGATCCGCGCGAGCCACCACGCGGGCGGCGGGATCGGGACCGGTCCCCAGCCCGCGACGGGTGCCCGGTCGTGCCGGAGGTGGCCCGCGCCCAGCAGGACCCCCCGCAACGGGACGAGCCGCGTCAGCACGAGGCCGTCGTCCGGCCAGGCCGCGCGATCGGCCACCTCGAGCGCGAGTTCCTCCCAGGGGCGGCCGGCAGCGCGTCGCCAGGAATCGGGCGGGGAGCCGGGCGCGGCGGCGCGGTCGTGCACGCGAACGCCGCGGGCGAGGCCCGGGACCGCCGCGCCCGCGGCGCGCCCGGATCCCGCCCCCGCGCGGTGCGCTCCCAGCCGGAGCAGGTCGCCCGCCGCGAAGGCATCGACGACCAGCTCCCCGGTCGCGGACGCGAAGTCCGGCCCCGCGACCGGCGGTGCTTCGCGACCGGACCGGTGGGGCCGACCGGACCCGGCCAGGACGGCGGCTCCCGTCGCTCGCGCCGCCGCCTCCAGCCACCCCGGGGGCCAGCGGGCACCCGGGTCGAGTCCCGTGCTGGGGGCGCCCAACAGCCGGGCGGTCCGGGACCAGGCCGGGGCTGTCGGATCGAAGCCGGCCAGGAGCGTGGCGGCGCCGACGAACGCGACGCCGGGCGGAACCGCGCCCGCGGCAGGGGTCCCAGCGCGGCGCGGCGCGGCGGCCGACCCCGCCACTGCCTCCGGCCAGCGCACCGACGCGGCGGAAACGAGGACCGCGATCGGCACCCTCGCGCCGGCCAGGGCCCGTGCCGCCTCGCGCCGCAGCCGGCGCGCGACGAGGGCCAGGGCCGGGGCCAGCGGCGCCGGGATCGGATCGGGCGTGACGGGCGCCGCCGGCCGGTCCGTCGACGCGGCCAATACGCCTTCCTCCCAGCCCCACCCTTGCGCCGAGGATCCCGCTCCGGCGAACGCCTCGCCGAGACCGGAGCGCTTGGTGCGCGGGCCGGCCCTCTCCAAGCCACCCTGCCCCATGGCCAGGGGTCCCGCGGCGCGCCGCGCGGCCCGATCCGGCGGCCCCGTCGGGCGACCGCGGTCAGCGCGTCCCATCAGCGACTTCCCGGCTCGCGATGCGCCATTTCAGGGGAGCACTTGCACAGGGTCGAGCACAATCGTCGGCGCGCCGACCATGACTGGAACCGTGACCCCTAGCCTCGAGCAGATCGCGAAGCGCTCGTCGCCACCGCTCGCCGTGGCCCCGAGCGTGCGCAGTCCGGCCCACCCGGCGCGTGGGTCGACGAGCGCCACCGCGCGGCCGGTTCCCGGCCGGTGGCGTCCGCCCTGGACGCGGCCGACCCCTTCCAGCTCGAGCGCGATCGTCCCGCTGGGCGGATCGAAGCGCCCGGCGCGGGCGGCGGCCGCGACGGGAGTTCCCTCCGGCAGGTCCGTCCAATCGAGGCCGGCGCCGCGGCCGACGACGACGAGCCGGGTCACCGAGAGCGCCCCCTCCGCCCGCTCGCGGACCGAGGCGCGCCGGCGGCGCCCGCGGCACGCCGGGGCGTGCGGGCCGGCCTCGTCCCAGAGCGTCACCGCTCGGGCCCGCTCCCCCGCGTCGTCGAACGCGAAGCCGGCGGGCCAAGGGCCGGAGGCCGGCTCGTCGACGATCGACAGCCCGTGGGCTGCGCCGACTGGCCCGATCCGCGCCGCCGACTCGAGCGCCGCGTGCCCCATCTCGTGGACCCACCACCCGGCCGCCGGGGCCAGCAGGACCAGCGGTCCCGTCCAGGACCCCACTAGCCGATCGCGGCGACGCCCCGCCGGAGCGGCCGCTGGCTCCGAAAGTCCCGGATCGAGCGGAATCGCCTGCGCCCCGCGGTCTTCGGCGTGCCGCGGGGCCGCCCCGCCTCGCCGCCAGGCCCGCCAGCGGAGCCGGATCTCGACGGCCTCCCGCCCGGGAAGCGCCCGCAGCTCGGCCCGGAGCGCCTCTTCCATCGTCTCGAGGGCGGCCGACCAGCCCCGCGGGTCGAGCGATTTCCGGGCCGGTGGCCGGGGCCCCCGCCCCAGCGACGCTCCTGGCCCGGCGCCGACCGCGAAGCGCCACCGCCGGGCGCGCGGGGCCCCCCACTCCAATCGCCACCCGCCGTCGGCGGCGAGCGCCGCGACCCTCCCGGCGGCGTCCGAGCGCAGCGTCGCGCGCAGTTCCCAGAGCTGGAACGACGACGGGTCCGCCGCCGCGGACCGTGCGTCCGCGAGGCGTTCGAGGGCGAGCTGCAGGGCGGGGTTCATGCGCGCGGTCTCGCGCCCTCGGGCGCGCCGCAGGAGGGCGCGCGGCCCGCTCACCGGGCGGGGCCGCGCATGATCGCACGGTTTGTCCGGGCTCCGGGCGGAACCTATGTTCTGCCCCGCTGGGCGCGGAGATTCCCCGGTTCGCGGGTGATCTCCGGGCTGGCCCGGCACATGGGCCCGTCCTCGCGTGGATGCCGCGACGACGATGCCGCGGGGAGGATCGCGATTCCATGGGCGCGAGGCATCGGCTGCTGATCATCGATTTCGAGCCGCGCTCGCTCAATCGCACCCTGGACCTGCTGCGGGGGACCGGGTTCGCGATCAGCGGGGCAGGAAACGCCAGGGAGATCGCCGCCGAGCTGAACCGGGCCGCGCCCGACGCGGCAATCGTCGAGCCGATGATCCCCGGTCAGGACGGCTTCAAGCTGATCCAGACGATCAAGCGGATGCGTCCCGAGCACCCGACCTTCGTGATCGCCGCCTCCCGCATCTACCGCGGGCCGCGGTTCCGCGGGATGGCGAAGGAATCCGGCGCCGACCTCTTCGTCGAGCGCCCCGCGCAGGACGACCAGATCCTGGCGGCGCTGACCCGCGCCCTGGGCGAGCAGCCCGAGCCGACTGCGCCGCAGCCCCCCGATGAAGTGTCGGCGGCAGACTTGTCTTTGTCGGCCGCCGACATCGTGTCCGGCGTGGCGGTGTCGCTGCCGGTCGGGGAGTCCGGCAACCCGGTGCCGCCAGCGCCGGTCGCCCCGCCCCGGCCGGCGGTTCCGGCCCCACCGGCCATCGCCACCGCCCCGCACGCGGCCGCCGCCCCGGTCCCCGAGCCGGCGTTCGCGTCGGCAGCCGTACCCCGGCCCGAGCCGATCCCCCGCGCACCGGCCACCTCGGCCGGGCAGCCCGTCCTCCATGTCCATGCCGTCGCTGCGGCCGGTGCGTCGACCGGCTCGGGAGCCTCGGTGACCGGGGCGCGCCTGGCGTCGCCCCAGATCCCGGTGCTCAACTCCAACGACGACGAGATCGACGCCGCGCTCGACCGCCTGCTCGGTCCGTTTGGAGCGGCCGCCGCGGCCCCTCCAGGCGCCGCCGGCGGCGTACTTGAGCGGTCGGCTCCGGCCGCCGTCCCCGCGCTCCCCGCCCCGCCCGCGGCGGTCGGCCCCCTCGACCTCTCGTTGGACGAGAACATCCGCGTTCACCGCCCGGAGCCGCGCGAGGTGACCGGGCCGCTGGTGGCATTCGACCTCGACGAGATGGTGGCGGGCGAGGCACCTCGCCCGGTGGTGATCCCGACCCGTCTCGGGCCGGAGCCCCCGGCCCCCGCGCCGGCCGCGCCGGTCTCGGCTGGATCCTTCGGCTTCGACCTCGTGACGGGCGACTCGGACAGCATCTCGGCCCCCGCGCCGGCGGAGAGCGCGAAGGACGGCCGGTACATGGACTTCCTCCTCCAGGAGGACCCGGGGAACGGCCCGCCGCCGATCGATCCGCACGCACCGCCGCGCACCGGTCCGATCGCGGTCGCGCCGGAGGTCCCCCGCCCCTCGGCCGACGACGACGACATCGACCGGGTGCTGGCCCGGGTCTTCGCGCCCGGCGTCAGCGCGCAGGGCGAGGTCCACGGGATCGATGTCGAGGCTGGCCCGTCCGCTCCCCATGGGGGCACGGGACCCGGCCCGACCGGACCTTCCTCCGCGGCCCCCGCGGGCGACCCGCCGGACCCGCCTCGGCCGGTCCCGAAGGGGCTGCGCGGGATGGATGCCGGAACCGCCGACCTGCTCTCGAGCCTCGAGGAGCTGGAGAACAGCTTGCCGGACGGCGGCCCCCCCTCGGCCGACCTCCGGGCCGACAGCACCTGGACTGCGACCTCCGGGTTCGGGGACCTGACCGGCCAGGCGCTGCAGGAGATCGAGACTTCGGTCCCCTACCCCGCGCCCCCGCCACCGGAAGACGAGCGGACGCTGCAGGAGGTCCTCTCCCGGATCAGCATGGAGGCGGTCCCGACGGCCGAAGAGGTCGATCCCGCCCCGGCCTCCGGCTCCGCCCCGTTCGATGCTTTCCGCCAGTCCGGCCTGCGGTTCGGGCTTCACGGACGGGATGGCACCTCGCACTTCGCCGAGGAGCCGCACCAGCGCCCGCCCGTGCCCCACTCCGTCGCGGTCTCCACGCGGGCCCTCGTGACCGGCGCCCTGGTCGCCCTGGTGCTGCTGGCCCTGGCCGCGGGCGGTTGGTTCTACCTTACCCGCGAGCCGACGAGCCCCGCCGAGCCGTCGTCACCCCCGTCCGCGAGTGGATCGGGCGACTCGATGCGCTTTCCGGCCACTGCGGCTCCCGCGCCCGGGCAAAAGAAGAAGAAACCCAAGCCGAAACAGCCGGCGGCGAGCGCGCCGAGCCCCGCCGAGACCGGGGTCACCCGGCCCGTGCCGGGAGGCGAGAAGAAGACCCGACCGGCGAGCCCCACCCCCGCCGCGGCGGACACCCCGTCCCCCGCGTCGGCCCCCCCGCCCTCCGCGACCCCCGCCGCCAAGGCTTCCAAGAACGTCCGCCCCGAGCCGATTCCCGCGGCCCTGCGGGCGGAGCCGGAGGCCGCGAAGGCCCCGGCTGAACGCCCGATGTCGGCGGCCGACACTCCGATGGCGACGGAACACACTCCACTGTCGGCGGCCGACACTCCCTTCACGGCAGAACCCGAAGCCCCGGCACCGGAACCGGTTCGGCCGGCGGCCGAGCACCCGGCTCGTCGCGCCTCCGAGGGCACGCCGATCGTCCCCGCCAACGAACTCGACGCTCCGATCCGCGCGACCTTGCGCCCGGTCCCCTCGACCACGGTGGAGGCGGTCGCCGCCCGCGCCAGCGGCCGGGCCTTTCTCAATGTGCTGGTCGGAGGGGATGGATCGGTCGAGGACGTGCGGCTGATGATCGACCCGGGGCACGGTCTGGGAGAGGCCGCCCGGCGTGCCGCCCGGGGCTGGCGCTACACGGCCCCCCTCCGCGACGGCCAACCGGTGCGCGTCTGGAAGACGGAAGTCGTGGAGTTCGAACTGCCGGCCCACGGGGCCGGCGCGGGAGTCGAGAGCCGGTAGCGGCCCGGACCGGCTGCGGTCCGGTACCCGGGGCGGCTATTCCTTCGTCGCCTTGCGCTCGGCCTTGCGGCGCTTGCGGTCGTTCTCGCGGCGGCGGCGGCGGCGGCGCTCGGACGGCTTCTCGTAGTACTCGTGCTGGCGGATCGCCTTGCGGATTCCGAACTTCTCCACCTTGCGGCGGAACCGGCGGAGAGCCTTCTCCAGGTCCTCCTTGACGACGACGTAAGTCGAGTCTGGCATCGGGAAACTGCTCTCCTCAGGACAAAAGACTGCTCAGGATATTCGACCGGGAACATGGCGTCAATGGCGCCGTTGCGTCCAGCCGCGGGCGCATCAAGCTTACGAATTCGTAAGCCTCCCGGAGTCGGTCGGGTTGACTGGACCCCCGGGGCTCACTAGTCTCCGCGGCGGGAGGGCCCGCCCGCATGGCCTGGTTCCGCAAGGACAAGAAGCCGAAGGTCCAGCCCGAAGAGCGCACCAGCCAGATCCCGGAAGGGCTCTGGATCAAGTGCGACGGGTGCCGCGAGATCATCTACCGCAAGGAAGTGGTCCGCCGGAACTGGATCTGCCCCAAGTGCGGGTTCCACTTCTCGATCGGCGCCCGGCAGCGCCTCGAGTCGCTGCTCGACGACGGCGCCTACGACGAGTTCGGCCAGCACCTCGCGGCGACCGACCCCCTCAAGTTCAAGGACAAGAAGGCCTACCGCGACCGGCTCGTCGACTACCGGGCGAAGACCGGGATGAACGACGCCGTCATCACCGCCTCCGGCACGATCGAGGGGATCCCGGTCGTGGCCGCGGTCATGGAATACGAGTTCATGGGCGGCTCGATGGGGAGCGTCGTGGGCGAGAAGATCACCCGCGCCGCGGAGCTGGCACTGGCCGAGCGCCGGCCGCTGTTCGTGATCAGCACCTCGGGCGGCGCCCGGATGCAGGAGGGGGCGCTCTCGCTGATGCAGATGGCCAAGATCTCGGCGGCGCTGGCCCGGCTGCACGAGGCACGGATCCCGTTCCTCTCGATCCTGGCCGACCCGACGACCGGCGGCGTCACCGCCTCGTACGCGATGCTGGGCGACGTGATCATCGCCGAGCCGGGCGCCTTGATCGGCTTCGCCGGCCCGCGGGTGATCGAGCAGACGATCCGGCAGAAGCTCCCCGAGGGGTTCCAGCGCTCGGAGTTCCTGCTGGAGCACGGGATGCTCGACCTGGTCGTGCCACGCGGCGAGATGCGCGACACGGTGGCACGCGTGCTGCGGCTGCTGTGGATCCCCGCCGCGGAGGTCCCGGCGGCCGGCCTGGCCTCGACCTCGCTCGCCTGACCCCAGCCCACGACTTGCATCCCCCGGACGAACTCCTGGACTGGCTGTACGGCCTGAAGGGCCCCTCCCTCAAGTGGGACCTCGAGACCGCGCACGCCCTGGCGGCGCTCTGCGGCCGGCCCGACCGGGCGTTCCGCTCCCTGCACGTGGCCGGCACCAACGGCAAGGGGTCGGTCGCGGCGATGGCGGAGTCGATCGCGCGCGCCGCGGGGATCCGCGCCGGCCTCTACACGAGCCCCCACCTGGTGCGTCCCGAGGAGCGGATCCGGATCGACGGCGAGGAGATCGCCGGGCCGGCGCTGCGCGAGCGGATCGGCCGGCTGCGGGCCCTGGCCGAGGAAGGGGTCCTCTCGGGTGCGCTGCCGCGCTTCCCCTCCTTCTTCGAGATGATGACCGCCGCCGCGTTCCTGGCGTTCGCCGAGGAGCGGGTGCGCTTCGCCGTGATCGAGTGCGGACTGGGCGGTCGGCTCGACGCGACCAACGTGATCGCCCCGCTGGCTTCGGTCGTGACCACGGTCGCGATGGACCACGTGGCGATCCTCGGACCGACGCGGGCCGACATCGCCCGCGAGAAGGCCGGGATCGTGAAGCCCGGGATCCCGGTCCTGGCCGGGTGGCTCGCGGACGACGCGCTGGCCGCGGTGGCCGCGCGCGCGCGCGCGGTCGGCGCCCCGCTGCACTCGGCGGCAGCGGAGCTGGCGGTCGAGGACGACGGCGGCACCGGGCGCTTCGCGGTCGCGACGCCCGAGCGGACCTACCGCGGACTGTCGTGCGCGCTGGCGGGGGCGCACCAGCGACGCAACGCGGCGCTGGCGATCCGGGCGATCGAGCTGTGCCGCGAGCGCGGGCTGGCGGTCCCCTCGGAGGCGATCGCCGAGGGGCTGTCGCGCGTCCGCTGGCCGGGCCGGATGGAGTGGATCGAGCGGGCGGGGGAGGCACCGGTGCTGCTCGACGCCGCGCACAACCCCGAGGGGGCGGAGGCGCTCGCGGCGCACCTCGCGGCGGCCGACGAGCGCGCCGGCCGGGCGGGGGGGCGCCGGCGCCGCGTCGCGGTGTTCGGTGCGACCGAGGGGCGCGACCCGCTCGAGGTCTTCGCGCCGCTCGCCGCGGCGGTCGAGGCGTGGGTCGTGACGCGGCCTGCGATCGACAAGGCCCTGGACCCGGCCGCGATCGCGCGGGCGCTGGCGGCGGCAGGTGCGGCGGTCGAGGTGGTCGACGACCCGGCACGGGCGCTGGAGCGGGCCGCGGCGCGCGCTGGCGGCGCGTCGGCGGGCGAGGTGCTGGTCACCGGCTCGCTCTACCTGGTGGGGGACGCGCGGCGGATCCTGCTGGGGCTCGAGGGGCCGGGCCACCCGCCGCGCGAGACGCTGCTGCCGCGGGCGGCCAGCCCTGCGGCGGGGGACGCGCCGTGAGCTTCCTCTCCGACCCGCCGCTGTCGCCGGTGCGCACCGACCATCAGATCCGGCTGGCGCTCGCGCCGGAGGCCGGGCCGCTCGACCTGCCGGCGCTCTTCGGCAACGACCGGCCGGTCGAGCTCGAGATCGGCACCGGCAAGGGGCGCTTCGTCGTGCTCGCCGCGACCGCGTACCCGGAGGTCAACTTCCTCGGCGTCGAGTACGCGAAACGCTACCTCGAGCAGGCGGTCGAGCGCGCCGGCAAGCGCGGGCTGACCAACGTGCGGCTGGCGCACGCCGAGGCGGCGGCGTTCCTGCGCGAGCGGCTGGCCGACGGCTCGCTCGACGCGGTCCACCTCTACTTCCCGGACCCGTGGCCGAAGAAGCGTCACCACAAGCGGCGCTTCGTGCAGCCCGCGAACCTCGACCAGCTCGTGCGCGTGATGAAGCCGGGCGCGCTGTTCCGCGCCGTGACCGACCACCCCGGCTACGCCGCGTGGATCGCGGACCGGCTCGCGCGGCACGGCGGCTTCGCCGACGCGGGCGAGGAGCAGGTGCTCTGGAACCTCCCGGGGATGGGAGACCACACCGCGCTGGGCGTGACCAACTTCGAGATCAAGTACCGGCGCGAGGGACGGCCGTTCCACCGCTTCGCCTGGGTCCGCCGGTAGCGCGGCGGCGCGCGCCCGATCCCGCGCGCGGGACGGCCGCGCGCGCCGGCAGCAGCCGCGGGCGCCCCCGCGCCGCATCATCGCCGGGTGAGCGAAATCGGCCCCGTCGACCCACCGCGTGCCGGCGACGCGTCGCGCCTCGCCGGGTGGCTGCGCCTGGCGCGCTGCCCGGGGCTGGCGGTGCGCCACGCCACCGCGCTGGCCGCGCGCGCGGGGGGCGCGGCCGCGCTGGCCGAGCCGGACGCCCGGGCGCTGCGCGCGCGCGGCTTCCCCGGCGACGCGATCGACGCCCTCACCGCCCCCGCGCTGTCGCGGCTGCTCGACGAGGAGCTGGCGCGGACCGCGGCCGCCGGCTGGACGCTGCTCGATCGCGACGACCCGCGCTACCCGCCGCTGCTGCTCGAGCTGGCAGTCCCACCGCCGGTGCTCGCGGTGCGCGGCGACCTCGGCGCGCTGCACGACGCGGCGGCGGCGATCGTCGGCGCGCGCGCCGCAACCGACTACGGCCAGCGCATGGCGCGGCACCTCGCGCGCGACCTCGCTGCCGCGGGGATCGTCGTGGTCAGCGGGCTGGCCCGCGGCGTCGACGCCGCGGCGCACCGCGCGACGCTCGACGCCGGCGGGCGCACGGTCGCGGTGATGGGGACCGGCCTCGACCGCGTCTACCCCGCCGAGCACCGCCGGCTGGCCGACGCGATCGCCGCACGGGGCGCGCTGGTCACCGAGTTCGCGCCGCGCGAGCTGCCGCTCCACTACCACTTCCCCCGGCGCAACCGCCTGATCGCGGCCCTCTCGTGGGCGGTGGTGGTGGTCGAGGCCGACCGGACCTCCGGCTCGCTGTCGACCGCACGGTGGGCGACGGAACAGGGGCGCGCGGTGCTCGCGGTGCCGGGGCGGGTCGGCGACCCGGGGAGCGAGGGGCCGCTCGCGCTGCTGCGCGACGGCGCGCCCGTCGCGACCTGCGGCGCCGACGTCTGGTCGGTCTTCCCGGCCTCCGCCCGCCCCCCGCTGCCGGCCGCCGGTCCGCCGGCCGCCCCCGGGGACGGGCCCCGCCCACCGGACCCGCGCTTGCCTTCCGGGTATCCGGCGTCGTATTACCGCGTGCTCGGCGCCCTGGCCGGCCCCGACCCGGTCCACCTGGACCGGATCGTCTCGGCCGCTCAAGTCTCGACAGAAGAAGCACTTGCCGCACTGTTCACGCTCCAGGTGGCAGGCTTCGCGGAGGCGGCGCCGGGGGGGCGCTATCGGCGCCCGGAGCGCGGGCGCCGCCCGGACGGTCCCGACGGCTCGGTTTGACACCCCCCAGGGACGGGGCTATCCATACCGGCGCTCGACGGGGTCTGCCGAGGCGGGGCCCGGGAATCGGACGGGGGAAGGACGTGGCGAAGAACCTGGTCATCGTCGAGTCGCCGGCCAAGGCGAAGACGATCAACAAGTTCCTGGGGAAGGACTTCAAGGTCAAAGCCTCGATGGGGCACGTCCGCGACCTGCCGAAGAACCCCAAGAAGAAGGAAGACAAGGACTGGATCGGGATCGACGAGAAGAAGTCGTTCCGTCCGCACTACGAGGTCCTTCCCGACAAGAAGAAGGTGGTGGACGACCTGCTGCGGGCGGCCGAGGACGCCGAGGTGATCTTCCTCGCGACCGACCCCGACCGCGAAGGGGAAGCGATCGGCTGGCACATCGCCGAGATCCTGCGCGGAAAGAAGCTCGAGAAGCCGGTCCAGCGGATCCTCTTCAACGAGATCACGCGGAAGGCGGTGCAGGAGGCGATCCACCACGGCAGCCCGATCGACGGGGCGATGGTCGAGGCCCAGGAGACGCGCCGCATCCTCGACCGGATCGTCGGCTACCGGCTGTCGCCGCTGTTGTGGGACAAGATCCGGCGCGGGCTGTCGGCGGGACGCGTCCAGACCGTCGCGGTCCGGATGATCGTCGACCGCGAGCACGAGATCCGCGCCTTCCGTACGACCGAGTACTGGACCGTCGCCGCGGCGCTGGAGCCGGCGGGGCGCGCGCCCTTCGAGGCCCGGCTGGTCCGCTGGCAGAGCGACAAGGTCCCCTGGAAGAAGGAGGACGGCGACCTGCGGATCGCCGCGCTGCCCGACGAGGCGGCGGCCCAGGCGGTCGTCGCGCACGCCGCGGCACACCCGTTCGTAGTGGAGTCGATCGAGGCCAAGCGCTCCAAGAGCACCTCGCCGCCGCCGTTCATCACGAGCAAGCTGCAGCAGGAATCGGCGCGCCGCTTCCGCTTCACGGTGCGGCGCACGATGTCCCTGGCGCAGGCCCTGTACGAGGGCAAGGAGATCGGCGACGAGGGGCTGGTCGGCCTGATCACCTACATGCGCACCGACTCGACCCGCGTCGCCGACGAGGCGCTGGCCGCGGTGCGCGAGCACATCGGCCGGACCTACGGCGCCGACTACCTCCCCCCGCAGCCGCGCACCTTCCGCCAGGCGAAGGCCGCGCAGGACGCGCACGAGGCGATCCGCCCGACCTCGATGGAGCACACCCCGGAGTCGCTGGCCCGCTTCCTCAACGCGGACGAGCTGAAGCTCTACACGCTGATCTGGAACCGCTTCGTGGCCTCGCAGATGAACCCCGCCGAGTTCGACGTCACGACCGTCGAGATCCGGGCGGGCGAGGCGGAGTTCCGGGCCGAGGGGCGCGTGCTGCGCTTCCCCGGCTGGCTCGCGGTCTACCAGGAGGA
>JALOKP010000215.1 GCA_025456425.1 Acidobacteriota bacterium | reverse complement strand
CGTCGCGGTCAAGGCGCCGGGCTTCGGCGACCGCCGCAAGGCGATGCTGCAGGACATCGCGATCCTGACCGGCGGCAAGGCGATCAGCGAGGACCTCGGAATCAAGCTCGAGAACGTCCAGCTGTCTGACCTCGGCCGGGCCAAGAAGGTGACGATCGACAAGGACAACACGACGATCGTCGAGGGCAAGGGGAAGGCCGGCGACATCGAGGGCCGCGTCAAGCAGATCCGCACCCAGATCGACGAGACGACCTCCGACTACGATCGCGAGAAGCTCCAGGAGCGGCTCGCCAAGCTCGTCGGCGGCGTGGCTGTGATCAAGGTCGGCGCCGCGACCGAGGCCGAGATGAAGGAGAAGAAGGCCCGCGTCGAGGACGCGATGCACGCCACCAAGGCGGCCGTGGAAGAGGGGATCGTCCCCGGCGGCGGCGTGGCGCTGCTCCGGCGAGGGCTCGGTCGTCGTCAACGACGTCCGCAACCAGGCCGGCGCCGAGATGGGCTTCGACGCCTACAAGGGCGAGTACACCGACATGACCAAGGCCGGGATCATCGATCCGACCAAGGTCACGCGGATCGCGCTCCAGAACGCGGCGTCGGTGGCCAGCCTGCTGCTGACGACCGAGGCCTGCATCGCCGAGATCCCGGAGGAGAAGAAGGCCCCGGCGATGCCCGGCGGGATGGGCGGCATGGGCGGCGGCGACTTCTAGTTTCTCCCGCCAGATTCCCTGGAAAGGCCGGCCTTCGGGCCGGCCTTTTCATTTCGGGCGGGGCGCGCTGACGATCGCCACCACCGCGAGCACGATGACGGCCGAGGCGAGCAGGGTGCGGAGCGTCAGAGGCTCGCCCCCGAACGCGGCGCCGAGGGCGACGGCGACGACGGGATTGACGTAGGCGTAGGTCGCGACGCGCGCGGGGGTCGAGACGCGCATCAGCCAGACGTAGGCCGAGAAGCCGATCAGCGAGCCGAACACGACGAGGTAGCCGACCGAGAGCAGCGAGCGGGCCGAGACCTCGGCCGCCGCCAGGCCGGACGGGACGCGCTGCTCGGACCAGGTCACCGCGCCGTTGCCGCCGAGCAGCATCAGGGCCCCGAGCCCCGCCACGGTCAGCCACTGCGCGCGGGTCGGGGCCGTCCCGCCGCGCGCGCGGGCCCAGCCGTAGAGCAGCGCGCCGGCGGCGAGGTGGCGCGAGCCGGCCACGAAGAAGGGCGGGATCGTCTCGATCGCGAAGCGGATCGCGAGGTAGGTCGAGCCCCAGGCCACGTAGATCGCGGCGAAGGCGAACAGGAGCGGCGCCCGCCCCGCGGCCGCGGGGCGTTCGGTCACGCGCCCGGCCGGCCGGGAAGCCAGGCCGACACCGCCATCAGCGCGATGGCCGCGCACCACAGGACGTGGCACGCGGCTCCGTACGCGAGCGCGGTCAGCCGGCGAGAAACGGTCAAGCCGTCACTTGACCTTTTCGGCGCGGATCTCGTTGACGATCGTCGGCTCGTTGGACCACTGCGCGACCTCGATCTGGCCGGTCTTGGAGTTCACGGCCATCGCGGCCTGGCGCAGGATCTTCCCCTTGCCGTCCTTGCCGGAGGCCGGGATCACGAGCTGGATCATCTCCAGCGGGTAATCGGCGGTCTTCGCGCCCTCCATCTTCGCGACCGCGCTCTGGATCCGGTCGGTCAGGATCCCGATGTTGGTGCTGCCGTCGGGCAGGACCGTCATCGTCGCCGTGCGCAGCTTGATCGCCAGCGACTCGGGCGTGCGCATGTAGCCGGCAGGGTTGTCGATCTTCTGCAGCTCGGCGACCAGCGCGTCCTGGCCGCCCTTGGCCAGCGCCTGGCCGAGCTTGTTCATCGTGTCCTGGCTGGTCCAGTAGTAGAACTCGAAGGTGATCGGGACGATCCCCTGGGCGCCGAAGGCGCTGGTGTTGGCGGCGACGCCGCGGTACTCGGCGATCTTCGGCGGGCCTTCGGCGACGACCGCGCCGACGAGGGCGAGGGCCGTCAGGGCGGCGCATGCGACCACGGACACTTTCCTTGCGTTCATTCCGGTCTCCTTCCCCGCTGCGCCGGGAAACGAAACGGTTCTCGGCGGACGGATTCTGCGACCGGAGTCGAAGGGTGTCAAAGGACCGTCCCGCGCCGCCCCGCGCGCCGGCTTGGCCCGCCGTGGCGGGGCGGGTAGAATCCCGCTCCCGAGGCGGCTCCCGCGCCGCGGCTCCGCGCTCGCTCGAGGAGATCCAGATGAATCGCAAGCGCTTTCTCGTCACCACCCTGGCCCTCGCCTGCCTCGCTGCGCTCCCGGCGTCGGCGCAGGCCCGCTGGGGCGGCAACGTCGCCCTCGGCTACGGCTGGCCGCTGGGCGATGCCGCCGACCGGTTCGACGGCAACATCGCGTTCGCCGCCGGCCTGGCCTACAGGCCGGAAGCCTGGCCCGTCGGGATGCGGTTCGAGTTCCAGTGGAACGAGTTCGACCCCAAGGGCTCCTACCTCGACCAGTTCGAGGTGGGCGACGGCAACGCGAGCATCTGGTCGATCACGGCCAACGTGGAGTGGAAGAACCGCGTCTCCCGCAGCTGGGGCTACTACCTGATCGGCGGCGTGGGCTACTACGACTACGAGCTCGAGCTGACCGAGCCGGGGGCCGGCCTCGTGACCGTCTGCGACCCGTGGTGGGGGATCTGCTACCCGGTGCTGGTCCCGGTCGACCAGGTCATCGGCAGCTACGGCGGCAGCGACTTTGGCCTCAACGCCGGCGCCGGCGTCACCTGGCCGATCTCGCGGACCTCGGAGTTCTACATCGAGGTCCGGTACCACTGGGTCGACAAGGACAACGGCTCGCTGCAGTTCGTGCCGCTGATGCTGGGCTTCAAGTTCTGACCGTCCGGGGCGGCGCGTCGGTGACCCCGTCGCGCCGCCGCACCTCCTTCGGAATCGAGATCAGCGGCGCCGGCGCGTGCCCGCGCCGCAGGTGCAGCAGGTCGAGCACCAGCTGCCGCTTCATCAGCTGGATCGCGCGCGCCGGGTCGACCCCCTTGGGGCAGACCTGCGAGCACTCCCCCGCGAAGTGGCAGCCCCAGGGGCCGGCCTCGCCCGACAGGACCGCGCGGCGGGCGCCGAAGCCGGCGTCGCGGGTGTCGGTGTTGTAGCGGTGGGCCTGGGCCAGCGGCTGGGGGCCCGAGTAGGTCGGGTCGGCCGCCAGCGTCGGGCAGGCCGCCATGCAGCAGCCGCACTTGATGCAGTACGAGAACTGCAGGTACTGCTCCAGCTCGTGCGGCGACTGCCAGTACTCGACCGTCGGGTCCTCGGTCTCGCGCCCGTCCTCGCGGATGATCCACGGCGCAAGATTCCGGTGGGCCGCGAACATCGACTGCAGGTCGGGGACGAGGTCGCGCAGGATGTCGAAGTTCGGCAGCGGCGCGACCGTCACCAGTTCGGATCCCAGCTCCGCGATCTGCGTGTTGCAGGCCAGGCACGGCCGGCCGTTGATCATCATCCCGCACGAGCCGCAGATCCCCATCCGGCAGGAATAGCGCCAGGCGAGGCCCGGCTCGGCGGTCTCCTTGATCTTCCACAGCCCGTCGAGCACGGTCATCCCGGGCAGCGCCTCGATCCGGTAGTCCTGCCAGCGCGGCGTGGGGTCGACGCCCGGCGTGAAGCGCCGGACGCGAAAGGTGATCGTCTTCCCGCTCATGGCGTCCCTCGCAGCGCCAGCTGGTGGGCCGTGATCGCCGCCCAGCTGCCGTAGACGAAGAGCGTCAGCCCGGCCAGCAGCAGCAGCAGGCTGATCGCCTTCTTGATCCCCGCCGCCGGCCCCAGCTCGAACAGGATCGAGCGCAGGCCGTAGAAGCCGTGGAACAGCGCCGCGCCGAGCAGCAGCGGGTAGGTGAGGGCGAAGGCCATCGACCGGCCCCGCGCCATGACGTTGGCCCAGTCGATCGGATGGCCGCCCGAGGGGTTTCCGACCGCAAGCGTGCCGTCGAGGTGCATCACCGCCATGTGCACGGCGAGCAGCGGCAGCACCACCAGCCCCGCGACCAGGAAGAGGAACCAGAGTCCGCGCTCTTTCATCGCGTCACCCGCCCGCTCAGTTGTGGATCACGAAGAAGTCGACCGCGCCCCAGACCAGCAGGATCGCGGCCGCCGCCATCGCCAG
>JALOKP010000214.1 GCA_025456425.1 Acidobacteriota bacterium | reverse complement strand
GCGCGAGAAGTCGAGCGCGTCCAGCACGCGGTCGTCGACCATCACCAGCGTGCGGATCGCCTCGTAGACCGACCAGGTCCCGACCGCGCCGACCTCCGCCGCCGAGACGCCAGCGAAGGGGCCGAACTTCGCGATCTCGACACCGGCCTCGTCGACGGCGCGGTCGAGCCGCGAGTCGAGCCACCGGATCCAGCCCCAGCGGGCCAGGAAGAACAGCCCGGCCGCGGCGGGTGGGGCGAGGAGCCAGGTCAGCAGCGCGTCGTCCATCGGGACCCCCAGGGCCAAGGATAAAGGAGGCGGGGCCGGTGCCGCTCCCGCGGGCGGGATGCCCGCCGCACGAAACGCGTGCGGCCCGCGCCGGGAGGTGCCAGCGTTCGGGGCAGGGACGGAGGCCTTGCCGGAATACACCAAAAGGAGTAATGAATGTGTATCAGCGAAAACGGAGTCCACATGGGGCGCACCAACATCGTGCTCGATGACAGCCTCGTCGACCGCGCCATGAAGATCACGGGGGCCAAGTCCAAGCGCGAGGTCGTGCACTTCGCGCTGCAGCGGCTCGTCGAGCAGGCGGACCTCTTCCGCGCGGCCGCTCTGCTGCGCGGCGAGCTGCGCTGGTCCGGCGACCTGGACGGCTGGCGCCGGTCGAGGTCGTGATCGTCGTCGACACCTCGGCGTGGGTGGAGTTCTTCACGGAGGGGGAAGGCGCCGCCGCCGATCGGATCGGGTTCGAGCTGGAGCGCGGCCGCGTCGCGCTGGCGATCCTGCCGGTGATCGTCACCGAGCTGCTGCAGGGGTTCCGCTCGGACCTCGACTTCGAGCGGGCCCTGCGGATCGTGCGCCGGCTTCCGTGCCTGTCGCCCGGCTTCGCGACACACGTCCGAGCGGCCGCCCTCTACCGGGCGCTGCGGGCGCACGGGATCACGGTGCGGGGCGCGGTCGACTGCATCATCGCGGCGACCTGCCTCGACACCGGCGCGGCACTGCTGACGCTCGACCGCGACTTCCGCGCGATCGCCCGGCACGCCGGGTTGCGCCTGGCCTAGCCGGGCGGCCTCGTCGTCGCGGCCGGCAGCCGCAGGACGAGCTCTCGAGCCTTGTCGCGGGCCGAGCCGATCCCGTCCCCGTTGCAGAGCACGATCACGGTCGCGTTGCGGTCCACGTAGATGTCGAAGGCCCCGTTGGCGCCGGGGAAGGTCCCGCCGTGGCCGACGGCCCGTCCCGAGGGCCAGTCCTCGAGGATGAACCCCAGCCCGTAGCGCATCGCGGAACCCGGCGGCGACTGCTCGCGCCACATCTCGGCGAGCGTCGCGGGCTTGACCAGCCGGCCGCCCTGCAGCGCGCGCGCGAAGCGGAAGAGGTCCCGGACCGTCGAGAAGCATCCGCCGGCGGGGCTGCCGCGGCGCGGGGCGAGGGAGCGGTTCGAGAGCCACGTGGACTGGCCCTTCGGCCCGTCCTGGTAGTAGCCGATCGCCGTCTGAGTCTGCGGCGCGTCGCGATCCAGGCAGCCGGTCGCGGTCATCCCGGCCGGTCCCCAGATCGCGCCCCGGACGTAGTCCTCGTAACGCTTGCCGCTGACCTTCTCGATCACCGCTCCGAGCAGGATGAAGCCGCTGTTGCTGTACTGAAAGCGCGTACCGGGCGGGAAGTCGAGCGGGCGACCGGCCACCACCGGTTTGTAGTCCGAGACCTCGAGGTACTTCCCCCTGTTCTCCGGCTGGACCGCGACCCCGAGGAAGTCGCCCGCGCCGCCGGTGTGGGACAGCAGGTGCCGGATCGTCAGCGAGTCCTTCGCGCCGGCCGGCAGCCAGTCCTCGCCCAGCACGCGCGATAGCCTGTCGTCGAACGAGAGCTTGCCCGCGTCGACGAGCTGCGCGATCGCAACCGCCGTGAACATCTTCCCCATCGAGCTGAGGCCGAAACGCGTGTCGAGCGTATTCGCGACGTGTCCCTCGCGGTCGGCCTCGCCGTACGCGCCCTCGAAGACGACCTCCCCGCCGACGGCGATCAGCACTGTCCCCGAGAAGGCGTCGGAGGCGGCGAGCTTCGCGAGGTGCGCCCGCATCGGCTCCGCGATCCCGGCCGGGGCGAGCGGTGCGGTCGCGACCGCCCCCTGCGGCGGCCGGGCGGTGTTGATCATCAGGTTCGTGATCCGGTGCGGGGGGGCGGACTCGACGCCGATCAGCACCCCGAGCCAGCGGTCGCTCCGCGACGAGCGGACGATCGCGATCGAGGAACCCGGAAGCGGGTTCGGTTCCAGCGTCCGCGAGGCGACGAAGTTCAGCCGCCCGTGCGCGTTCTGGATGCCGTGGAAAAAGTCGAGGTGGTCGTCCAGCGTCATCGAGGCGTCGTACGACGGCGAGAATGCCTGCTCGACGAAGCGCCGAAGCGCCGCCTCGTCGCTGCCGTTCAGCGCGTCGAGTAGCTCCCTCGTGCGCCGCCCCGCGGGGGAGTCCGGCAGAGCCGGGGCGTCCGTGAACGAGCCGGCGGGGGTCTGCGCGAGCGCGGGAGCGGCGGCCACGAGCAGCAGCGACACGAGCAGCATCCGGATCGGCATCGAGGGGTCTCCTGGCGGAACAACGCCGGGGCAGGGCCATGGTTCCACGCCGGGCCTGCGGCGCCACTCCACTCGGCTGCGGCTTCCCGCTCGAGGCCCCGGCCTAGATCAGCGCCTCCTCCGCCCACCCCAGCTTCTTCAGCCGGATCCGCGCCGGATCGGCCACGCCCAGCCCGAACTTCTCCGCCGCGACGCGGATGTGCTTGGGCGGGACCTCGAACGGCTGGTCGGTTCCGAAGGCGGCCCGACGCTTCGCCTCCAGGATCCGCAGGCCGGTGGCGTCGGCGGCGACCGGGTCGGTCGAGATGATCAGCCCCTTGTAGGGCCAGGTGTACTTGGCGTTGAAGTCGTGCGGCCCCTCGCTCTGGTAGAGCGGGGTCAGCATCACCAGCACGTTCAGGCGGGTCCTGCCGGCGCAGGCCGGCAGCTTCCAGAGCCCGCCCAGGTCGGCGCACGAGTCGCCGTGCCAGTCGGGCGGACTGGGGGAGAACATGATGTAGTTCTTCAGCAGGCTGCCGACCCCCGACCAGTGGTGGGTGCGCATCGGGCGCACGTTGATCAGCGCGGTGGCGCTCCTGAAAACCGGGTTCTCCAGCACGCCGCGGTCGTCGATCGCGATCTTCGCCGCCGGGATCCCGCAGTCGATCGCGCGCTGCCGGAGCGCCTGCTCGAGCGGCGGGGGCGTGGCCAGGAAGCGCCAGACGTTCGTCTTGATCCCCAGCGTGTCGGTCGGCTTCAGGAAGGTCTTGAAGGCCGCGACGGGGTCGGCCTGTCCTGCCAGCTCGCAGACCGCGCGGTCGAGCATCGAGACCAGCACCTCGGGCACGAGGCGGCCGTTCGCATCGAGCACGCCGGCCTCTCGCACCAGCACGACGGTCGAGGAAGCCGGGACGCTCCCGGAGGCGGGAGCGGCGGGAGGCGAGCCGGCCGGCCTCGCGCCGGGATCGCTCCTCCCGGCGAGCGCCACGCCGGCGCCGGTCACCGCGGCCCCCGCGGTGCGCCCCGTCAGCGGGCGCGTGCCTGCACTGCATCCAGCGCGGCGACCGCCGTCTCGCGCGACGGTGCATCGAGCGCCACGGCGAGCAGCGGGCCGATCGCCCGCGCCGCCGTCCAGCGGCCGTTCTCCAGGCGAAGCGCCCCGTCGGCCCCGGCCTCCGCCAGGAACGCGGCGCGGAAGCGGGAGAGCGCGGCGGCCGCAGCCTCCCCGCCCGCGGGGTCCGGGTAGGAAACGAGCAGCAGCCGGTACGGCTCGGCGTCGTCGTCGTCGCCGCCGCCCGCGTCCGGCCCGTCCGCCCGGTACGCCGCGACGATCCCGAGGACCCCCGGCCCGAACCCGAACAGGTCCCCGTCCGCCACGAAGAAGTGGCGGTTGAGCAGCGCGTGGTTCGTGACGAGGTGGACGCGACTGCGGTCGAGCCCCGGCTCCGGCAGCCGCGCCGCGATCGCCGGCGGCCCGCCGCCGTCCGGCAGCGCCGCGGCGATCCGCCGGCCGAGGGCGGCAACCGCCTCGGGCACGCCCGGACCCTCGCCGACCGCGATCACCGAGACGAAGTGCCGCCCCTTCCAGAAGGCGAGCGCACCGCCGTCCTGGTCCGACTCGGCGCCGATCCCAGCCGGCCGGCCGCTGCGCACGTCGTGGTGGAACGCGCCGTAGGCGCCCGCGCCGGTCCCCATGTCGAAGACGTCGGCGATGATCTCGGGCTGCCCGTCCCGCGCGTAGCGCACGGCCCGCGCGCCGACGACGCCCAGCGCCAGGTAGACCTCAGCCGCGCCGTCGATGTACTGGTGCAGCGTCGCCGCGGCGTACGCTTCCTCCGGCGCCGCTGGCGTCCAGCCGTCGACCTCCGCCGGAAAGAGCGCCTCCGGACCGGCGCAGCCGGTCATCGCCACGAGCAGGATCATCGTCCGAGCCACCGCCGACGAGGGCATCGGAAAGGATCGTCCTCCCGCGCGCGGCGGGGATCAAGCCCCCCGGGCCGGGTTCGCGCCGCCCGACGCCGCACGGGGCGCGGCGCATGGCCTGCTGCGGGGATCTGGAGTAGCCTCGGCTCGCCCGCTCGACGGAAAGGAGGCGCCGTGAGAACGCTCGCCACGCTGCTGGTCATCGCCCTCGCCGCATCCGCGCCCGCGGCCGCCGGCGAGGTCTTCGGGAAGATCACCGCCGAAGGCAACCCGGTCGGAGAGGGAACGACCGTCGCCGGGAAGTGCTCCGCCAGGACCTACCCCGCCGTCCCCACCGACAAGTCCGGCTCGTACCACATCATCCTGGACGAGACGGGGAAGTGCGCGCTGACCGTGAGCCACAAGGGGCAGTCGGCCGAGGTCGCGATCGTCTCCTACGACGACGCGGTCCAGGTCGACCTGGTGCTCGAGGTGAAGGACGGCAAGCTGACCGCGCGCCGCAAGTAGGCGCTGGGAGCCGCGCCGGTGTCGGAGCCCGTCAAGAAGAAGGACTTCTGGGACAAGATCGCGATCCTGCTGCACCCGGTCGGCGGGCTGCTGACCGCGCTCGCCGTCGCCTTCGTC
>JALOKP010000020.1 GCA_025456425.1 Acidobacteriota bacterium | reverse complement strand
CCCGACCGCCAGGACGCGATCCGCAAGATGCGGCGCGCGCTCGACGAGTACCGGCTGGAGGGGATCAAGACCAACATCCCCTACCTGCGCCGGCTGATGGAGCACCCGGTCTACGTCGCGGGCGACGTCAACACCGCGTTCATCGAGCAGTACGGTCCGGAGCTGCTCAAGGGAAGCGACCCCTGGCTGGACGAGGTTGCAGTCGTCGCGGCCGCGATCCACGCCTACCGGATGCGGGTCGAGCAGGCGATGCGCGACGAGGGGTCCGGGGGCGGGCGCGCCGGCTCGCTCTGGCTGGCCGGCGGGCGGCGGCGCGCGATGCGGGGGGCGCTGTGAAGCTGCGCGGGGTGATCGACGGACGGCAGCAGGAGCTCGAGCTGGAGCCGACCGAGGGGGGCTACATCGTCACCGTCGAGGGCCGCACGCTCGAGGTCGACTGCGCCAACCTGGAGGCCTCGTTCTACTCGCTGATCATCGACGGCAAGTCGTACGAGATCTCGGTGCGCGAGGGGGCCGTGCCGGACGAGTACGCGGTCCGCCACGGCGGCCACCTCCGGACCGTGCACATCGTCGACCCGATGGCGGCGATCGCCGGCGCGCACCTGGTCCAGACCGGCACGATCACCGTCAAGGCGATCATGCCCGGCCGCGTGGTCAAGGTGCTGGTCGAGGAAGGGGACGAGGTCGACGAGGCGCAGGGGCTGATCGTGCTCGAAGCGATGAAGATGGAGAACGAGGTCGACTCCCCGCGGCGCGGCAAGGTGCAGTCGGTCTTCGTGCAGCCGGGGCAGACGGTCGAAGCGGGCGACAAGATCGCCGTGATCGAGTGACCGGGCGCCGGGCGGCCCCCCGCGGGGCGCGCCGCCCGGGCGGCCGGAAGGGTCAGCGGTTCAGAATCTCTTCCAGTTCCTTGCTGGGGCGGAAGAGGACCGTCACCTTGGGCGGGATCTCGATCGTCGCGCCGGTCTGCGGGTTGCGGCCGGTGCGGGCCTTCCGCTTGCGCGCCGTGAAGGTCCCGAAGCCGACCAGCGCCGTGCGCTCGCCCTTGCGGAGCGAGGCGGCGACCCCTTCGATGATCGATTCGATGGCGCGCGCGGCGGCCACCTTGGTGATGCCGGCGTCCTGAGAGATCTTGTCGATCAGCTCGGCCTTGTTCATGACGACCCTCCCCGGTCTTGGAGCGGGAATACCGCTCCGGCCGCGCCCGTAGGCGCTCGCCGACCGGTTGTCTAGCACGACGGTCGGAGGCGGGTCAACGGGAAATGGGGTGAAAATGGCCGTCCTGCGCGCCTTCCGGGAGAACCGACAGTGGATCGAAAGTCGCTCGTCAAGCTGATCGCCGCCGTCCGGGACGGGAGCCTGGGGGCCGAGGAGGCCCTGGCCCGGCTCGACAAGCTCGCCACCGGGGAGCTGGGGTTCGCGAAGATCGACCACCGCCGGACGCTGCGCCGGGGCATCCCCGAGGTCGTTTTCGGCGAGGGGAAGGCCCCGGCCCAGGTCGAGAAGATCGCGGCCCACATGGCCGAGCGCGGCGGGACCGTGCTGGTCACCCGGATCGGCCCGGACGTCGGCGAACGGCTCATCCGGCGCCTGCCCGCCGGGACCTACGACCCGGTCTCTAGGACCTTCCTGCTGCGCCCGCGCGGCCGCACCCGCCCGATCCCAGGGCTGATGGTGGTCAGCGCCGGGACCGCCGACATTCCGGTGGCGGAGGAGGCGGCCGTGGCGGCGGAGGCCTTCGGCCTGGCGGTCGACCGGCTCTACGACGTCGGCGTCGCCGGGATCCACCGCCTGTTCGAGCACCTCGAGCGGCTGCGGCGGGCCCGGGTGATCGTGGTCGTCGCGGGGATGGAGGGGGCGCTGCCGTCGGTCATCGCCGGGCTGGTCGAAGCCCCCGTGATCGGCGTCCCGACGGCCGTCGGCTATGGCGCGGCGCTCGACGGGTTCACCGCCCTGTTTGCGATGCTCACCTCGTGCGCCGGCGGTTTGACCGTCGTCAATATCGGCAACGGCTTCGGAGCGGCCTGCGCCGCTCACGCCATCCTGGCCGGACACCGCGGACGGCGCTGACCAGGGGCGGGCAGGCTGGGACCCTGGCTGGAGGGGTGTCCGCCCCATCCGAAATAGCTTTGCGCGGGCGAAAGCCTGCCGGTAAGATTCTGTCAATCAAGGGGTTCAACGGGGGCCCGGAGGATGGCCCCCGTGTGCGCAGGGGTCGGGTCGCGCGCGGCCGGGCGGTCGATTCCGCCCGCCTTGCTCACCCGGGGAGCAGTCCTCAGATGGTCCCGGCGGCAGCGCCGGTGCCGATGCGCTTTTGCCATGGTTGGGAGGACGATGGCTCCGGTCGGGTACCGCGAATACAGCGACTCGGTACGCGCCGGTGCCGACATCGTCGATGTCGTGTCGGAGGTCGTGTCGCTGCGCAAGAGCGGCCGCTCGATGACGGGGCTCTGCCCCTTCCACCAGGAGAAGACCCCCAGCTTCCACGTGGACCCGGTCAAGCAGGTCTACTTCTGTTTCGGCTGCCGCGCCGGCGGGGACGTCTTCGACTTCGTGATGGCGCTGCACAGCGTGCCGTTCCCGGAGGCCGTGCGGCTGCTCGGCGACAAGCTGGGGATCGCCCCGCCCGCCCCGCGCAACCCGGCCGAGGCCGAGGCCGACCGCCGCCGCCGCCGGGTCATGGAGGCGCTGGCCGAGGCCCAGGCGTTCTACACCGCGCGGCTGTTCGGCGAGGGGGGCGAAGGGGCGCGCGCGTACCTTTCGCGGCGCGGCCTGGACCAGGACGCCGCGCGCCGCTTCGGGCTGGGGTTCGCGCCCCCGGGCTGGGACGGCCTGCTGCGGCACCTGGCCGGCAAGGGGTTCCAGCCCGACGACCTGGTGCAGGCCGGGCTGGTCGTGCCGCGCCCATCGGGCAGCGGCGTCTATGACCGCTTCCGCGCCCGCGTCACCTTCCCGATCCGCGACTCCGCCGGGCGCGTGATCTCGTTCGGCGGCCGCGCCGTCGGCGACGACGAGCCCAAGTACCTCAACGGCCCCGAGACCGCAGCCTACGACAAGGGGCGCACGCTGTTCCGGCTCTACGAGTCGGCCCAGGAGATCCGCCAGGCCGAGCGCGCGGTCGTGGTCGAGGGCTATTTCGACGCGGTCAGCCTGGCCGCGGCGGGGGTCCCCGGCGCGGTCGCGGTCTGCGGCACCGCGCTGGGCCCCGAGCACGTCAAGCTGCTGCACCGCTGGACGCCGCGCGTCGTGCTGTTCTTCGACGGCGACAGCGCCGGCCGGCGCGCGACCCACGCCGCGCTGGCGCCGCTGCTGGCCGCGGGGATGTCGGTTTCGGTGGCGACGGCGCCGGACGGATTGGACCCGGACGACCTCGTGCGGAGCCGCGGCCCCGAGGCCGCGCAGGCGGCGGTTGAAAGCGCCGCGGACCTGCCTACCTTCCTCGTGGACGAAGCGCGTCGCAACCACCCGGTGACGACGCTCGAGGGGAAGCTGGCCGCGCTGGAGATGGTGTTGCAGCACCTGTCGCACCTGCCCAACTCCGTGGCCCGCACCGAGATCATGTCCAAGGTCGCCGATGGCCTTTCGATCGAGGACGCGCTCTTTCGCCAGGAGCTGCGGCGGGTCGCCTCGGAGCGCCGGCGCGACGTGCGCGCTCCCGCCGCCGCGACGACCGCTGGTGGAAGACGCCTGACGCACGCCGAGGAAGTCGTCGTACGTTTCCTTGGGGGACGGGCGAATGCGGCGGGCGCGACGGACGCGGAGGCCGCCGAGCTGCTCGAGACGCTCGAGAGCGTCGGCACCGCCCAACTAGGCGAGCTGGGAGGGGTGCTCGTCCGGCGCTGGTGCGAGGCCTTCAAGCGCGGCGAGCGGTGGAACCTCCGGCGGATCGCCGAGGCCGCCCCGGAGGAGGCGCGCGCGGAGATCCTGGCGCTGGCCTTCGCACCCGGCGACGAGCCGGGCGCGGTCGAGGTCCGCGGTGCGCTGGCCGCGCTGCACGGCCGCGTGCTGGGCCGCCGGCTGCGCGAGGTACAGGAAGAGATCGAACGCACGGCCGACCCGGCCGTGAAGACGAAGTTGATGCTGGAGAAAGTGTCTTTGGCCAGGGAGATCCAGGGGCTCGGCACGGCTACCGCGGGAGCGGCGGCGGGCGCCGTCCACGGAGGAGGGCACTAGGGAACGGAACCGGCCCGGTCCGGCGAATCCAGGGACGGTCGGACACGGGGCGCACTGAACGCATACCAGCAGCACGAATGGGACGGACACATCCGACGCGGCCTTTTCACGCCGGCCGGGGCCACACGGCGGCCGGCGCCGCGTCGCGGGAGAACTGACCTTGCGGATCGACGAGAAGTACGAAGAGGTCAAGGCGCTCCTCTCTCAGGGAAAGGAGAGAGGAGTCCTGACCGCCCAGGAGGTGCGGGACCAGCTTCCCGAGGAAGTGGTCGCCGACCCGGCGGAGCTCGAGGAGGTCTTCGAGTTCCTGCGCGCGCGCGAGGTCGACGTGGTCGAGGCCGACGCCGAGATCGAGTCGGAGGACGGCTCGATCGCGGAGGCGATCCCCACACGCCGGGACCGCCGCAAGAACGAGCCCGTCCCGCCGGCCGAGCAGGAGCGGACCAACGACCCCGTGCGGATGTACCTGCGCGAGATGGGGACGGTGCCGCTCCTGACGCGCGAGGGCGAGGTGACGATCGCCAAGCGGATCGAGGAAGGCGAGATGAAGGTCCTGCGGGCGCTGTCCCGCAGCCGCTTCGGCCTGGACCAGCTCCTCGGCATCCCCGAGCGCCTGAAGCAGCACGCCAAGTCGGTCGAGGAGATGTTCGACATCTCCGAGGGCGCCGTCGGCGGCCAGAACGGCAACATCCCGCGCGAGGAGCTGATCAAGCGCAAGGTGGCGCAGGCCAACAAGCGGCTGGCGAAGATCAAGAAGCACGCGGCCGACCTGGAGGTCCTGCACGCCAAGCACGCCAAGCTCAAGGCGGGCACCAAGACCGAGAAGGACACCCAGGTCAAGATCGCGCACGCCCAGGACGAGATCGCCAAGGCGATCCAGTCGGTCGGCCTGTCGCAGCACTACATCGACCGGCTGGCCAAGGAAGTGAAGGACGCCAACCACAAGCTGCAGCGCCACCTGCGGATCGAGAACGACCTGAAGCACCGGCTCAAGACCGCGCAGGACGCCGTGATGAAGCGCGAGCTGAAGCGCAAGGCGGACGAGGCGCGCGACGAGATCCGGATCATCGAGTCGATGATGCGGGCCACCGACACCGAGCTGCGCGAGCTGGCGAAGGACATCTTCCAGGGCGAGATCGAGGCCCAGCAGGCCAAGAAGGACCTGATCGAGGCCAACCTGCGGCTGGTGGTGTCGATCGCCAAGAAGTACACCAACCGCGGCCTGCAGTTCCTGGACCTGATCCAGGAAGGGAACATCGGGCTGATGAAGGCGGTCGACAAGTTCGAGTACAAGCGCGGCTACAAGTTCTCGACCTACGCCACCTGGTGGATCCGCCAGGCGATCACCCGCGCGATCGCCGACCAGGCCCGCACGATCCGCATCCCGGTCCACATGATCGAGACGATCAACAAGCTGGTGCGGACGGCGCGGGCGCTGGTGCAGGAGCTGGGGCGCGAGCCGACGCCGGAGGAGATCGCCGAGCGGATGGACGTGCCGGCCAGCAAGGTCCGGAAGGTGCTGAAGATCGCGCAGGAACCGATCTCCCTGGAGACGCCGATCGGCGAGGACGAAGACTCGCACCTCGGCGATTTCATCGAGGACAAGAAAAGCCCTTCTCCAGTGGAGGCGGTGGTCAGAATGAACCTCAAGGAGCAGACGGGGACCGTCCTAAAGACCCTGACCCCCAGGGAGGAAAAGGTCCTGAAGATGAGGTTCGGAGTTGACGAAGGCAGCGAGCACACGCTCGAAGAGGTCGGCCAGTCCTTCCTCGTCACCCGCGAGCGGATCCGCCAGATCGAATCGAAGGCGCTGCGGAAACTCCGTCAACCGTCACGGTCGCGACTGCTTCGGCCGTTCCTCAGCGGGCCGGGGCCGTTTGCCACCCCCTGACGTGACCATCGCCTGAGACGCCGTGCGGGCGCCCTGGAAACGGGGCGCCCGTTTTCTTTCAGGGAGAGCGTATTCGGCAACCCCGCGGGCGAGCCGAGTGTCACGGAATCCCGCATGGCGGCGAGTCGAGAGACGATCGGCTTCAGCCCGACGCTCAGCCAGAGAGCACACGAGTCGACAGGGGCGGCTCGCCAGATAGAAAGTTCGACACGATCACGCCACAAACACTTCTGATGCGTGCCACTCGAGGAGTTCGCGGTCCGGCTGATACTCAATTCGGCTCGGCGTTCTGACTCGACGTCCATGGAGCCCGTAGTACGTGTGCCCGTTGTTCCACAACTGCCGGAGGCGCTCGGAAACCCGGAACGCGAGGTCGGGCGTGACCGTAACGAAGCCCTTGTCGAAAAGCCGGTGCAGGTCCGATCGCAACAGCAGCCCGTTACGCGGATCGTGAGCGCCGCCCTCCGTGTAGGGCCGAATGTGTGCCGCCTCGAGAACCGGCAGTGAATGCTCTCCGGTGACGGCACAGGCCCGTCCATAGGCGTCAAGCACCGCGATGCGGAATGTGCCCTGACCGAGTCGCGGCCGGACTTCGACGGGAGCGCCGAATCTGGGCCCAACGACGAGCGCCGAGGCCAGCGCGCTCGAACTCTGGAGGAGGCACTGGTCCCAGACCCGCTTCCCCTCTCCCTGCGTCAAGTCGTAGCCGGCGCCCTGGACGGTCTGCTTGCCCCAGTCCTTGGGCTGTTCGATCCAGTCATTCGGGCTGAAGAACACGGGCTGCTGGATCAGCAAACACCCGATGTTCGGGTCGTCGTGCGGTCCGAAAGGCTCCTCGCGGTAGCGAGCGATCCGCTTGCGCATCTCCGCGAGCGTCGCCGAGCCGTTCTTGAAGCCGAACGTCTCCCAGGCGACGCTCGTGGGCAGCACCGTCTTCGTAGCGAAGAACCCGAACCCACCGATGGCATAGTGTGGCTTCTTGAGCTTGAAGAAGAAGGGGCTGCCCGGGTCGAGGTGAACGACCCGGCCGGATCCAGACGGCTGCCAGAAGTTGACCTCGTCGACATCTCGCTGCGCGGCGAGGAACGAGTACCAATCGAAATCCGTGTTGCCGAAGTAGCCGCGCACCCGGGGGTCTCCCGCAACGGAAACGACCTTGGGAGGATAGCGCACCTGCTTCACGTCGGGCCCCGCTGAATCGCCCCGGGAATCCTGGAGACCAGACCAGTTGAGTCCCGCCCCGCTCCCTACGGACACCCCGCCACTCGCCGCTCCCCGCACGTCACGCCGCCCACCTCCCGCTCCACCCCCCGGCTATCGACCCCCAGCGACCCCTCCCACCCGCCGTGCAGTGGCGCCACCAAGTAGTACCGCCCCCCCGTCCCCGGCACCCCCGTGAAGCTCGTCGCCCCGCCGGTCGAGCAGGTCATCGGCAGCCGGTCGTCGAACACCCCCAGCTCGCCCTCGTACACCGCGTAGTCCGTATCCCCCGCCCGGCACGACGGCGCCCAGCGCAGCGTCACCTGCCCGCCCGCTGCGCGCTCCACGGTGAGCGGCCGCGCGGGCCACGATTCGCCGTCCGGCACGCACCCCGCCCCCGCGTCGTCGAGGATCCCCGCCAGCGCCGGGTACGCCAGATCGAACAGCCCCTGGTCGAGCGGGTAGTGGTAGCTGTCGCGGAAGGTCGTGGAGAGGTCCTCCCCGGCCGCCGCGCTGACCAGCGCCGCGAAGACGGTGTGCCGGTCATCGTCGTTCTCGATCCCGCAGAGTACGGGTCCCAGTGAGGCGACCCGCACCGGCTCCAGCGGGGCGAAGAAGCGCGCGGCGAAGCCAAACGGATCGGCGCCCGCGTGGTGCAGCCACAGCCCGTCGACGATGTCGGGATCGAGCTGGGCGAAGTCCGCCCCGGCGGCCAGCCAGTCGGCGAAGCGGTTCCGGAACCCCTGTGCGTCGCGGTTCCATGAGTCGGTCAGCGAACCCGTGGCCGTCGTCTCGAGCGGGTAGTGGAGCGGGCTGTCGAGGATCCGGCGCATGTCGGTCAGCGCGAGCGCCGACGCCATCGCCTCGGAGTAGACGCCGATTCCCATCAGCCGCGCGAAGAGCGACGAACTCCACGAGAAGTTGTGCCCCAGCTCGTGGTGGAAGACGAACCACTGCGGACTGCGCGGCGGCAGGAACGGGACCAGGAAGCAGTTCTGCCAGGCGTTCCCCTCGATGTTCCAGCCGATCCGGATCGGGTTCCCGGAGATCCCGCAGACGCGACCCTCTTCGGTGACCCCGAAGTCGACCTCGAAGATCTGGCGGCAGCCGTCGTTCGGCTCGATCGCGAGCAGGCCGCCCTGGATCGCGTGCGCGTAGCCGTTGACGGTCGGGATCTCGTGCTGCGCGACCAGGCTCGCAAGGTCCTCGCCCTTCACGACCGTGGGGTAGTAGAGCACGGCCCTGCCGGCGATCGCTTCGGCGAACGGCACGGCGTAGTCCTGCGGCAGGACGCGGATCACGCTCGTGTTGGCGGCCCCCCGCGCTTCGTCCGTGAGCGTCGCCGAGGCCCAGGCGCCGATCTCGGCCGGAGCTTCGGTCCGGAGCGGGGTGACGTAGCCGCTGGGCGCGATCGAGAGGAGGGTCGCGTCGCCGGGGTCGAAGGAGAGCGCTTCGGGGGTCGGCGTGCCGGCCGCGTCGCGCAGGTGCAGCGGGACCGCGCTCGTGCCGTCGTCGACCAGGTGCATGTTGTACGGGTACAGGTACCGGCACGGCTTCGCGTCGTGGCACGGCGGTGCCGCGTCCGTCGGGCAGCCGGGGGCTTCGGCCCCGCTGACGATGGCGAGGGTCGTCTCGACCTGGCTCGTGCAGCCGATCGCGGTCACCGTGATCTCGTAGAAGCCGTCGACGGCGTAGCGGTGCGAGGCGGGGAACCAGCTCAGGCTGGTCGTGCCGTCGCCCCAGTCCCAGACCAGGTCCCAGACCGTTCGGTCGCTGGAGACGGCACCGTTGACGCTGACCCAGCCGCACGCGCAGAGCTCGGGCGGGAGCAGGGTGAGCGTGATGTCATCGGCGCGGGCGGGGGCGGGGGAGAGGGCGAGGGCCACAGCAGCCAGGATGGGCGAAGCGGCGACGCGGAGTCGGTAAGCGAGATCGCGCATGTCGTCCTCCCCGGCCCGGGATCGGGGGGACGTGGGGCGTGGTCAGGGAGGCGACCGGCCCGGTCCGAGCGAAACGCGGGCTGTCGTGGGCGCGGGGTGGTGCTTGCAGGAGGGACGGTACGCTCACGGGGGGCGCGGTTCAATGCCGAGTGAGGCGCGCCGCGTCCTGGGGGGCCGCCTGACGATTCGGGGAAGGTGCAGCGCAACGCGGCCCGTGGCGCGCGCCCGCGGACCCGCGGGCATCGTCAGCGGACGAGGAGCCGCCGTGCGTGTCGGGCGAGACGGCCAGCATCGCCGCGAGGCAGCGCACCCAGGCGGCGGCGGACGGCGCGCGAGGCGATGGTGGCAAGAACGGGCTTGACGAGCGACGGCTTCAGGAGCCCGGAGCTGCGCCATCGCTCCAACGGGAAGTCGCCGAATCGACGCGGCGGCGCGACGTTCGACGTGACCGGCATGACGATCAGGTCCGGGCGCTCCCGGTTGTAACGCCGACCACTCACGACGACGGCAGGTCGCTGCTTGACCGCGCTCGTGTCCGTGAACGGCACGGGGACGAGGATCACGTCGCCCTGCTCAAAGGCGGTCATAGACGGCGTCCTCGGGGTTGTCCCAGATCTCCTTCAGGACGGACTCCGAGAGCCTTCCGGCCTCCTGCGTCAGTTCGCGATCGGCCCGCGCGGCCCGCGAGAGGTACGCATCGACGATCTGCTCCAGGATCGCGCGACGCTCCTCTGGGAGCCGGTGGACCTTCTCGATGAACTCCAGGTCGCGGTTCGTGAGACCGTTCACTACCCCTCCCTCGTCGCGGTACGGGCCGGTGAGTCCCGACCGTCGAGCCCGCGACGATGGTAGCCGACGCCCGAATGCGCGCACAGCCGATCGCCCGGAATGCATCCCGCGCGCGGGATTCGTCGGTCAGCGCCCGCGCCGAGGTGGGCTACGTGAAGACCGCCGACGGCCACGAGGTCGACTTTCTCGCTTGCTATCCGGCGGGAGGATCGCAGCTCCTCCAGGTGTGCGCGGACCCATCGGACCCGGCGACCCCGAGCGCGAGCTACGTAGCCTCGCGGCCGCCGCGCGCGCCGGCGTCGAGGTTCAGCCGGTCTACGAGTGGCTGCTCGCGCCGCCGGACGAGGCGTGAGCGGAGAACGGGGGCCCTCCGTCCCGCTCACGTCGGCCCGGGCGACCGCGATGTGTCTGACGCAGTTGACTCCCCGGAGGCTCGAGGGGTACAAGAACTCCCGGGCAGCACCCCGGGGCAGGAGTGAGCGCGAGAGCCGACAGCATCCTCGAGATCAAGGTCTCGCTCGTCGGCATCCGGCCGCCGATCTGGCGGCGTCTTCAGGTGCCGGCGGACTACTCGTTCTGGGACCTCCACGTCGCGATCCAGGACGCGATGGGCTGGCTCGACTACCACCTGCACGAGTTCCGGGTGGTCCCCGCTCCGCGAAGGCGGTCCCTTCGGATCGGCATCCCGGACGATGACGCCTTCGTCGGGGACGAGCCGTTCCTTCCCAGTTGGGACATTCCGGTCGCCAGGTACCTGAAGCGGCGTCAGAGCACGGCGAAGTACCTCTACGACTTCGGCGACGACTGGAACCACCGCGTGGTCCTCGAGCGCGTGCTTCCCCGGGTTCCGGGGCAGCGGTATCCGGTGTGCGTGGCCGGGAAGCGGCGGTGCCCTCCCGAGGACGTGGGCGGCCTCCCGGGGTACGAGGAGTTCCTGCGGGCGATCGCCGATCCGACACACGAGGAACACGAGAGCTACCTGACGTGGGTCGGCGGTCGGTACGATCCGGACGAGTTCGATCCGCAGGCGGTGCGGTTCGTCGACCCGTGGAAGCGGTGGCGCTTCGCCTTTCTCGGCGAGTCGGATGATGGACAGCCCGAGCCGTAGGCGTGCGACACGGGCGATCGCCCTGCTGGCGTTGCTTGGCGCCAGCGCTTCGTTCGCCCAGCAGACGCCCAAGCTGCTGCCGGGCGACCCGAACTCCGACGCGCGCTGGGAGCCGATCGAGCGCTTCAAGAAGGACGCGCCGCCGCTGACCGCCGCGTTCGAGGCCCGGACCTATCGCGACGCGGCGGGCGAGACGATGCCGTATCGACTGTTCAAGCCGAAGACCGAGCCCGGCCGGCTCTACCCGCTCGTCCTCTTCCTGCACGGCTCGAGCGGCTCGGGGACCGACAACGTCAAGCAGCTCGACCGCGGCAACTGGTTCGGCAGCCTCGCCTGGACGCTGCCCGAGAACCAGCGCCGCCACCCGTGCTTCGTGGTCGCCCCGCAGTCGAACGAGAACTGGCCCCCGGTCCGGCTGCGCGAGGGACAGCTCCCGGAGATCCTGCTCGGGCCGGGCCGCGACCGGCTGGCGATCGAGATCGTCGAGAGCCTGGCCGGCGAGCTGCCGATCGATCGCAAGCGGATCTACGTCACTGGCCACTCGATGGGCGGCGCCGGCACGTGGCACGTCCTGGCCCAGCGTCCCGAGCTGTTCGCCGCCGGCGTCCCGGTCTGCGGCCGCGCCCATCCGGAGACGCTGGCCAAGCTGAAGGACATCCCGATCTGGAACTTCCACGGTGAGCTCGACGAGATCGAGTCGGTCGAAACGTCGCGGACCATCATCGCCACGCTGCGGAAGCTGGGCGGCACGCCGCTCTACACCGAGTACCCCGGCGTCGGGCACAACGTCTTCATGTGGGTCTACACCGAGCCGGCGCTGGTGGAGTGGGTGTTCCGGCAGCACAGGTAGGCGGCGGGGGCTGACTTCGGCGACCGACCTGCGGTCCAACGAACACCGGCTTTCCGATCGGCCTTCGCTGTCCGCCGACGCGCCGTCCGGGGAGGTGGGCGAGACGCCTGAGCTTGCCGCGGTTCGCTTGTTTTCGGTTCGCAGAAATTCCGAAATTGACACCCGCAGTTGTTTTCACCGCCGCCAAGGCCGTGACTGACTGCTTCAGGTTCCGCATCGCCAGGCTCCTGCCAACTCGATCCGCGGAGTGGGTCGGAATGAAATCGGAATCGATGTGCGGTAAGGGCCGTTGGCAGCCAGGGACGGTGCGCGGCCAGCGTTGACGCGTGCAGCGCACCGGGAGTAGAAAAACGCTGGGAGTGCGCCTGCTTTGCCGACGATCGTGCCGCCCGAGGTGGGCAATCCCGGCCTTGGCACCGGCGTCATCCAGCCACGTGGATCTCAATGTCGGCACGCCAGGCGGAGGGGTGCAGAACGCCGCAGCAAGAAGGGAGGGACGTACATGACCAAGCCGGAGAAGCCGCCGCTGCACGTTCAGGCGGCGAAGGTTAGTTGGCTCGCGCCACTTCTATCCATCGTCGGCATGACCATCGGGAAGTCCCGGACCAGCGCGGCAGCGGGGGATCCGAGTGGCGTGATCCTGGACATCCTGGTGCTCGTGTTCTGCCTGATCGGCCTTGTATCAGGCACCGTGGCGCTCAGCGGACTGCGCAAACACGGAAGGGCGGGAATCCTGACACCAGCGCTCATAGGAACGGTTATCTCCGCGATCTTCCTCGCGATCTTCGCGACGAACGTCACGGCGGGAAGGGCACGCGCGAGGGACCCACAGCGCATCGTCGAGCGGATCGCCGAGAGCCTGCAGTCGGGGCTGCCAAAGAAGACCGACGCCGAAACGGAGCTGATCGCCGTTCGTGCCGGGCCACGCGAGCTGATCTTCGAGTACCGACTAGTGAACGTCTCGAAGTCGCAGGTCGATCTGGCTGCGTTCCAGGCCGAGATCGCAGCCGAGCTCCGATCCAAGCTCTGCTCGGAGCTGCCGATCCTCTGGGAAAACGAGCTCAGCTGCAGGGTACGGTACCTGGACTCGGAGGCTGTTCTCATGACGGAGGTCGTGCTCGCATCGAAGGACTGTTCATAGACGCGGACGCGGCGTCGCGGCCCGGCCGCTCCTCTCCCGCAAGGGCCGCGCCCCGCCGCCGAGCCCGCCCGTACGCCCGTTCGTCCGTGCAGCACGCGACCGGGATGCCGCCCGCCCGCATTACCCGCGAGGATATCCTCCATGACCTTCGACCCCGAAGCCGCCACGCGCGCCCACATCGACTCTCTCGGCCCCGAGGCCCTCGCCAAGGCGCAGGCCTACACGACTGGCAACCACTGGCTGCTGCTGTGGGGGCTGGTGGTCACCGGCGTCGTGACCTGGATGATCGTGCGCTGGGGGATCCTCGACCGCGTCGCGGGCAGGTGCTCCCGTCGCGGGCCGAACCTGCGCGCGTTCCTGGTGGCGGCGACCTTCTTCCTGGTCTCGGCGCTGATCACGCTGCCGTGGACGCTGTACGAGGACTGGTGGCGCGAGCGCGCCTACGGCCGGACCAGCCAGCCGCTCGGCGACTTCCTCGCGCAGGGCGCGATCGGCCTCGCGCTCTCGGTCCTGCTCGGCGCGCTGTTCATGATGGGGGTCTACGCGCTACTCCGCCGCACCGGCCGGCGCTGGTGGCTGTGGTCCGCCGGGCTCACCGCGCTCGCCACGTCCGCGCTGCTGCTGGCGGCGCCGATCCTGATCGAGCCGCTCTTCAACGACTACCAGCCGGTACCTCCGGGCGAGGTGCGCGACGCGCTCGTCGTGATGGCGCAGCAGGCCGGGGTGCCGACCGACCGGATTTTCGTCTACGACGGCTCGCGCCAGTCCAACAACTTCACGGCCAACGTCGCGGGGCTCGCGGGCACGGCGCGGATCGCGATCTCCGACGTCGCCTTCAAGGGCGCCTCGCTCGACGAGGTGCGAGCCGTGACCGGCCACGAGATCGGGCACTACGTGCTGGGCCACGTCTGGCGCATGGTGATCGTATTCACAGCGCTCGCGCTGGTGTTCTTCTGGCTCGCCGACCGGTTGTACCTGCGTTTCGCACGAGCCTTCGGCAGCCGCGCCGCGCTGTCCGATCCAACGAGCCTGCCGGTGCTGCTGTTCGTTGCGTCGCTGTTCGGACTGCTCGCGCAGCCGGCGTTCAACACGCTGATCCGCGTCGGCGAGAACGAAGCCGACCGCTACTCGCTCGAGACCGTGAACCTGCCCGACGCGCTGGCCTCGGCGCTGGTGAAGACGGCCGAGTACCGCTACCCGCGGCCGGGCGCGCTGGAGGAGTTCGTCTTCTACAGCCACCCGTCGGTCGAGCGCCGCGTGCGCCGCGCGATGGAGTGGAAGGCGGCGCACGGCGGGCGGTAGGCGAGTACGGAGACTCGCCGGACCCAGTGGCTTCAGAACCCGCAGGCCTCCTGCCGGGTCGGCGCGACTCGAATCGTGAGCCTCCAGGTACCGTCGCCGCATCCCGTGGCTGCCCAGTCCAGGATCTCGCAGGTCGGATAGGGCCCGCCGACGTGCGACGGATCGACGG
The DNA here is from genome assembly GCA_025456425.1 of Acidobacteriota bacterium. Classification (GTDB taxonomy): domain Bacteria; phylum Acidobacteriota; class Polarisedimenticolia; order J045; family J045; genus JALOKP01. The sequence continues at coordinate 18,736 of JALOKP010000020.1, read as the reverse complement.
TGCGCGGCGGTAGTCCGCCTAGACCGCTTTGCGCGCACCATGTGTACGGCTCCGCGTAGGCACCACAGGTAGCGCCGTAGTAGTCGATCGCGAAGGGATCCACCGGGGCCCACTGCAGTGCCGTCGCCGAGCTCTTCCACCACTTTGGCCAGGTCTGGGAGACCCAGTCTCCGATCCCTCCGTACTGCGCGTAAGAAAGGTAATTCGATCGGTAGAAGTCGGCGCGACCGGAGCACCACGCATTGACCAGTCCCAGATTGGGCTCGTCGATCTTGTAGAGGATGTAGTCCGTCGGACTGGCTTGGAGTGCTTCGAAGAACCGGTACAGGGCATCCGGCGCGATATCGTCGGCCGGCGTGTCCACGAAGCTGAAGGTGGGGGCGCACGCCGAGCGCTCAACCCCGGAGGAGGTCTGCCCCCAGCTCCCGAGGTGGGGAGCAACGGCGCGCACCAGGTAGAAGAAAGCGCGGCCAGCAGGCGGCGACGCCGGATCGGCCCAGCTCGTGGCGCCCGCGACGAGCTGGCAGAAGCCGCCGTCCTCGAAACGAGGGTCCTCAGAGCGAGCGACCTGGTACTGGGTGGCCCCAACCTGCTCCGTCCAACTGAAGGTGTGCCGATCCGCGGGGTCCGTGAACCCGGAGGTGCCTCCGATCTCGTCGATGGTCCCGTAACCCGGATCCGCCGGACACTGGTTGTCCTTGCCGTCGTTGATCTCAGGAGCGTCGGGGTAGCGCGACGGGTCCGTATCGTCGCAGTCGCCCGAACACCCGCGGAACGAGTCGCCGTCCGCATCGGCTTCGTCGGCCGGAGGGGTCGGCCAGGACGGATCGCTGCAGTCGTTGTTGAGGCCGTCGCAAGCCGGAGGGGCGCCCGGATAGACGGAAGAGTTGGCGTCGTCGCAGTCCGTCATTGCGGGGATCCCGTCGTCGTCACGGTCTACCTGGAAGGTACTCTCCATGACTTGGGCCCCAAAACTGACCTCAGCACGGTAGGAGACGCTCGCTAGGGGGGCAGGTGAGACGATCGTCTCGCCTAGCGAGCCGAAGGTGAGGCGGAAGCTCGTCGACGCGAGGATCGAGCCCTGGAACGGAGTGCCCCCGGCGTTGAAGGAAGATTCGGAGAGCTCGTAGCTGGCGCTTTGCTGTGCGACAGCGGCGCCAAAGACCAGTGGCAGCAGGAGCAGGAGGGCAGAGGATCTCATCGGGTCCCTCCCCCCTCATCGAGCGATCAGGAGGACCCTGATCACTCCGGCTCCCGCCTCGAGTGGCTCGAGCGCCTTGCCGATCACCGTTCCGGGAAGCGCCTCGGTCGCGAGCATCGCGTGGCCCGGAGTCGGCGAGGTCGTGAGCAGATCACCCGCGCGGATCACCGCGAAGGCGGCATCGGCCTTGACGAGCGCGTAGAGCGACGACGCAAGCGGAGCCTGGAGCTGGCCGTTCATCGTGATCGCCTCGGCAGCGACCACGCCGGCGACGCCGGTACTGCCGGCTGCGTCGCAGCGCTTGAGTTGGCCGGGGCGAAGGGGATCGAGAACCAGGAGATCGCCTGGTTCGACCGACTCGCTGACGGGGAACAGGGGTGCCGGCGGGGGTTCCTTGTCATCCTGCCGGTCTCCGCGCGTGACCACGATGGCCGGGCCGACGGCGCCAGGATCCGCCGGTCGCGGGATCGCGGGAACCGACACGGCCCCCCCGGCTCCGATGCCGGGGGCAGCACCGCGGGCGACCTCCTGTGGCGGTTCCGCTTCGACCCTGCAGGGTCCCATGCCGCGCAGCGAGCAGGCGGGAGGATCGCTGCCGGGGTCGTATTCGTGAATCGCCACCCTGAGTGCGTCGGCTCGCGCGAGGTCTGCGGCCGGGAGCGACGCCGCGTCCTGCATCGCCCTGAACCGCTCGAAGGCGTTGCCGGCGCGCCACTCCGGCCGGCGCTCGTAGAGCTCGCGCTGGCCCTTCATGGAGGGGATATAGGCTTCGCGGGACTTCTCCTCGAGAACGCTCGACTCCTCGAAGCCGATCCGAAGTCCGTAGACGATGTAGTCGAAGACGGCATTCGCATCGCCGCCACTGCTCCTGACGACGATCGCATCGCTCGCCTTCGATGCCACATAGAGATCGGACCACGATCCGACCGGCGTGAGGTGCACGGTGAGACCGAGGTCGGGATTGGCAACCCACTTGAACGTCTCACCGAGGGGAACGCGTACCTCCCCGCCTTGGAGCCGAGCCGTTCCTCGCGTGTAGACCGCGACCTCGTCTCCTTCGGGCGTGAAGTACACGATGACGGCGCCGCTGTCCTCCGGGTGATTCTGCACGAACGAATTGGCGCCAGGGCCGCGCACCTTGGACACGTGCTCGCCGACGGTAGACCAGTTTGCGTAGTCGCTGTTTGCAAAGTAACCAGGCGTGAACGCGGCGCGCGCGTCGATCCCCACGCTGCCGAACCCAACGCGGGCGTACCCGGAGGAATCGGTGCTGCCGAAGTACCCGCCGGCGTAGCCTCCCCCTGCCGACACTCCATAGTCGCCGTAGCCTACATAGGCGTAGCCGGAGTCTTCATGGTCCTTGAACCGACCACCCGCTTCGCTGCCCTCGGCTTCGATTCCGAGGTGCCCGAAGCCGACGCGCGCAACGCCGGACTGGTCCGTGTCGCCGAAGTAGGCCCCGCTGTCGGCCCCGCCAGCGATGATTCCGTAGCCCCCGTAGCCGGCCCACGCGTAACCCGAGCTGTCCGAATCACCGAAGTAGCCGCCGGCCTGGCTGCCGTACGCCATGATCCCCCGGTCACCCGTGCCGACGTGGGCGTAGCCGCTGTTGTCCGAGTCGCTGAACCAGCCTCCGCTCGAAGCCCCGCCCGCGGCGATCCCATGGTTGCCGAACCCGGCGAGCGTGTACCCGGTATCGTCACGGTCCTTGAAATAGCCGCCGACGTAGTTTCCGTAGCCCTGCACACCATCATCTGCTGTGGCAATCACCGCGTAGGCTGACTGATCGCGATCTTCGAAGCGACCTCCTGCAGAGTCCCCCTCGGCCCAGACGCCGTGTCCCTCGCTCGTGGCGTAGACGCCGTAGCTGGGGAGCAAGTTGGAGTGGTGGCCCGCCAACTCCACCATCGAACCGCTATCGGCCGCTCGCAGCGCGACCATGTCGATGCATGACTCTCCTTCGCCACACGAGAAGCCATATCCAGTGCCCAGCTCTACGTTCGTCTCGGGCCCCAGTTGGGAGGTTGTCCTGAACTGCGCGTTGATGGGGAGATAGCCGGGCGCATCGGTATAGCTCTCCCAAGTCCAGTGCGCTTGCGACAGTATGGCGTGATAGCGGCCGAGGTACTCTCCGAAGTCAACCGGACCGACTGCAAGTGTCCCCGCCTTCGTCTGCGGAATCGCCGATGTATCGAGGAAATCCGAGGCAGTACGCCCGTTGATGTGCGCCGCATTGATCGCGTACGGCGCGGAAACGAATTCGACGCGAGGTGCGAGCGTCTCGCCGTTGACCTGGAGCTCGAGCCAGACGCTCGAGAAGTCGCGGAACACTTCGCCAAGCGAGTTGTAGTTCCCCGGCCCCTCGCCATCCCACAGCGGGCCGGAACCGAGCTGTACGCTGAAGATGCCTTGTGAGACGAGAACCAGGTTGCCGGCATAGCTGTCATGCCATTCCTCGAGGATCTCGTTACCCGCCGACTCGGCGTCGAAGTAGCGGAAGATCATGCCGAAGGTGCCGGTTAGCGGCTGTCCCGCGGCATCCCGCAGCACACCCTGGTAGTTGATGTGATCGGGGGGCGTTGCCTGAGCGAAGACAGGTCCCAGGGCAGCAAGCGACGCAAACGCGAGCGCTGCGCCAAGGATCACGATCGCGACGGCTGGTCGAAATCTGCGCTGGAACATGGCTGCTCCTCCTTGGAACCCACACGGATTCTCGCGCCACGGGGACACACCGCAGTCATAGCGGTGACCGCGCGCCGCGTGCGATCGCGGATGGCCCGCATCAGCCCGTGCTCAGAACCCGCACACACGGAATCGGTCCGGGCCGATCACAATCGTCAGCCGCCACGGCACCGACGTGGCGCAACGTGTCGTGTAGTAGTCCATCACCTCGCAGGAACCGGAGTCCGCGGGGTGAACCTGCCGCGAGGGCCGGCCCCCGAGTCCCGCCTCCGAGTTCCACGAGTAGATGACCTGGCTCGCGGGTCCGTAGTAGTTCGCGTTGCCAGCCGTCGTCGGACCGACCCACGCGAGCCCGGTTCCGCTGTGGCGCCACCATCTCGGCACGCCGTTTGAGTAGACGATCCCGCCAGAGCCGTGGTACTGCAAGTAGTTCGTACGGTAGAAGTCCGCTCCCTGGGCGCACCACGCGTTGGTCTCCTCGTACGGCGGCTCCTGGATCTCGAAGAGGAAATAGTCGGACGGCACGGCCGTGAGGTTCCAGAAGAAGGCAAGCAGGGCGTCCGGCGGGAGGTCGTCCCAGGTGTGGTCGAGGAAGGTCAGGATGTCGGTCGTCTCGGTGCACGCGAGCGTCCGCTCGGTCGACCCGGAGCCGTCGTCCGACTGCCCCCAGCTTCCCGCGAACGGGGCGAGCGGCCGCACCAGGTAGTAGACGATGCCCTGCGGCAGCGTGGCCTCGGGATCGCGCCAGGAGGCGGTGGTCGCCGTGGTCGTGACCAGCACGCAGTCCTGGTCGAAGCGGGGGCTCGTGCAGCGGGCGAGCTGGTACATCGACGCCCCCGGCTGCTCCGGCCACGACACGAGCGACTTGTCCGTGGCGTCGAAGGTCGGCCCTCCCGTCAGCTCGTCGACGACCCCGCGGCCCACGTCCCCCGGACACTGGTTGTCCCTGCCGTCGTTGAGCTCCGGAGCGTCCGGGTAAAGCGAGGGGTCCGTGTCGTCGCAATCGCCCGCGCAGCCGCGGAACGAGTCGCCGTCCCCGTCGGCCTCATTGGCGGGAGGCGTGGGCCACGCCGGATCGTTGCAGTCGTTGTTGAGGCCGTCGCAGAGCTGGTAGGCCCCCGGGTAGATCCACGGGTTGAAGTCGTCGCAATCCACCGTCGCGGGGCTCCCGTCGTCGTCGCGGTCGACGGGAGAGACGTTCACCATGACCTGCGCAAGCGGCGCGTCGGGCCGCGGCCCGGTCCAGGCGGCGACGAGCGTCGAAGGCAGCGCCGCCAGTCCGGTCGAGTAGTTGACCTCCCCGTCCCGGAAGGCACCTTGCGGCTGCACGGAAGCGACCCGGCGCAGCAGATCCCACGTCAGCCCGCCGTCGCCGGTCTGCCGGCAGACCAGTTCCGACTGGCCCGCGCTGAAGTCCAGCGCCACGACCCACAGGGAGCCGGCACCATCGGACACGATGCCGATTGGCCAGCTCCTCGCCGCGGGGACGGGCGCCGAGTCGTCGAGCCGCGAGGCGGTTCCCCATGAGACGCCGTCGTCGGTCGAGCGGCGCGCCAACAGCTCGGTGCCGAATCGAGGTCCCGCGGCGTAGGTGAGCAGGACGACGCTGGGCGATGCGTAGCCGACCGCCGGGAGGAGGCCGGTCGAACCCGGAGTCGCGGCCGGCGTCCATGCGCCTGCGCTGTATCGGCTCACCCTGATCGAGCCACCGCCGAGGCTAGCCCAGACCAGGATCGCCTTCGAGGTGCCGTCTCCCGCCAGCCCGGTCCACCGCACCGACGAGACGTCCGACGAGCCGATCATGCCTCCCGACCACGAGCCGCCGCGATTGGTGCTTGTCTTCGCATAGACTCCCCAGTACGACCAGTACGCGAGGAAGGCCTGGTCCGCCTGGGCGATGAGGCGTGGATTCAAAGCCTGCTGGTCGGCCGGCAGGCCATCGAGGGCAGTCGTGGAAAACGTCTGCGCGGAGTCGATGGATCGGGACAGGTAGACATCCGTGCCGTCCGACCACGCCACGAGGACCGTGCCGTCGGAGTAGGCGACGATGGACGGGCTGGGGACCCCATAGAAGAAGAACTGGGCCGGCGCGGTGCCGAGCAGCACATCGGTGGGTAGCCACGTGGCCCCGTGGTCGAGCGAGCGGTTGCACCGCATCTCGAGCGAACCATCGGCCAGGGCGCGTGCATAGGCGACAAAGACCCGGCCGTCCGCCAACGCGGCTGCCACCGGGTGATCGTGCCGCGTGCTGCCCGGCGGGGTCGTGCTGACGCGCACGGGTGCGCCGAAGCTGACGCCACCGTTGCGGCTCGACGAGAAGTAGATGTCGGTGTTCGGCCCGCCGGGACCCCAGGCGAAGCCGACGTGCAGCTCGGAGGACGACGCCCGGGCGATCGCGGTGCCCGGTATCGCCTCGGGCGAGATCGGGTCCCCGTCCGAGCCGTCGACGCGCAGATCGGGGCCGAAGGAGAGCGGGGCAATCGCGGAGCGGTTCCCGCGGATGTCCCCCGTCGACTGATCGGCGCCGCGGCGATCGGCCCAGGGGACGAAGACGTCTTCGGGCGCGACCGCGGCGAGCGTACCCACCCGGCTCGAGCCGGTGGCTGCTCCATCGTCGGCGCGCGCCACGTCGCCCCACGTCAGCCCGTCGTTCGTGGAGGAGACGACGAGTACGGCGTTCCCCGACCGGCTGGTGCGGGCGACAGCCCAGTGGCCGGGCGACGCCTCGATCGCCGTGGGGTCGGCGCCGGTGTCGGCCTCGAGAACATCTCCCAGCACCCCGGAGAGGGAGTACGTGGCGCCCCAGTCGGCGGAGCGGTGGATCTCGCAGCGGTCCTGCTGGAAGGCAAGGAGCAACACCGTGCCGGTGACCGGCGACGGAACGAAGCGGACCCTGCCTTCCTCCGTGAGTTCGCTTCCGGTCTTGTAACGGAAGGGGTGACTCACGCCTCCGTCCGTCGAGCGTGTGACGCCGACGTGGTTGGGGGAAGGGCCGGAGCCGTCGTAATCCCAGATCGCGGTCAGGAGCGATCCGTCCTGCGGCACCGCGAGAGCGACGGCTCGAGGGGCCGGGAACCCGTCCTGATCGATCGGTTGCTGGGCTGGCGTGGAAAAGTCCAAGCCTCCGTCGATCGAGCGCGAGCGCCAGAGCTCGGTGGATCCTTCGGTGATCCAGGCGACGTGAACGCGCCCTGCAGGATCGACTTCGACGTCGCCCTGCAGGATCCCGTAGGAGGTGTCTCCCGCCGGGAGCGCGAGCGGCGCAGGAGCGGTCCAGTGCGCTCCGGCGTCGGAGCTGGCCACGGCGAACGCGTCTCCGGGCACGCCGCCACGGAACAGGATGGCGACCCGTCCACTCGCGTTCGCAGCGACGGCCGGGATCGTCACGTCGTGGGCCGGGCTCCCGGCCTGGACAACGTCGACCGGACCGGTCCACGTGGCGCAGAGGTTGTCGCTGCCGAGGTACTGCAATCCACGTCCGATCGTCGGATCGATCACCGCGGCCGCGACGTGAATCCGCCCGTCCGGCCCGCGCGCGACGGCGTACTCCGCGACGCGCTTCTGCCCGGGCCCTCCGGCGATCGCGACCGGCGGTCCGAAGGACTGCCCGCCGTCGATCGACCGCATGGCCTGCAGCGTCCAGTTCTCGCGCGAGACGACGCAGACCTCCGTCCCCTGGCCGAAGGCGGCGGGCTGGACGTCGTCGGCCGGGGATAGTTGGGCCGGCACGCTCAGCCGCGTCTCGCCGGTCGGTACGCCATGGAACGGCGCAGGAGCCTCGGCAAGCACGGACGAAACGGCGAGCAGCAGGGCCGGCAGGGCCCCAGACGCAACGCACGCGATGCGACACATGACTCACCCCCTCACTGGAGCATCGGTGGATTTCGATGGAGTGACGCGGCCGGGAGCCTGGTGTCTCAGGTCGGAATGCATGGGCTCTCCCTTCAGCCGCGTCTCCAGAGCACGAGCGCGGCGGCAGCCGCCGCGAGCAGGACGAACGCGGCGAGGGCCGGCCCCCAGCCGGACGAGCGCGTGACCCCCCCGGGGAGCGGGACGAAGTCCCCGTCCCCCAGCACGATGACCCCGGCCCAGGCCTCGGCCGGCGCGCCCTCCGCGGCGCGCTCCCGCCGGGCCTCGCGCAGCGCCTCGGACAGGCTGCGCCCCCGGCCGAGCTGGGCGTAGAACCGCGCGAAGAGCGCGGCGGCCTCGTCGTCGCGCAGGCGCCACCGGCTGCCGACGACCGCCCGGGCGCCCGACGCGAAGAACGCGCGCGCCAGGCTCATCAGCCCCTCCCCCTCCAACTCGGGGCCCGCCGCGCCGTGGCAGGCGGAGAGCACGACGACCCGGCCGGTGAAGTCGAGGGCGACGATCTCGCGCGCTTCGAGCCGGCCGTCGTCGTCGGGCGGTCCCGGTGCCAGCAGCACGGCGGAACGATCCGGCCGCTGGGGGTCGGCCACCGCGTGCGCGGCGAAGTGGACGATCCCGAACCGCTCGAGCGGCGCCGACTCGAGCGCCCGCTCCGAGGCGTCGGCCCCGGCCAGGACCTCGCAATCGCCGCCCAGTTCCCGGCGCAACGCTCGGGCCTCCTGGCGCGCGAAGGCCAGCCTCGCCGGGGTGGAGCGCTCGGCCGGCGGGCTCCCGTCCGCTCGGCTCGGCTCCTCCGCGGCGACGAGTTCCGGGTCGACGAAGACGAGCGCGCGCCCTGGGGCGGCGGGGCCGGGGAGCGACCGCTGCCGCAGCCAGGTCGTCGCCGAGGGGACGATCGTCACGGCAAAGCGTAGCCCCAGCGGCTCCCCCGCGACATCGGGCCGCAGCATCTCGAACGGCACGCGCAGCAGCAGGTCGTCCGGCGCGATCACGAGGCGGCCGACGCCGGTCGGGAGGCCAGCCAAGGCGGGCGCGAGCAGGTCCACGTACAGCCGTGCCGCGCCCTCCGCCTCGGAGCCGTCCCGCTTCGCGACCAGCCCGAGGAAGAGCCGGACCGGCGCCTCCAGCACGGCGCGATCGGGAAGGGCGTGGACGGTCACCGCCTGGCGCGTGACGACGATCAGCCACGAGCCGCCCCAAAAGAAGCCGCGCAGCGCGCCGCGGTCGGCGAGTTGGAAGGACAGGAGCGCCTCGTCCGGCGCGAGCGCGCGCTGGACCTCGCCCAGCGACGCGGCCTCGTGCGCCAGCGGCACCGCGCTCCTCCCGCCGCGCAGCGCGCCCGTGGCCGCGGCGGCGTCCAGCTCGTCGAGCAGCACGCGCGCGCGCATCCGCTCCATCACCGCGAAGGCGCGCTCGACGTCCGCCGGATCGGGCGCGCGGTCGGGGGGCCAGAGCAGCGCGCCGGCGACGCGACGGTAGAGGAACACCCACTGCGAGAAGGTCCGCGCGCGAACCTCTCCGTCGGCCTGCCGGTCGCGGATCGCCTCCACGGCGTCCATGGCGGCGGGGTACTCGGCCAGCAGGCGCTCGTGCCGCTCCGGGGTCCAGCCCTCTTCGAAGGCCTGCTTCGTCGGGATCGTCGTGCGCACCACGCGCGCCCGCGCGAGGCCCTGCAGGTCGCCGCGCGCCTGTGCCTCGGCGACCGCCTGGTCCAGGAGCACCCATGCGGCCGCGGGGTCGCTGGGCTCGCGATAGACCAGGCTCTCGGCCAGCAGCCGCAGGGCGAGCAGGCGGTCGTCGGGGCGCAGTGCCGGCCCCAGCGCCAGCGCGTCGCGCAGCCGGCGGCGGTACTCCGGCGGCTCGGTCGCCAGTTGCGCCAGGTAGATCAGCGACTTCCCCTCGATCGGCCGGTTGCCGCCGCGCTGCGCCACCTCGAGCGCCTGCTCGACCAGCCGTCGCTGCTCGGCCTTCTCATCCGGTGTCAACTCGCGCCCGCGCAGGCCGGCCGCGTAGAGCAGCGCGACGTTGGCGCGCGCCCCCGCTTCCTCAAACAGGTCGCCGGCCCGGTTCAGCAGGTCGGCCTGCCGCCTGAAGCAGTCGAACGCTTCCGGGAAGCGCGACATGCCCCAGAGGGCCGAGCCCTTCGCGGCGAGCCAGTCGGCGAGCAGGGGCTCGGAGCCGCTGCCGGTGGCGACCCCCTCCACCCCCTCGAGCAGCGTCAGAGCGACGCCGTAGTCCGCGCGCTGGTGGGCCAGGCGGGCCCGGGCGACCGTGACCCGCGCGCCCAGCACGGGGTCGTCCGCCTCCCCGGCCGCGGCCTCCGCGCGGTCGAGTTCCTGCTGGGCCTCGTCGTTTCGCGCGCCGGTCGAGTAGAGCGCGGCCAGCACGAGCCGGGACCGTACCTCGCCGGGGGCGTCGCGCGCGGCGCGGAAGTCGTTGCTCGCCTGCCGCAGGAGCGCCTCGGCCCGCGGCTCGCTCCGCTCGACCGCGATCAGCGCGAGGGCCAGCCGCGCGCGCGGGTTCGCCCCGTCGAGCGCGAGCAGCGCCTCGAGCCGCGCGACGGCGGTGGTCCAGTCGCCGCTGGCCCGCGCGGCTTTCTGGAAGCAGAGGTAGGGCTCGAGGTCGCCGGGCCGATCGCGGACCTGCACCGCGCACGCGGCCGGCGTCGCGGCGGGCCCCTCGGCGGACGCGATGGCGCCGCTCGCGACGGCTGCCAGGCACGCGGCGACGCCGGAGGCGAGCCGGCCCATCGTCCGTCTCGCGTCGGGCTTCGCCGCCATCGGGTTCCCCCGTCAGTCGAGCGTGAACGTGAAGGTGCGCGAGGGGAGCCGGCTGCCGTCCGGCAGGTCTGCCTCCACCTGCCACAGCAGCCGCGTGCCCGCGGGGAGCGCCGCGAGCGCGTCGGCCGCGACCAGGTACTCGCTGGCCTCGAGCCGCGGCACGCGGACGAGCGGGCGCATGTCCGAGGTCGCCACCAGCAGGTCATATCGCGCGCCGGCGGGTCCGCTCCAACGCAAGAGGCAGCGGGCGCGCGGCAGCACCGCGCCCTCCGGAACCAGCGACGCGATCGACTCCCCGGGCTGCGCCCGATAGACCGGCGGCTCCACGGGCCGCGATCGCCACGAGAACAGCGCGAGGCCGGCCGCGAGCACCAGGCTGGCGGCGAGTCCGGCGGCGGCCCACCACCGAATGTTCCGCCCGGGCGAATCAGCGGCCGCGGGGCGGGCCGCGCTTCCCAGCCGAGCGGACATCTCACCGTCCAGGCTGCGGGCCAGCCGCCAGGCCTCCGCGCAGGCCGGGCAGGCGATCGCGTGCAGCGCGATCTCGCGCCGCTCGGCGGCCGGCCCCTCGCCGTGCAGCGCGCCCCACAGGCGCCCCGGGTCCGGGCAGTCCGAGCCGGGGGCGGCGTCCACCGCCACCGCGGCAAACGCCGCGCGGAGCCGCTCGACCACCTGCTCGTCGGGTGTCACGGCGTGATCCCCCGCGCCGCGAGACAGCGCCGCAGGTCGCCCAGCCCGCGGTGCAGCAGGTTCCGCGAGCGCTTGCCGTCCCACCCCGCGATCGTCGCGATCTCGGCCGCGCTGTGGCCGAGCAGGTGCAGCCCGACCGCCAGCCGCCGTGGCTCGATCAGGCGCGCCAGGCAGTGCTGGAGCCCGCGCCCGAGTTCGCGCAGCGACGCGTCGCGCAGCGGGTCGGACCCGTCCACGGGCTCGTCGACGGCCGGCTGCAGCGCTTCGATCGGCACCTCGCGCTCCTTTCGTACGCGACGGATCTCGTCGATCGTCGCGGTGTAGGCCACCTTCCACAGATAGGACGCAGGCAGGGGGGAAGGTGTCTCAGCGCGCGAGCGCAGTTCGACGACCCGGATCAGCGCCGCCTGGACGATGTCCTCGGCGCGATCGGCGAGCCAGACCGGGCAGACCCTCCGCACGGAGCGGGTGAGCTGGGAGCGAAGCGCCTCGCAGTCGGCCCACGGATCCGAGGCCTCCGCGTACCGCATCGGATGGTCCGGGCGGTCGCCGGCCTCCGTGAGCGGCCCCTCCGGCTGCGACATGCCACTCCCCCTCGAGCGGTGCTCCCTGAATCTACCGCGAGACGTGCGCCCGCGAACAGCGGCCGAGGGCGGCTCGTGTACAAAGCGACGCCTGCGCGACTAACCCGTAGCGGTCCGGGGGTTTCTTGAGTCAACCGCACCGACGGCTGCGTCTCTCTCTCCAGATCGGGGGGGCCGCGCGCCGCGGCTCCCCTGCGCCAAGTTCGCTAACCAAGGACAGCGCGAGCGACAGGGGAGGTTGGCCATGCTTCGACGAATCCTCGTTGCTTCCACTCTCTGCCTGATCCCCGTCGCCGGCCCGGCCCTGGCCGCTCCCCCCTTCACGGCCAACCCGTCCTGGATCTTCGACAACGACCGGGGGGGATCGTGGTTCGGCTACTCGGTCGCCTCGGCGGGAGATGTGAACGGCGACGGCTACGACGACGTCATCGTCGGCGCGCCCTTCGACGGCACCTCGGGGGCCGCATTCGTCTTTCTCGGTTCGGCCACGGGTCTCAACGCGGGGGCGTGGCAGTGGATGAGCGCGGGCGAGGGGAGCGGGTCGCGGTTCGGCTGGTCGGTCGCCTGCGCCGGCGACGTGAACGGCGACGGCTACGACGACGTGATCGTCGGCGCACCGATGTGGAACTCCGGCGAGGGGCGGGCGTACGTCTACTTCGGCTCGGCAGGAGGTCTGGCGGCGTCGCCTTCCTGGAGCACGGCCACGGGGGGATTCAACTACTCCTGGATTGCGTCCGAAGCGGGGTTCTCGGTCGCCGGGGCCGGTGACGTCAACGGCGACGGCTACGGCGACATCGTGGTCGGAGCGCGCTCGTTCTACCGGGCGGCGAACGTCAGCTCGGGAGGGGTGTTCCTGTGGCTGGGCGCGTCCGGTGGGCTCGGGCCAAACGGGACGCCGGACAACGCCGACTGGCGGGGATTCGGCCAGCAGGGAGGGGACCAGCTCGGCTTCTCGGTCGCGGCCGCAGGGGACGTCAACGGCGACGGGCGGAGCGATCTGGTCGTCGGCGCTCCCGGCTACGGCGATCCCGATAGCGGCCGCGTCTACGTGTTCCGGAGCGCCCCCTCGGGATTGCTCTACCCTCCGTCGGCTCCGGCCAGCGACCTGGACATGAACTTCTGCGCGCTCCCGGTGACCAGCCCGAACCTCCGCCGTCCCGGCTTCGCCGTTTGTGGTGCGGGTGATCTCGACGCCGACGGCACCGCCGACGTCGCGATCGGTCTGCCATGGTCCACGGACCCCGTCCCCCAGGTCACCGTCTGGCTCGGACCAGGCAACGGGACCCTGCCGTACGCCTGGACCGCGGGCGGCGACGCGACCATCGCGGCGCCTGCCGAAGAGGCGCTGGGGCGCTTCGGCGCGGCGGTCGCGGGCACCGGCGACGTCGACGGCGATGGTCGCGACGATCTTGCGGTCTCCGACGTGCGCCCGACCGTGCCGATCACGCTGGTCGACGCGGAGCGGGTCTTCCTGTTCCGGGGCGGAGCCGCCGGGATCGAGACGTCTCCCGCGTGGTCGTCGCCGCTGCTCGCGGAGGAGGCCTTCCAGTTCGACTTCTACTTCGTGCCACGGGTGATCGGTGGGGCCGGCGACGTCGACGGCGATGGATTCCCGGACCTCGTCGTGGGACTTCCCGGTTACCACGCCCTGACGCCGCCGCGCTGGGGACGGGCGCACCTGTGGCGCGGCGGAGCGCAGCCGCTCGCCGTCGAGAAACCCGGGAACGGCTCGGGCACCGTGTCCTCCAGCCCCGCGGGGATCGCGTGCGGTTCCGACTGCAGCGAGCTCTACAACCATCGCACCGTCGTGACCCTGACCGAGGTCCCCGACGCAAGCTCCCTGTTCGGGGGCTGGAGCGGAGCATGCAGCGGCGGCGCGACGACCTGCATCGTGTCGATGGACGATCCCAGGACGGCCGTTGCGACCTTCACGCTCAAGACCTACCCCCTCACCGTCACGAAGAACGGTACGGGGAGCGGTTCGGTCACTTCGACGCCGCCGGGAATCGACTGCGGCGCTGACTGCTCCGAGACCTACGACCACGGGACCTCGGTCACGCTGGCGGCGCTTCCCGCGGCCGGATCGGTGTTCCGCGGCTGGACCGGCGACGGCGACTGTGCCGACGGCCGGGTGCTCATGACCGCCGCGCACGCCTGCGAGGCCCGCTTCGACATCCTGCTCACCGTGGCGAAGACCGGGACCGGGACGGGCCGGGTGACCTCCGCGCCGGCGGGGATCGACTGCGGAGACGACTGCGAGGAGGCCTACACCCCTGGCGCGGAGGTCGCGCTCTCGGCCACGCCGGACGAGGGTTCGAGATTCTCGGGCTGGTCGGGCGACGCCGACTGCCTCGACGGCGCTCTCACGATGAGCGCGAGCCGCGCCTGCGTCGCCGCCTTCCAGGAGGGAACCGGCTGGATCGCCCGCGACAACACGACGGAGGCCGGTGAGGATACCCCGATCGACCTGGGCGTGGACGGGTCGGGCAACGTCTTCGTGGTGAGCACGCGCTGCCCCGCGAAGAACCAGTTCTACAACTGCCTGAACCAGGACATCGTCACGACCCGCTACGACAGCGCCGGCACCCGCGTCTGGTACGACATCTACGAGGGACCGGCGCTCGGCCAGGATTACTCCAGAGCCCTGGCGGTCGACGGCCAGGGGAACGTCATCGTGACCGGGTCGAGCGAGGGGACCGTCGGCAACTACGACGTCGTCACCATCAAGTACTCGCCCACCGGTCAGCGCCTGTGGGTCCTGCGCTACGATGGCGCGGCCCACACCGGGGATATCGCCACCGACGTCGAGGTGGACGGCTCCGGGAACGTCTACGTGGCCTGCGAGAGCGTGGCGACGACCTCTCAGGACTTCACGACGCTCAAGTACTCGGCCGCCGGGGAGTTCCTGTGGGAGGCCCGCTACAACGGGCCGCTGAGCACGAGTTCCTCCGACCGCACTCGGGCGCTTGCGGTGGACTCGCTCGGTCGCGCGCTCGTCTGCGGCGATTCGTCGACGACCGACATGCTGCAAAGAGCCCGCGGCGACGTCTACGACTTCGCAACGGTCCGCTACGGCACGGGCGGGAGCGAGGACTGGTCGGCGCGCTACGACGGGACGTCGATGACCCTCACCGACTTCTGCAGGGACGTTGCGGTCGATCCGCTCGGCCATGTCGCGGTGACCGGGACCAGCGGGAACGGTTCGGCGACGGTGCGCTACACCCCGCTGGGGGAGCAGTCCTGGGTCATGACCCATCCGACCCTCAGGGCGGTCGCGCTCGCGTCGGACCCGTCCGGGGACTTCCTCGTCGGCGGGACCGACACCAGCAACGCTGGGGACTACAAAGTGATTCGCTACACCGCGGCGGGGGCACTCTCGTGGGAGGTTGGTTACGACGGACCCGGACACGGCTACGACGAAGCCCGGGCGCTGGCGCGCGCTCCCGACGGTTCGGTCTACGTCACCGGCGGCAGCCCGGGCACGACCTCCACGGACTTCGCGACCGTGCAGTACGACGCTTCCGGCCTGCTGCTCTGGGAAGCGCGCTACAACGGGCCGGCAGGGCTGCAGGACGGCGGGCGCGTGGTGGTGGTCGGGCCCGACGGGAACGTCTACGTCACCGGCACCAGTTGCGTCGAGCTCGACGCCCAGAATGCGTGCAAGCGCTCCGACGCCGTCACGATCAAGTACTCGCGCTGCCTGGACGCCGACGGGGACGGGCTCTGCGACCTTGTCGATCCGGACGACGACGGAGACGGGGTCGAGGACGGAGCGGACTGCGCGCCGCTCGATCCCACCGTCTGGTCCCCGCCGTCAGAAGTCGCCGGCGTGGCGCTGTCCGGGAGCGTCGTGACCACCGTGTCCTGGGCCTGCGCCGGGTCCGGGGTCCACTACGACGTCGCCGGCGGCCTGGTGTCGGCGCTGCGCCACGACGGGGGAATGGGCGCAGCGGAATGCCTGGAGTCCGGGGCGGTCATGTGCGCCATCGAGGACACCCGGCCCGCACCGGCCGCCGGCGAGTCGTACTACTACGCGGTTCGAGCGGCCAACGCCTGCCCCGGGACGTACGGCTTCGCCTCGGGCGGCGCGGAGCGCAGACCGACGACGGATTGCCCTTGAGGGCCGTGAACCCGCCCGAAGCGCCGGCGCCGGCGCGGAGGCCCTGGCGACGGCGGCGGCCTCGACCGCCGTCCCTCACGGTGCCGCCCGCATCGGCCCTCCCGGCGACGGCCGGACGCTCCGGATCCACTGCCGCACGATCGAGCCCACCGAGAGCGCGATCAGGACGACGATCGCCCCCTTCGCCGTCCGGTCGGTGGCGGGGGCCGCGTACATCGGGCCGTCCAGCACGATCCAGGTGAGGACGGCGCAGGTGGCCAGGCTCAGCGCCGTGTGGGCGCGCCGCAGGGGAACCGTCCAGCGGCCGTGCGCCAGGACGGTGATCAGCAGCGGGACGTTGAGCAGGATCAGGCCCACCAGCCAGGGTGCCTGGCGGCGCCGGAAGGCGTCGGTATAGGCGAACGCCTCCTGCATCGCCGGCGCGGCGCGCCCGCCGAGCAGCAGGTCCAGGAACCAGCGCGGATCGAGCAGCACCAGGACCCCGCAGACGATGCCGGCGAGCCCCAGCGCGAGCGCGGCGCGGTTGGCGTCGACGCGGTCCTCCGCGCGCGGCGTCCAATCCGCCTTCCGCGGCCATTGGCGGCGGGTCCACGCGGCCACGCCGAAGCCGACCACCAGCAGGCCGGGCCACCACAGCGACGGGATCACCGTGCCGGTCCACCACGCGCCGAGCGCGACCAGGAAGTCGGTCGCGGAGCCGATCGGCTGCCGCAGTCGCACCAGCAGGCCGAGGCTCCAGATGATCGCCAGGCCGATGACGGTGGCGCGCAGGAAGGCGCGCCCGTCGGCGGGATCGACGATCGTCAGCGCCGGGCGGTAGCGCGCAGCGACCTCCGCCGGGCGGCCGAAATCGCGCAGCAGCGCGGTGGCCAGCGCGGGGTCGGCGTCGCGCCCCGCGCCCTCGGCCCGGGCCTGCAGCTCCTCGCCGAGCAGCGCGCGCAGCTCGAACGCGACGTCGTTGCGCTGGGCGCGCGGCAGGCGGCGCGCGACGTCGGCGACGTAGGCTTCGATCAGGTCGTTGGCGGTCATCGTCAGTCTTCTCCCAACAGGCGGGCCATCGCGTCGTTCAGGCCCCGCCACGACGCGGTGAGCTTCCGCAGCAGCGTCCCGCCGTCGGCGTTCAGGGCGTAGTAGCGTCGCGGCGGCCCCTCTTCGATCCGCCACTCGCTCTGGAGCAGGCCCTGCGCCTCCAGCCGGCGCAGCAGCGGGTAGAGCGTGCCTTCCTCGATCGGCAGCCCGCGTTCCGCGAGCGCCTGCCGCAGTTCGTAGCCGTAGCGCGGGGTCCGGAGCTGCGAGAGGGTGGCCAGGACCACCACCCCCCGCCGCAGCTCGTGTTCCAGCGTGGCGTAGGCTTCTGTTTCACCCATACGGTACATTGTACTGTGCGAAACACAGTATGTCAATCCCCGGGACGCGGAAATCACCCAAGTCGCTTTGTTTCTGATATTTACGCGAAAGACGACCTCGGTTAGACTCCGCCGGTCGGCCGTGCGCCCGGTTCGCGCCCGGGCGGCCAGAAGGAGGGACGATGAGCCAGATCGAGGGGATCGTGAAAAGCGCCTGCACCGCGTTGATCGGAAACAGCGGAAGGACCAGGATGCATCGCGGCCTCGCCGCGATCGCGGCGCTGGCCGTCGTCGCCGCCACGGCGTTCGCGCTGGCCGGCGACATGGACGCCAACGCGAAAGCGCTCGCCAGGCTCGACGACGACTGGTCCGCGGCGGCGGCGACGCGGGACGCGGCCAAGGTGGCTTCGTTCTACGCCGACGACGCGCTGGCCTACCCGCCGAACGAGCCGGTCGCCGTCGGCAAGGCCGCGGCGCAGAAGGTCTGGGCCGCCTACTTCGCGGAGCCGTCGTTCCGGATCTCGTGGAAGACGACGCACGCCGGGGTGAACGGCGACCTGGGCTTCACCTCGGGAAGCTACGAGGACTCGTACAAGGGCGCCGACGGCAAGCTGGTCCAGGAGAAGGGCAAGTACCTCTGCGTCTGGAAGAAGCAGAAGGACGGCAACTGGAAGGCGATTCACGACATGTGGAACAGCGACTCCAAGTGAGAAAGCTCCGCTATTCGACGCACATCCACGCCCCGGTCGAGGTGGTCTGGGAGACGATGCTGGCCCCCGACACCTACCGGACCTGGACCTCCGCGTTCTGCGAGGGCTCGTACTTCGAGGGTTCCTGGGGCCAGGGGGAGACGATCCGCTTCCTGACGCCGAGGGGGGAGGGGATGTTCGGCCGGATCGCCGAGAACCGGCGGCACGAGTACCTGTCGATCCGGCTGCTGGGGTGCATCCACGGCGGCGTCGAGGACACCACGAGCGAGGAAGCCCGGAACTTCGCGCCCGGCTTCGAGAACTACGCGTTCCACGCCGTGGACGACGGCACCCACCTGGAGATCGACCTGGACACCACCGCCGAGTTCGAGGCGTACCTGCAGGAGGCCTGGCCCAAGGCGCTGGCGAAGCTCAAGGCGATCTGCGAGACGAGCGCCTAGCCCGGAAAACGAAGGGCGGCCTGGCGGCCGCCCCGCAGTTTCGACTGTTCTGAACGACGCTACGCGGCGCTACTCGCCGTCCGCGCCGATCGCTTCGGATGGGCAGCCGTCCATCGACTCCTTGACCAGCCCTTCCTCGTCGGCGTTCTCGGGCTGCTTGGACACGTACGCGTGATCGTCGTCGTCGGTCATCTTGAAGTTGTCCGGCGCGGTGTCGACGCAGACCTTGCAGGCGGTGCAGCTGGTGTCGACGTAGTACTTCCCGGGGACGCTCTCCGCGACCTTGGCGCTGTTGTCGGCCATCTCGAAACCCTCA
>JALOKP010000213.1 GCA_025456425.1 Acidobacteriota bacterium | reverse complement strand
CAGATCCGCGGCTTCAACATCCGCTTCCAGCTCTACACCGTGCCGGGGCAGATCTTCTACGACGCCTCGCGCAAGCTGATCGTCAAGGGGGCCGACGGCGTCGTCTTCGTCGCCGACTCGCAGGCTGCGCGCTACGACGCCAACATCGAGTCGCTGCGCAACCTGCAGGAGCACCTCAAGGAGAACGGGATCGACTTCTGGACGATCCCCTACGTCATGCAGCTCAACAAGCGCGACCTGCCGACCGCGATGCCGCGGGAGGAGCTGGAGGCCGTGCTGCGCGTCCGGCAGGAGCCGGTCTTCGAGGCCGTCGCCACGACCGGCGTCGGCGTCTTCGACACGCTGAAGGCGCTGGTCAAGCAGTCCCTGGCGCGGCTGCGGGCGGGGGCCACCGCGTAGTACGCTGTCCCCGCTCCGCGCCGCGCGCGGAAGGGGGCGATCATGGCGTGGTCGGGCGCGCCGTTCCGCCGGGCCGTCGTCTCGCTCGCAGCGCTCGTCGCGTGCGGTGGCGTTCCCGGGGCGTGGTCCGCCGAACTCGCCGTGCGCGTCGTGGACGGCGACGGGGTCGAACTGCCCGGGGTGGCGCTCAGCGTGCTGCGGGCCGGACCGGTGCCGGGGGCGGCAGCCGTTCCGGCGAGCCCGGCGCGGCCGCCCTCCGCAACCACCGACCTGGCGGGGCGCGCGGTGATCGCCGGTCTCGTCCCCGGTGTCTACCGTGTCGTCTTTCCCGGCGCGGGCCTCGAGGAGCGATGGCTGCTCACCCCGCCTTCCGGCGACGAGGTCCTCACCCTGCCCGACGAGCGCGCGCGCGCCGAGTTGACGCTCGTGCTGCGGCGCGGGGATCGCCTCGTCGCCACGGTCGAAGCCGGCGAGTCGTCCCACGCGTGCGCGTCGATCCGGCTGGTCGAGCAGGCGGGGCGGGGCGAGTTCGCGTTCGCGGCCTGCACCTCGCGGGAATCCCGCCGAATCGTCCCGCCCGGCCGCTGGACCGTCACCGCGACGGGCCAGAACGGCGCGATCTTCGAATCGCTCGAGCTCGACGGCGTCCCGGCGCCGGGCCCGACCGCCGAGTTCGAGGTCACCGCGGGGGGACGCGCGCACGATCTCCGGCTGCGCTACGGGTCGGGCTGCAGGATCTCCGGCCAGACGCGCTGGAACGTCGGCAAGAACCCGCCGGCCGCGATCTGCGCGCGGCTCGTCGCCCCCGGGCCGCGGCTCGCGGCGGCGCTCGCCGCCGGAGAGCAGCAGCCGGACCACGTCTGCATCCCGATCGCCGAGTCCGGCGGCTGGTCGGGGCGGGTGGCCGACGGCAGCTGGACGATCGCGCCCGAGGGGGAGCGGCTGCTCGATTCCCTGCCACCCTCCGCCACCTTCGAGTGCCGCGGCGGCGAGGGCGGGAGCTTCGACTTCGAGTTGCGGGCGCGCGACGAGGAGGAAACGGACACGCTGCACGTGAAGGTCGTCACGGCCGAGGGCGAGGCCGTGAGAGGCGCCGTGGTCGAGCTGTTCGCCCGCGACGCCGGCCCGCCCGAGAGCGCCGAGCCGCTGGCGCTCGCCCAGAGGTCCGGGCCTGACAGCGGCACCTCGTTCCTGCGCGTGCCGCGCCGGGACCTGGTCGCCGTCGCCGCACACCCCGTCTACGGCGACGGCCGGCTCGACCTGGGGCTGCGGCGCGGCCACGTGGTGCTGGCGCTCGAACGGCGCGCGGCCCTCGCGATCGTCGCCACGGGGTCGGACGGGAAGGCGTTCCGCGGGGTGGAGGTGACGCTCGACGCGGAGTCCGGCGCGCCGCCGCCGAAGCCGGCCTCCCGCGCTTCGAAGTGGCGAATGGCCCAGGTCCACCGCCGCGCCGTCACCGACGCCACCGGCCGGGCCACGCTTCAGGGACTGCGTCCGGGGCGCTGGCGGGCGCAGCCCTCGGTCACGGGCCCCGACGCGGCCCGCTGGACGGCCGCGGTCCTCGTCGCGGAGCACGAGACCAAGCCCGAGACCGTGGTCGAGGTACCGGAGACCGGGCAGGTCGCGCTGGCGATCCGCGTCCGGCCGGCGACCGCGATCGAGCTGCGGCTGGCCTGCGACGACGGCGGCCAGGTGCCGATGCGCGCTTCGGTCGCGCTGCTCGAGCCGCACGCCGACGCAGCCTGGCGGAGCGCGCTGCCGGTCGGGACGCTCGAGGCGGAGACGACGCGTGACGGGCTGCCGCTGGGCGGACCGCAGCTCGACCGGCTGGTCGCGGGGCCGCTTCCGGCCGGTCGCTTCGCAATCGCGCTGCGCCCGGAGGGGTTCGACCGCTGGACCTTCGCCCCGGGGACCGAGGACCCGGCCCGAGCGGGGGTCTACGCGCTGGGCGAAGGGGAGTCGCTCGACTTCGGCGCCTGGACGCTGGCCTGCGGGCCGTCGATCCTGCTCGTGCCCGAGTGGAGCGAGCCGCGGGCGGAAGCGCCGCCGGACATCGCCCGCGCCGAGGTTGCCGTGGAGCCGGTCGCCGCGCCCTCCGGCGCCGCGGCCTCGGCTCCCGTCGCCGGACCCGTGCGCCCGCCGCAACTCCAGCCGCTGCTCCACGCGATGCGCCTGACCGGTCTCACGCCCGGCCGGTACGCGGCGACGATCGCGGTCACGGACCGCTTCCTCCTCCCCGCCGGCGCGCGTCCCGACGGCGACGGCGCGATGCTCACGCTGGAGCGAGGGCGGGAGACCGTGCGGCGCGTGCCATTCGCGGCGCCCGCCGGGAGCGTCGACGTCGCGAGCGACGAGGCCGCGGTGCGGCTGCTCGATGCGGCCGGGGGGACGGCGGCGCTGCTGACGCAGGCGTCGGCCGGGGTGTTCCGCGCCGGCCCGCTGCCGCTGGGGACCTATCGCGTGGAGGCGTGCCGCGATGCCGGGTGCGCGGCGGGGGGCGTGCCGCTGGGCGAGGCGACGATCGTCGCGGGCGCGGTGACGCGGGTGCCGTAGCCGCTCGCAGCGCGACCGCGCGTCAGTCCGGATCGACCAGTGCCAGGATGCGTGCGGTCGCGTCGCGCATCACGTCGTCGGGGACGGTGCCGATCCGCGTGGCCGAGCGGCGGCGCCAGTCGAGGCTCTTGAGCTGGTCGCAGAGCACGGCACCCTGCACGTCGAGACCGTCGGGGAGCGGCACCTCGAACGGGTAGCCCTTCACCTGCGAGGTGACCGGGCAGACGAGTGAGAGCCCCACCTTTCGGTTGTACGACCCGGGCGAGATCACGAGCGCCGGGCGGCGGCCGGCCTGCTCGCTTCCGAGCTGCGGGTTGAACTGGAGCCAGACGAGGTCCCCGCGCTCAGGAACGTAGCCGTCACCCATCACCAGGCCTCGCGGCCCATCGGTTCGCCGGCGTCGATCTCGTCGTGGCGGTTGTCGTCGGTGACCCGGCGCAGCAGTTCGTCCAGCGCGACGCGCCCCGGGTGGACCGGCCGCACGATCAGACCGCCTTCGATGATCGCGAGAACGACCTCCGAACCCGCGGCGACTCCAGCCTCCTCGGCGAAGGCCTTCGGAATCCGCAGACCGAGGCTGTTCCCCCACTTCTGGATTCGGGTCTGCATCGAGATGCTCCGTATATACAATGAGTATACATCGAAAATCGGGGAAGGCCCCTGCCGGCCGCGGCCCGGTGCCGGTTTCTCCCTCCCCCCGCCCCGCGAAGGTTGACGGCCCCCCGCCCCGCCCCTAGAATCCCCGCTTCGCGTCATTCGGGAGGTTTCATGTCCTTCGCAGTCATTGCGGCGGGCGGGCGGCAG
>JALOKP010000212.1 GCA_025456425.1 Acidobacteriota bacterium | reverse complement strand
CGCAGTACGCGCTCGTGCTGGGCTTCGGGTGGCCGAGCCGATGAAGACCAGGCTCGCGGCGGCGGTCGCGGCGGCGGTGGTCGCGGCCGCGGTGGTGGTGGGGACGGGGGCGGCCGCGGCTGCTCCGGTGGAGCAACTGCTGGCGCGGCAGGCCGCGGCCTGGAACGCGGGCGACCTCGACGCCTTCTGCGCGCTGTACGAGGAGGACGCGGTCTTCGTCACGCCGTCCGGCGTGACCGCGGCCGCCAGGCCGTGCTGGAGCGCTACCGCGCGCGCTACAAGGACCGCGCGGCGATGGGGACGCTGTCGTTCGAGGTGCTCGACGTGCGCGACCTCGGCGAGACGCGCTCGATCGCGGCGCGCTGGGTGCTGAAGTACGCCGATCGGCCGGAAGCCAGCGGCTACACGCTGCTGGTGATGAAGCGCCACGGGGACGGCTGGCGGATCGTGCAGGATGCGTCGATGTGAGGGGGCCTGCCGCACCGTGAAGCCGCTCGTCTCACACGCCGTCGCCCGGGACCGGCCGCAGCCCGAGAAACACCTCGTGCCCGGTGTCGCTATACGAGCCGTGCTCGAAGGGAACCGCGAGCGGTGCGAGCCCGGCGGCTGCGATCAGCTCCAGCCAGACGGCCCGGGAGAACAGCCCCATCACGTGGCGGTCGTGAACGACCTCGACGGCTCCGGTCTCGTCACGAAGCAGGTACGCCATGTCGGTCACATAGGTGCCCGCATCGGCCTCGGGCGCCCATCGCCACTCGAGGTAGCGCAGGGCGCGGCCACCGGCCTCGCTGCCGCCGGTCTCGGTGCCCGGCTTGAAGGTCTCCTGGACGAAGTCCGGCTGGAACAATGCGACCCCGCCCGGAGCGGTGTGCTCGGCGGCCGTAGCGATCGCGGATTGGAGGTCGGCGCGTGACGCCATGTAGCTGATCGCGTCGTGCGCCAGGACGCAATCGAAGACGCGGCCGAGCCGGATTGAGCGCATGTCCCCCTGGATGTGCTCGCACTCGGGATTGAGGCGGTGGCTCAGCGCGAGCATCGCGGGCGCCAGATCGACGAGCGTGCAGGCGAGCGACGCCTTGAGGTGAGCGGCGTTGTGGCCGCCGCCGCTGCCGAGATCGAGGAGCGTCCGTGGCCGTCGCCGGCCGTGGGCTTCGAAGAGGTGACGGTAGAACGCGGCCTCCTCGGTGTAGTCGCCCACCGGGGTCAGCAGGGGATACCAGTCCGCCAGGTCACGGTAGAGCCGGAGACCCGGACCCGGGCTTTCGTCTGCGTGACTCAACGCCTCACCCCTCCCCCTCGAACCGCCCCACCTCTGCCAGCCGCGCCGCCGCCTGGCGCAGCCCGCGCCCCGAGAGCGCGTCCATCATGCGCTGCGCCCCGGCTCCCAGCCCGGGCCGCTCGACGAACCGGCGCGAGAGCGCCTGCCCCAGCGCCAGCAGCCCCAGTCCGAAGGCGACGTTCGCGATCAGCCAGGCGAGATCGACGCGGGCCAGCGCCGGGACCCCGGTGAGCACCTCGACCAGGGCCAGCAGGGCGGGGAGCCAGAAGACGACGCCCCCCAGGAGCGCCCACTTGAGCGCGCGGTACTCCGTGACGCGGATCTGCTCGACCTCGCGCTGGATCGCCGTCACCGGGCGCCCCCAGTCGAGCGCGAGCGTCCGGACCAGGAGGTGCGTCGAGAGCGCGGTCAGGATCACCGCGAAGACGAGCAGCCCCCCGACGAGAATCGCGTAACGCGGCTCCCCGGCGTGCGCCAGCAGGACCGGCACGGCGGCGCCGATCGCGGCGACGCCCAGCGCCGCCTCGAGTGCGCGCCCGATCATCCAGGGGGCCAGCGCCCAGCGCAGTCGCCGCAGCAGGGAGCCGCGCAGCAGCCGCTGCTGGATCGCCAGGCTCCGCTCGAGCGTCGCGGTGTGGGCGGCCCACGCGCCCTTCAGATCATCGAGTTCCATCGGAGTTCTCCTTGGGGGTGGGGCGCGCGTACCGCTCGAACGCGGCGCGCAGCCGGGCCTTGATGCGGTGCAGCTTGGTGCCGACGTTCGAAGCCGAGATCCCCAGCACCTCGGCGATCGCGGCGTGGTCGTTGCCGTCGAGGTAGAGCAGGACGAGCGCGCGGTCGAGCGGCTCGAGTTCGCGGACGCAGCGCAGCAGCAGGCGCACGTCCTCGCCGGCGTCGGCCTCCGGCGCCGTAATCGACTGCTCGTCGAGGGGTGCGCCGCGCTCGGGCTGCCGGCGCTCCCTGCGGTGGTGCGAGATCGCGACGTTGACCGCGATCCGGTAGAGCCAGGTCGACTCCTTGCAGCGCCCGTCGTAGCGGTGGCGGGAGAGCCAGGCCTGCAGCGCGATCTCCTGCACGACGTCCTCTCGGGCCGCCGCGTCCCGGCAGTAGACCGAGGCGACCCGCCGGATCAGGCCGGCGTGGCGGTCGAGCAGGTCGGCGAAGGTCTGGTCGGTCATCGTCCCCATGATTCGCCGGGAGGGGGCCGGGCGTCACAGGGGGGCGGATTTTCCGGCGGGGGGGGGGCTAACCGGCGGATTTCCGCGGACCCCGGCGGCTCTTCGGGGCTCCGGCCCCCTCTCCGCGGCGCCCTGGGAGCGGCCGGATCGACCGCCGGATCCACGGCAGCAGGCGCGCGAAATCGCATTCCCCGGATTCGAGCAGCCCGATCAGGAAGCGGTGGGCTGCTTCGGGGCGAACGGCCAGCTTCTGTCCGTTGAGCCGGAGGAAGACGTCCGTCGCGAAGAACGCGACCCGCTTGTTGCCGTCCACGAACGGGTGGTTCATCAGGAGCGACTCGAAGAGGGCCGCGGCCATCTCCGCCAGGTCCCCGTAGTAGCCGGTGCGAGGCCGGAACAGCGCGCTCTCGAGCAGGCCGGGATCACGCACGCCGCGGGGCCCGCCGAACGTCTCGATGAGCCTCTCGTGAATCGCGAGAACCTCGTCGGTCGTCAGGAAGAGCGTCTCTCTAGCGGGCAAGGAGCCGCCCCAGCTTCTCGTTCTCGGCGATCGAGTCGTCCAGATGGCGCAGGACCGCGGGCCGAACGCGCCGGCGCTCGAGGTACTCGCGGATCGCCTCGGTCAGCATCCCGGAGACGCTGCGGTGGGATTCGGCGGCCGTCGCCTTCAGCTCGTCCCAAACCGACTCCTCGACCTGCGAACTGATCTTGGTGATGGCCATGCGTTCTCCTGAAGAATCATGATACGTCAAGATCGGGCCGTCGTCCGCTCCCGGGAACCGGCGGCCGCACCGGGCCCCGGGGTGGGGCTAGCGCGACGCCACGATCACGACCACAGCCGTCACTGCTCAGACGACTTCGAGTTCCTCGAGTTCCTCGCCCTGGAAGAAGGAGAGCCCGAGGAGGACGCTCCAGGCCGCCAGCAGGACCATCCCCACGAGGGCCGGCACGACCAGCAGGAAGCAGATCGACCCCGCGAGGTAGACGTAGGCGAGCGGCTTCTTGTAGCCGTTGAGGTTGCCGTTGATCTTGAGGAGCCGCGTCGCGAAGACGATCCCGATCACGCCGTTCAGGACGCCGAGCACCGCCATCGTGGCGAACCCGACGAGGGCGCTCCCCAGCTTCCCGTCGGCGGCGAGGCGCTGCGCGTACGAGGCCGTAGCGACGAGCAGGCCGGCCCCGATCACGATCCAGATCAGGTGGTCGATCGCGTGGAAGTTGTAGCGCTCGCGGAGCAGGTCGCGGAACTTCACGAGGGCGTAGATCCCCAGGATCCAGGCGGCGGCGTCCACCGCGATCACGAGGACGGCCTGCTGCAGGCTCCACAGGGCGGGGCCGAACCGCTCCGGACGCCCGGTGATCTGCGACAGGTCGAAGACGAAAGACAGGCCAGAACTCGAGAAGATCGCCCGGCTGACAGTCGAGCTCGCGGCAGAGCGCGTCGAGCGTGGAGAACCGGATCGCCTTGACCTTCCCCGTCTTGAGCAGCGACAGGTTGGTCATCGAGATCCCCACGCGCTCGGAGAGCTCCGTCAGGCGCATCTTGCGCCGCGCGAGCATCAGGTCGAGCCGGACTTGGATCGCCACGGAGAGAAGGGTACGCCGATCATTATGATAGTCAAGTAATATTTTACGATAATCGTAAAGTCATGAATCGGAAGGGGTTCCACGCCCGGAGAATCCCGCCGGACGTCGACTCCCTGCCGGCACCGTGGCGCCGAAGGCGGTGCGCTCCACCTCGCGACGGGAGGGGCTGGTCGCGGCTACCCCCCGCGCAGCCGCTCCGCGAGCCGCGCGGCGGCGGCCGGGTCGAGCGGCTCGGGCTCGCGCAGCGCACCGCGCAGCCCGGCGACGAGCGCGCCGAAGCGGCCGCCGAAGCGCTCGCAGACGTCGCAGGCCGCGACGTGCGCGTGCACGGCGGCGACCGTCGCCTGGGGGAGCTGGCCGTCGACGAGGTCGCTCAGCGCCGCCAGTACTTCGCCGCAGCTCAGGCCGCCCACGATCCGCTCCCCGTCGTGCAGCGGGGCATCGTCCCGTTCGCTCATCTCGCTCCCTCCCGGATCAGCACCGCGGCCAGCCGGAGGCGGGCGCGATGCAGGCGGCTCTTCATCGCGGGCAGGGCCAGTCCGAGCACCGCTGCGGCCGACTCGCCGTCGAGCTGCTCGAGGTCGCGCAGCACGATCACCTCGCGGTCGGCCGGCTCCAGCGCGTCCAGCGCGCGCTGCAGCGCGTCGCGGCGCTGGGCGGCAATCGCCAGCGCCTCCGGATCCTCCGGCGCGCCCCAGCCGGCGTCGATCCCCAGCGCCCAGATGTCGGGCTCGGGGTCGGGTGCCGCCGCCGCGCGTACCGACAGGCGCAACGCGGCGTGACGCGCGATCGTCAGCAGCCAGGTCCGCACGCTGCTCTCGCCGCGGAACTGCCCCGCGTGCCGGAAGGCCGACAGGAACGCCTCCTGCAGCGCGTCCTCGGCGTCCTGGCGGGTCGGGGCGGCGGCCCGGCACAGGCGCCAGACGGCATCCTTGTGCCGCGCCACCACCTCGTCGAAGGCGGCGCGGTCGCCGGCCGCGGTGCGGCGCAGCAGTTCCGCGTCGTCGGGTCCGGCCATCCGCGCGCTGGGTTCCTACCGGGAGACGGGGCAGGTCGAGAAGCCGAGCAGCCCGTAGAGCGGGCAGTTTCCGACCAGCCCGGTGACGAGCGGGATCACCCCCAGGTAGCCCCAGGGGGTGACGCCCGAGACGGCGAGGCCGATCAGGCCGAGGCCCAGGACGACGCGCACCGCGCGCTCGATCGGGTGGACGTTGCGGCCGAAGATGCGGGACAGCATGGGTGGCTCCTTTCACCTCAATAGAGCATGGACCCCCCGGCTGAGATTCAGGGTGCTGCAGAAAAAGGAACGAAAAGCGAGAGACCTGTCCGTCCGTTCCCGCCTAACCTGCCGGTAACTGGCGCCCCCGGCAGCACTCCCTACAATCCCGCGCATGGCCCGACCCACGCTGCTTCTCGTCGCCTGTGCCTCGGTCTGGGTGCTCGCCGCCATGCTCGCCGTCACCGGCTGCGGCGGCGTTCCGTCCTCCACCGCCGACACCGCCCCCGCGGCCGAAGGCGGCAGCGCGCCGGCGGCCAAGGTTCCGGTCGTCATTCACGGAGAGAAGAAGGTGGTCGACAAGGTGGTCTGCAGCGACGCCGAATGGCGCACGAAGCTGAGCCCCGAGCAGTACCAGGTGCTG
>JALOKP010000019.1 GCA_025456425.1 Acidobacteriota bacterium | reverse complement strand
TTCCGGCCGACAAGCCGTCCGGGGGCCCCTCCGGCTCCCGGCGGAGGACCTGCGTGTCGGGCGCGCTCGAAGCGATCGTCGAGGCCGGCGGCACCCCGGGGAAGGCGGAGAGCGCCTTCCGCGCGCTCTTCGAGAGCAGCCCGGGGCCGGCCCTGCTGTTCGACCCGAAGACGCTGCGCCTGCTCGACTGCAACCGCGCCACGCTCGAGGCCTTCGCCTGCCCCGACCGCGAGACCGCGCTCCGCACGCCGCTGACCGACTTCTCGCCGCCGCACCAGCCCGACGGCGCCGCCTCGCGCACCAAGGGGATCGCGATGTTCCGGCAGGGGCTCGCGCAGGGCTCCCACGCCTTCGAGTGGGAGTACCGCCGGCTCGACGGCGGGACCCTCCTGGCCGAGGTCCGGCTGGCGCGGGTCTCGCTCGAGGGGCGCGACCTGCTGCTGACGACGCTCTTCGACCTGACCGAGCAGCGCGCCGCCGAGCGCCGGCTGCGCGAGTCCGAGGCGCGCTGGAAGTTCGCGCTGGAAGGGGCCGAGCAGGGGGTCTGGGACTGGGAGCCGAGCAGGGGGTCTGGGACTGGGACTTCGCGACCCACGAGGTCTTCCACTCCGAGCGCTGGAAGTGGATGCTGGGCTACGACACCGGCGACGTCGGCAACGAGCTGGACGACTGGTCGTCGCGGGTCCACCCCGACGACCTGCCGCGGGCGCTGGCCGCGCTCAACGCGCACCTGGAGGGGCTCGCCCCGGTTTACGAGTGTGAGCTGCGGCTGCGCTGCAAGGACGGCTCGTACAAGTGGGTGCTGGACCGCGGCGCGATCGTCGAGCGCGACGCCGAGGGGCGCCCGGCGCGGATGGTCGGCGTCCACGTCGACATGACGGCGCGGCGCGAGGCCGAGGCGCGGATCCGGGAGACGACGCAGCGGCTGGCGATCGCGACGCAGGCCGCGCGGATGGGGATCTGGGACTGGAACGTCGAGACCGACGACCTGGTCTGGGACGACACGATGTTCGAGCTCTACGGCGTCGAACGCGCCTCGTTCGACGGCAGCTTCGCTGCCTGGGGCCGGGTCGTCCACCCCGACGACCTGGAAGCCGGGGTGGCGCTCGTCCAGCGCGCGCTGACGGAGAATGCGCCGTTCGACATCGCCTTCCGCGTGGTGCGCCCGTCCGACGGCACGGTGCACTTCATGCGGGGGATCGGCCGGGTGCTGCGCGACGAGCGCGGCCGGGCCGTGCGGATGGTCGGCGTCAACTGGGACGAGACCGGGGACAAGCTGGTCCAGCAGCAGCTGCGCGCGGCCAAGGAGGCAGCCGAGGCGGCCGATCGCGCCAAGAGCGAGTTCCTGGCGATGATGAGCCACGAGATCCGCACCCCGATGAACGCCGTCGTGGGCTTCACCAGCCTGCTGCGCCGCTCGGCGCTGGACGGCGAGCAGCGCGAGTTCGTCGAGATGATCGAGTCCAGCTGCGAGACGCTGCTGGCGCTGATCAACGATATCCTGGACTTCTCCCGGGTCGAGTCGGGGCGACTGGAATTCGAGCCCGAGGCGGTCTCGCCGCGGGCGCTCGTGCGCGAGGTCGTCGAGCAGTTCCGGCCGCGGGCCCGCGAGCGGAATCTCGAACTGGCCGTCGTGATCGACGAAGCCGTGCCGGAGCGAATCGTCTCGGACGCGGTCCGCGTGCGGCAGGTGCTGTTCAACCTGGTCGGCAACGCGACCAAGTTCACCGAGGAAGGGAGCGTGACGGTCCACGTCGGCCAGGACGCCGAGCCGGGGGGGATCGTCGTCACCGTACTGGACACCGGGATCGGGATCGGCCCCGAGCAGTTGGCCCGGCTGTTCCGCCCGTTCACGCAGGGCGACTCCTCGACCTCGCGGCGCTTCGGCGGCAGCGGCCTGGGGCTGGCGATCAGCAAGCGGCTGGTCGAGGCGCTCGGCGGCCGGATCGAGGTCGAGAGCCGGGTCGGCGAGGGGTCGGCCTTCCGCGTCATCCTGCCGGCGGTGATGCCGGGTGCCGATCCCGCGATTCTCGATGAGAGCACGGGAGAGGATGCGACCTCGGGGCCGGCCGGAACCAGCCCGGTCGCGCTCGGCGCGGTGCTCGTGGTCGAGGACCACCCGGTCAACCGACGGCTCGTCGGTGTCATGCTCGAGCGGCTGGGGGTCGAAGCCGATTTCGCAGAGAACGGCCGCCGCGCGCTCGAGATGCTCTCGCTGCGCGGCTACGACGTGATCTTCATGGACATCCAGATGCCCGAGATCGACGGCTACGAGACGACGAGAATCCTGCGCCGCCGCGAGGCCGACGAGCGGAGCGCGCGGCCTGCGTGGATCGTCGCCCTCACCGCGAACGCGATGGAGGGAGACGCGGAGCGATGCCTCGGGGCCGGGATGAACGACTACCTGGCCAAGCCTTTCAAGCTGAACGACCTGGCCAGCGCCCTGCAGCGCGCCGGCAGCCGGGGCAAGCTCTCCTAGCTCGGAGAACGGGGCCCGGCTAGTGGGCGGCCGTCTTCGCGGGAGCGGGATCTCGGCCAGGTCGCGCTGCATCTCGCTCCAGCCGTACCAGAGCGCGTAGTCGGGGTTGGCGTGGAAGGTCCCCTGGAAGGCGCGCATCCGGTGCTCGAGGAACATCACGAACAGCTTCTGCTCGACCGGCGTCGGCGCGTCGTGGAACGTCAGCAGGTCGGGGAAGGCGGAGGGGTAGCCGGCGGGCTTGGGCAGGATCCCGTCCTTGTAGAGCGCGGCGACGATGCGGATCGCCTCGGCCATCAGGCGATCGGCCTGCCGGATCATGTCGTCCCCCTGCTCTATCTGCGCGGCGGTGAACCCTTCCGAGTGGCACTGCGCGCAGACCTCGAGCATCCGGTCCCGCTCGGCCTGCCACGACTCGGCGGTCAGGCGCGCGAGGTCGGCCGCCTTGACCGCATCGAGCCGTCCGGTCGGCTTGCCTTCCGGGTCGAGCACACCGAGGCCCTGCAGGATCGTGACCTGGTCGGCCGCCCACTGCTTGTCCTCGGGGAGCGGGAGGCGCACCGCGAGGAAGCCCCACGCCGTGCGGACCTCGTGGTTGCCGCCGGCCATGTGGCAGTCCTGGCAGGTCGGCGCCGGGGTCGACGCGGGGAGCGTCCCGTTCTGCTTGAGCAACGCACGCACGCCGTGCTTGCTGGCCGAGTACATCTCCCACTGCGGGTGGTCGAACCCCATGTGGCAGGTCTGACAGGCCTGGGGCTGCTTCGCCTCCTTGAGCGAGAAGGTGTGACGGGTGTGGCAGGCGTCGCAGGAGGCGTTGCCGAAGGTGCGCGACCCGTCGGCGGCGATCTTCTTCAGGTCGGCGTCGCTCTTGAGCCCGATCTTGTGGCAGCCGCCGCAACCCTTCATCCCGTAGGTCATCGCGATCGGCTGGGCGTGGATCGTCGGCATCGCCTCCATTGCGGCCCAGGCCAGCGCGTGCTTCCCCTTCTTGAACTGCGCGACCTGCGTGTCGTGGCAGACGGCGCAGGTGTCGGGCGTCGGCAGCTTCGTCTTCGCGACGTCGTCGGCGCCCTTGTGCTCGCTCCCGTGGCAGGTCTCGCAGCCGACCGAAGCGCCGCTGTGCTTCGACAGCTTCCAGTCCTCGACGATCTGCGGGGTCGCTTCGAGGTGGCAGCCGACACAGGCCTGCGCGAGCGCGGCGGGAGCGGCGGACAGCGCCAGGACGGCGAGCGTGACCAGGGCGGCGGGCAGGACCAGGGCGCGGATGGTTCGCATGGCGGAGGGCTCCTCTAAGGGAGCCCGAGGCTACTCCTCGCGGCCCGGGCCGGAGTTGATCTGGATCAATCGCGCCGGCCGGGAAGCCCGCCGCCGGGCCGCGGATCCCGCCGGATCACGGCGTCTCGCGCGCCTTACGCTGCATCGCCGCCAGGTATTCGTCCATCTCCGCCTCGCTGGCGAAGAGCGAGGTCCCGGGCAGCGCCTTGACGATCGCCAGCACCTTCTGAATCTGCGGCTGCAGGTTGGTCATCATCACCTGGCCGCCGTAGCCGGTGACCGTCTTCTGAGCCCGGAACAACTCGCCGATCCCGGCGCTGGTCATGAAGTCGAGGCCTGCGAGGTCGAAGACCAGGGTCCCGGGCCGGCGCGCGAGCACCGGCAGGATCTCGGTTGCGAAACGGCGCGCGCTGTCGGAATCGAGCCGCCCGCCGATGGTCACGACGGTGGCGGCGTCGCCACCGGAGAGGGTGCGCTGGCTGACGTGCATGGTCATCGGCATGGACGGGTCTCCGGCAGTCGGGACGAATCTGGCGCAAGGCGGACGGTCTGTCCAGCGCGCCGGGACCCGCCCGGGACCGACCTCATCGCGCCCCCTCAGAAACGGTAGCTGAAGGAGGTGAAGAGCTGCCGGTTGTCCTCGATCCCGCCCGTCGTCTGCTCGATCGACAGCAGGTAGAGCCAGTGCCGCGCGAAGGCAATGTCGAAGTTGACGCCGTACCAGACGAGCTGCGTCTCGGCAACCGTCGAGAGCAGGCCGGTCTCCTGGCGCAGCCCGCCATCGAAGAGGAAGTGGATCGACGGCGTGGCTGCCACCCCGACAGCGAGCGAGTAGAGCTGGCCCTTGGCACGCGCGCTGTCGTAGAAGGTGGCGCGGCCGCCGACGTTCAACCATGAGATCGGCAGCCGCGAGGAGCCGAGCAGCAGCGAGTAGGACTCGCCGTCGCCCGCGTCGCCGCCGCGGGCGAAGCGCGCGTTCGCGCCGACCGTCAGCCACGCGAGGGCGGCCTCGGCGGAGACCCAGTAGCCCCGCCGGAAGGCGTCGTCAAACTCGATCAGCGGGTCGATGTAGTCGCGGTAGAGCAGGACGTTGCGCCGGCTGTCGATCCCGGCGCCCAGGGTCACCTGGGGCGTGACGCGGTAGCGCGCGTTGCCGAAGATGCTGGTCGGGGAGAAGAAGCTGCTCTCCGCTTCGGCCTTCCAGCCCCGGTTGAGATCGATCTCCTGGGCCAGGTAGGCCGAGAAGCGCGGCGTGTCGTAGTACCCCTGCAGGTACACGAACTCGCGGTTGATCTCGCCCTCGATGTAGGAGCCGACCAGGCCGACGGTGGCGCCCCAGCTCGATCGCCGGCCCGGCAGGCCGCGGAGCGTGGCGTAGCCGCCGTACTGGCGGACCAGCGATGAGAAGCCGTAGGTGACCGGGTTCGGCTGCGTGCCGGCGAGGCCGCCGATCGACCAGCGGGGGCCGGAGTACTCAGCCAGCACGCCGTCGAACAGGCTGACGGTCGAGAGGGTCGGCGAGTACATCCGTCCGACGACGACCCGCATCGGCACCTCCCGCCCGGTCCACGAGGCGTTCGCCCGGTAGACGCGATTGGTCTGCAGTTCCGCCGACCGCGGGCCCGAGACGCGATAGCTGCGGTAGGAGCGGATGTCGACCTCGAGCCCCATCTCACTGCCGCCCAGGTTCGTCCCCGCGAGGCGAAGGTCGAGGCCGGGCTGGGTGAAGCGGTAGTCGGTGTCGGGCTGCTCGATGATCTGGTAGCGCACGCCGATCCGGCCCGCGAGGCCCCAGTCGCGCAGCGCGCCGCGGCCGCTGGATGACCGCTTCGGCGCAGGGCTGGCCGCTGCGTCCGGCGCGCTCCCGGTCGCGGCGGGCGCGGTGCCGGCCCCCGCGGCGGCGGCGGCCTTCGCGGGATCGACGTGCGGGATGTAGCGCACGACATCGCCGACGACGACGTCCAGCCCCGGGTCCTCGCGCCGGCAGCCCGACTTGTGCGACGACACGACGAAGACGTGCAGCCAGCCGATCACCGTCCCGTTGCGGACGACGTCCAGCACGTCCCCTTCCTGCACCCCCTCCTCGCTCCCGGCATCAATGTAGACAGTCGCCGCGGTCATGTAGGTGACCTTGGCCTCGAGCGTGACCGGCTCGTCCGCGCGAACGACACCGGCTTCCGCCCCGAGCGCGAGGCCGAGGACGAGGACGAGCGCCGCCCGGAGCGGCAGGCGCCGCGGCCGGGCCATCACTCGGCCCGCCCTTGTGGGTGACACTGGTAGCAGGCCCGGCTTTCGTAGCGGTAGCCGGGCTCGTCCCGGTGGTCCCCGTCGGTCTTGCCCCGGTCGCTGTGCGGGTGGCAGCCGAGGCAACTGAACTCGGCGTAGTTGTTCGAGTTGGTGTGGCAGTCCGAGCAGCGGGACCACTTTCCGCTGTGCTTGCCCGAGTAGATCGGGAAGTACTGCGCGTCGTGCTCGAAGCGCGCCCCCGGCCACTGGATCGTGGTGTGGCAGAGCGCGCAGTCGGTCGGGAAGCGTGCCGTGCGGTGGTTCGGGTCGGTCGTGCGGTCGTAGTCGGCCTGGTGGCAGCTCGCGCAGGCCGTGCTCTTGCCGTCGTACACGTTGTCCGAGTGGCAGGAATTGCAGCCCAGCGGCACGTGCGCACCGGTGAGGGGGAAGCTGGTTCCCGAGTGGTCGAAACGGGCGCCGTCCCAGGTGACGGTGGTGTGGCAGTCCTGGCAGGTGGCGGCGAATCCCGCGGCGCGGTGGTTCGGGTCGGTGGTCCGGTCGTAGTCGGGCTGGTGGCAGCTCGCGCAGGCCGTGCTCTTGCCGTCGTAGACCCCGTCGGCGTGGCACGCCGCGCAGGCCAGCGTCGTGTGGGCCCCGGTCAGCGGGAAGCCGGTCGTCTGGTGGTTGTAGGTCGCGCCGCTCCAGCTGGTGGTGCCGGTGTGGCAGAGCGTGCAGTCGGTCGGGAAACCGGCCAGGCGGTGGTTCGGATCGGTCGCGCCGTCGTAGTCCTTCCGGTGGCAGCTGTAGCAGTCGGTCGGCTTGCCGTCGTAGACGCCGTCGAAGTGGCACTGGCTGCAGGACAGGCCGGCGTGCGCACCCTGCAGCGGGAACTGCGTCGTCCCGTGGTCGAACGACGACGGCCGCCAGCCGACGATCGTGTGGCACAGCGTGCAGTCGTTCGGGAAGGCCGCCTGGCGGTGGTTCGGGTCGGTCGTGCGGTCGTAGTCGGGCTGGTGGCAGCTCTCGCAGCGCGTGCTCTTCCCGGCGTAGACCCCGTCCCCGTGGCACGCCTGGCAGGAGGCGCCGGCGTGCCCGCCGGTCAACGGGAAGCTCGGCGTGTGCGCGTAGCTCGCGCCGGCCCACGTCGCCGTCGTGTGGCACTGGGTGCAGGTCGTCGAGAAGCCGGCCGCGCCGTGGGCCGGATCGGTCGTCCGATCGTAGTCGGCGCGGTGACAGCTGGCGCAGTCGGTCGGCTTGCCGTCGTAGACGCCGTCGCTGTGGCACTGGCTGCAGGACAGTCCGACGTGCGCCCCCGTCAGGGGGAACTGCGAGCGCCCGTGGTCGAACGACGACGGCCGCCAGCCGACGATCGTGTGGCACAGCGTGCAGTCGTTCGGGAAGGCCGCCTGGCGGTGGCTCGGGTCGGTCGTGCGGTCGTAGTCGGGCTGGTGGCAGCTCTCGCAGCGCGTGCTCTTCCCGGCGTAGACCCCGTCCCCGTGACAGGACTGGCAGGACGCAGCGGCGTGCCCGCCGGTCAGCGGGAAGCGCGGCGTGTGCGCGTAGCTCGCGCCGGCCCACGTCGCCGTCGTGTGGCACTGCGTGCAGGTCGTGGAGAAACCCGCCGCGCCGTGGGCCGGATCGGTCGTCCGATCGTAGTCGTCGCGGTGACAGCTGGCGCAATCCGTCGGCTTGCCGTCGTAGACGCCGTCGCTGTGGCACTGGCTGCAGGACAGGCCGACGTGCGCCCCTGTCAGGGGGAACTGCGAGCGCCCGTGGTCGAACGTCGACGGCCGCCAGCCGACGATCGTGTGGCACAGCGTGCAGTCGTTCGGGAAGGCCGCCTGGCGGTGGCTCGGGTCGGTGGTGCGGTCGTACTCGGGCTGGTGGCAGCTCTCGCAGCGCGTGCTCTTCCCGGCGTAGACCCCGTCCCCGTGGCAGGACTGGCAGGAGGCGCCGGCGTGCCCGCCGGTCAGCGGGAAGCGCGGCGTGTGCGCGTAGCTCGCGCCGGCCCAGCTCGCCGTCGTGTGGCACTGCGTGCAGGTCGTGGAGAACCCGGCCGCCGGGTGCGCCGGCGCGGTCGTGCGCTCGTAGTCGGGGCGATGGCAGGCGTAGCAGTCGGTGCTCTTCCCCTTGTAGACGCCGTCGCCGTGGCACGACTGGCACGACACGCCGGCGTGCCCCGCGCTGAGCGGGAATGTGGGCGGGTGCGTGAAGCTCGCCCCCGCCCAGCTGACGGTCGAGTGGCACTGGGTGCAGGTCTGCGGGAAACCGCCGGCCTTGTGCGGCGGGTCGGTGGTCGCGTCGAAATCGGGGCGGTGGCAGCTGACGCACTCCGTCGGCAGGCCGTCGAAGCGGCCGCTGGCGTGGCAGGAGGAGCAGTTCACCGTGGCGTGGGCGCCGGTCAGCGCGAAGGAAGATTGCGCGTGATCGAAACTCGCAGGCGCCCACAGCCCCGTCGTGTGGCACTGTGCGCAGTCGGTCGGGAAGCCGAGTGCGGCGTGGCTCGGTGCGGTCGTGGCGTCGTAGTCGGGCTTGTGGCACGAGTAGCAGTCGACGGGGGTGTTGACCCACTGGAGCTGACCTTGCTGGGAGGGCGTGTGGCACGACTCGCAGTCGGCTGCGACGTGACGGCCGGTCAGCGAAAAGCGCGTCCGCTCGTGCGCCCGCCCCATCCCGGTCCGGTCGCGGAAGGCCCGCGTGGTGTGGCATCGCCCGCAGTCGACGCCGAGCTCGCCCAGGTGGATGTCGCGGTGGCAGCCGACGCAGGACGGGCTGGCGAGCTTGAATTCGAGCGTGGGGTGGCAGTTGCGGCAGGCCGCGGTCTGGTGCCCCCCGGTCAGCGGGAAGCCCGAGAGCTTGCGGTGGTCGAACTCCTTCGAGACCGCGGCCGGCACCCAGCGGTCCGGGGCGTGGCAGAGCGCGCAGTCCTCGGTGAAGTCACCGTGGGGGTAGGGCGGATCCTCCGCTTTCTCCTCCGCGGCGCGCGCCAGCGGGACGAGCGCCAGCAGCGCCGCAAGGAACGTCGTCCAGCTCGGGACGCCGCGGAAGGTGCGAGAGCTTGGGATCGGTTCGGCGAGGCTCATGAGGTCCCCCTTTCCTCCGCAGAGCGGGGCGGCGTTCGCCCGTGGCAATCCTGGCAGCGCCGCGGAAGCGGGTGGTAGGCGACGACCGGTCGGCCGTCGACCTGTTTCACCGGGTGGCAGCGTGCGCAGGCGACCTGCGCGTGCGCGCCCGTCAACGGGAAGCTCTTCAGCGCGGCGTGATCGAAGCGGGCCGCGGGGCGGAACGAGTCGAGGCCATGACACGTCTGGCAGGCGCCGCCGTCGCGGCGGTCGTCGAACTGCGTGCCGTGCGGGGTCTCGTGGCAGTCGCGGCAGGCGCCGTGGCGCGCGCGGAACTCGAGCGGAACCGAGGCGGTCGACGCAAGCAGCAGGCCCGGCCCGCGCGGCGCGCGACCCAGCTCGGTGTGGCAGGTGACGCACGGCACCGCGCGATGGGCCCCTTCGAGCGGGAACGCGCTCTTCGCGTGGTCGTCGAGGTCGAACAGGCTGGGCATGATGCCGCCGTTGCCGTGACAGTCGGCGCAGCCTCCGGCCCGCATCCGGTCCCCTCTCGGCCCGAAGCGGCCGGCGTGCGGATCGCGATGGCACGACTCGCAGCCCCGCTCGGCGAGGTGGAGCGCGACCTTCGCCGTCCCGAGCGCCTCGGGACCGGGCAGCGGCGGCAGCATCGGGCGGACCGGGCCGTGACACGCGCTGCAGGCCGCCGCGGCGTGCCGGCCGGCGAGCGGGAAACGCGTGGCCGCGTGCTCGGCGGGGCCGAAACGCGCCGGCTTCCAGCCCTCTGGCCCGTGGCACGCGCCGCACTCGCCCTGGTCGCGGCGGGCGGCCAACTGGCCCCGGTGCGCGTCGGCGTGGCAGTCGCGGCAGGCGCCGAACTTCGGGCGCAGTTGCGCGCCCTGCTTCCCGCTGCCCGCACCCTTCTTGTGACACTCCCCGCAGGCGACGCCGCGGTGCTTCCCCTCGAGCGCGTAGCGGGCCGACGCGTGCTGCGCCACGGTGTAGGTGGCCGGCCGGAAGCCCTGCACGCCGTGGCAGGCGGCGCAGTCGGCCGGGCGCCCGGCCAGCGTCGCCTGGCCGTCGTGTGCGTCGGCGTGGCAGGCGCCGCAGCGGTCGAAGCGCGGCTTGGCGCCGCCCGCCTTCGGGTCGTGACAGCGCGCGCAGGCCACGGCCGCGTGCCGGCCGGCAAGCGGGTAGCGCGTGCGGCCGTGATCGAACTGCCCCTCGGCGACGCGGCGGAAGTCCTCGGTGGAGTGGCAGCGGCTGCACTGGGCGCCGAGCTGGCCGGCGTGGGGATCTGCGTGACAGGCCGAGCACTCCGCGTGCGCCAGCGGCTTGAAGCGCGGCAGCGGCTGGGTGGCGCGGTGGCACTTCGCGCAGGCCGTGTCGCGGTGCTTGCCGGTCAGCGGAAACGCGGAGCGGGCGTGGTCGAAGCCCGCGGCGGGGCGCCAGCCGGCGGTGCCGTGGCAGCGCGCGCAGTCGGTTCCGAGCGTGCTCTCGTGCGGATCGCGGTGACACGCGCCGCACGCCGTCTCGAGCCCCGTCCAGCCGCGCGACGCGTCGCGCCGCGGCGACAGGCGTTGCGCCTCCGAGACCCGGAACGCCGCCTTGTGGCAGGCGCCGCAGCGCTGCTCCGCGTGCTTTCCCTCCAGCGGCCAGCCGGCGCGGCGGTGGTCGAACCGCTCGGCCGCCCCCTCTTCCCACTGGACCAGCGCGAAGTCGGCCCCCGCGTGCTCGGGATGGCAGGTGGCGCAGTCCTTCCCCTCGACCGCCGCGTGCAGCCCGCGATCGCGTCCCGCGAGCCACGCGATCTCCTTGTGACATTCCAGGCACTGCGGGGCGACGCCGTCCCGCCCGGCGGAGTGGCACCGCATGCACTGCAGCGCGCCGCCGAGCGTGGCGTGCGCCCGGGACAACTCGCCCGGCGAAACCTGCGACCGCACCGGGCCCGCCGCGGCGGCCGCGAGCATGGCCGCCGCGAACACCGCGGCCCCGCACCGTCGCCGCGGGCTACGCAACGGCGGCCTCGCTGCTGCCCGCCAGCGGCAGGTCCTTCTTCACGATCCGCACGCCGAGCCGCTCGAGGAAGGCGAATGGCGGTTCCCCGCCCAGGCGCAGGATCACGTAGTCGTTGGGAAGCCGGTGGCACGTCCCGCCGTGCTCCAGCTCGACCGCGTCCTCGCGGATCGCGCGCACCCGGCTTTCCAGCACCAGCCGCAGCCGGCCGTGCGCGACCGCGTCGTCCAGCTTGGCCCGGTTGCGCTCCTTGGCGCGCTCGAACTGCGCGCCGCGGTACGACAGCGTCACGGCCGTTCCGGGCTGGTTGGCGAGACCGACTGCGGACTCGATCGCGCTGTCGCCGCCACCGACCACCAGCACGCGCGAGCCCTGGAAGGCCTCCATCTCCACGATGTCGTAGAAGACCTTCCCCAGTTCCTCACCCGGCACCTCGAGCCGTCGCGGCGTGCCGCGCCGACCCATCGCCAGCACGACGCGCCGGGCGCGCAGCGGGCCGGCCGCCGTCTCGACCACGAACCGGCCGTCGTCCCGGCGGATGTTCCTGACCTCGTGCTGCACCCGCACGTCGAGGCCGGTGTTGGAGATGATCGTCTGCCAGACCTCGAGCAGCGTTTCCTTCGAGGCGTCGCTGATCCAGAGGTCGCCGTAGAGCGGGATCGAGAGCGGCTCGGCGAAGAGCAGCTTGTGGCGCGGGTACTTGCGGATCGAGTCGGCCAGCGTGCCGCGCTCGAGCACCGCGCAGGACAGGTGCTGGCGCATCGCCTCCAGGCCGGTCGAGAGCCCGGCCGGGCCGGAACCGACGACGATCAGGTCGAGCAGCCCTGGATCGGACGACGGCGCGCAGCGGTCCCGCGCCGCCCGCTCGGCCCGCAGCTCGGCGGCAATTGCCTCGGCCGCGATCTTGCCCTCGTTGATCGCGTTCTTGATCAGACCGCGCCCGCCCAGCTCGCCGACGATGTAGAGCCCCGGCACGCTGCTCTCGAAGCAGCCGCTCAGCGCCGGAACCTCGACGCGGTGCACCGCCGCGCCGCTCGAGAGCACGATCCCTCCGACCGGGCAGGCCTCGACGCACTTGCCGTGCCCCTGGCAGAGCGCGGTCTCGACGACCGCCAGCTTCCCCTGCAGGCGGATCGCGCCCGGCTCGGGGCAGGCCGCGACGCAGGTGCCGCAGCCGACGCAGACGTCGGCGCGCACGACGGCGTGCAGTGCTCCGCCCGCTGGCCCCGCCCCGGCTTCTCCCGCCTCCGGCACCTCGCGCGCGGCGACGACCTCGAAGACCTGCTGCGGCACGCCGCAGGCGGGGCAGAAGGCGGAGCCGCCCGGCACCGCGGTGCGGCAGCGTGGACACGGCCTGGCCGGGAGCGCCGGGGCTGGCGGCGCGGCGCCGGTTCCGCCGGCCGCGCGCAGGTGGCGCCGAACGAGGAACAGCGTCAGCGCGAAGAACGCGACGACGGTGAGGATCATCTCCACGGCGGCCCGCTCCTCACCGGAACCAGGTCGCGCCGACGGCGACCACGACCGCGACGTGGACCGCGACGGCGACGAGGGCCGAGATCGCGACCGGCTGGTGCGCCGCGTGCCAGAACCGGAAGAGTCGGTGCGTCGCGTCGAGCATCCGGGCCTGCTGCGCCAGCGCCATCTCGCGCCGCGCCAGAGCCTGCACCCGGCGCAGCGCGCGCCCGTCGAGCGCGTGCGGCCGCGCGCTGCGGATCTCGGCGGCGAGACGCCGCGCGGCGCGCCGGCGCGCGACGTCGTCGCGCACCATCTGCGCGACGGCCGCGGCCAGGCCGAGGCGCGCGGCGTCGGCGGCGGCCGGGGCGAGCATGGTCTCGATCCGCTGCGGGTCGAGCCCGGTCGCCGCCGCGATTTCCGCGATCAGCTCGCGCCGGCGGCCGGCGGCCTCCTCGCGCGACAGCTCGAGGCCGTCCCTGCGGCGCGGGATGCGGACGTAGATGTAGCGGCCGATCACACCCGACAGCGCGACGACCAGCATCGCCGCGTAGCCGAGCCCGATCAGGCCGCGGAAGCGCCAGCCGGCGTGCACCGCCCCCGCGAGCGGCACCACGATCCCGGCCGCGACGTGCACGTCGAGCCAGCGCGGCACCGAGCCGGTGAAGGCGAGCCAGCGCACCCGCTTGCGCAGCGGGTAGAGCCACAGGAAGAGAAACAGAGCGAAGGCGAAGATGCCGATCGACTGTCCGACGGTGCCCGAGGGACGGAGCGCCGCGTGCCACGGGTGCCGCACGCGGCCGGCCTGCGAGAGCAGGTAGTAGGGGCTGCCGAGCAGCGAGATCGCCAGGAGCACGGCGACGGGGAGATAGGCCAGCCGGGGGTTGGCGGCGGTCTTCGGCGCGGCGGCGGCCCGGGGAGCTGCCGGGACAGCGGCCGGCGCGAGCGGGCGGGCGGGGGGCGGGGCCGGCCGGGAGGGGCCGTGATCGATCCGGCCGACCTCGCGGTGCGGGGCGCGGGGCGGGACGGTTCGTGCGCCGGGCGGGGGGTGCGACGGGCCGGGATCGACGCGAGCGGCGCGCGCGGCCTCGCCCGCGGACCGGGCGTCGGTCCCGTGAGCTTCCTGCATTCGGCGGCTCCCCTGCGGCCTCGTGGCGTCGTCCTTAGGTCTGCTGCTAACCGCGTTTTGCAAGATCTATGCCGCCCAACACGCAGAAATCAGGCCACTTGGGGCAGGGCTGGTTACGATTGCGGACTTACAGAACTGATTACGAACTTGAGTTAGCCCGCAAGTAATCCCGCATTCCGCGGGCGCTGGCACCGATCGCCGGGCGCCGACACGCCGGTCCCCAGGTGGTTCCGGGTCGGAAACACGACCGCCTCACCCTATGACGCGAATTCGTAAATCCCCCCAACTTCGGACGGGCGGCGTACGCTTCCGATGCGGAATGGGGACTCCGCGTGCGACGTCTCCGTCGCCCGGCACATTCGTAGACGCCGGAGCGTGCGTGTGCGGCCTGCCATTCCGGTCGCACGGGGAGGTCGCATGCACAGCGCAGCACGGTGGCGCGGTTGCGTCGTCTTGGTCGTTTCCGCAGCGTTCGCCCTCCCCGCGGGCGGTCTCGCCCGCGCCGGAAGCCTCGAGCCGCCGGGCCCCCCGGCGCCGACGATGAAGACACTCGCCGAGGTCGAGCCGCGCATTCCGGTCCAGTCGCTCCCCGGCTCGGCGCACGCCGTCTACACGATCGACCAGCCGGGCTCCTACTACCTCGTCGACAACGTCGTCGGGGGTCCGGGGAAGACGGCGATCGAGATCCTGTCCGGCAACGTCGAACTCGACCTCAACGGCTACGCGCTGCTCGGAACACCGGACTCCGACTCCGGAATCAACTTCCTGGGCGGCCTCCAGAACTGCGTGGTACGGAACGGGATCATCCGCGGCTGGCCTGTCAACAGCATCTTCGGCGTGAACTGCCAGGCCTGCCAGATCCTCGACGTGCTCTCCGAGGAGAGCGGCTCGCGTACCAGCTCGATCGCGATCTGGATGGGCTTCCGCAGCCTGGTCGACGGGGTCACGGTCCGCAACCACCCGAACGGCCCCGGCGTGCAGGTCGAGGCGTTGAGCGCCATCCGGTCCACCACCGTGACGGCGAGTGAGATCGGCTTCGTGCTCAACGGCGAGAGCTGCAGCATCGTCGAGTCGGTCGCGACCGGCAACGCGGGGGCCGGGATCCAGGTCAACGGGAGCGGACTGGTGTCGCACTGCGTCTCGAACAGCAATGCGCAGGGGATCGTCGCATCCGGCAGCGTGATGGTGACGGACAACGTGATGTTCAGCAACGCGACCGGCGTTTGGGTCACCGGCAGCAACAACCGCGTCGAGGGCAACCTCGTGACGACGTGGGACACCGGGATCGCGATCGAGGAGGGAGTGAGCGGCAACACCGTTTTGCGCAACCTGGTCGGCTGCGGGGGCAGCGGTACGGGGATCCACGCCCTGGGCAACTCCCGCAATCTGCTCGCCGGGAACTCGGTCTCGGCCTGCAGCACGTCCTACGAAATCGACCCGGCCAACGCGGCCGGCGAGATCCTGGACGTGACCGCCGGCGGGGTCGTCACCTCCGGCAACCCGTACGCCAACTTCCGCTTCTGACGCGGACTCGCGGGAGGAACGATGAGCGCGCTCAGCGGAAGGACGCGGACGGTGGCGCGAGGGCGGCCGTGCAGAGCGGGCGGAATCCTAGCGACCGGGTTGTTTGTGCTGGCGGTGGGACTGGTCCCGGCGCCGGCCCTCGCGCAGTCCAACATCGATCCCGACGACGCCGGGTTCCGCTACGCCTGGAGCGAGAACGCGGGCTGGCTCAATGCGCGACCCCAGGGTCCCCTCGGG
This sequence comes from Acidobacteriota bacterium, assembly GCA_025456425.1. Taxonomy (GTDB): domain Bacteria; phylum Acidobacteriota; class Polarisedimenticolia; order J045; family J045; genus JALOKP01. The sequence goes on along the minus strand of JALOKP010000019.1, from coordinate 26,095 downwards.
CCCGGGATCCTGGTCTCCGACTTCGAGTTGACCGGCTGGCTCTGGGCCGAGAACCTGGGCTGGATCAGCCTGTCGTGCCGCAACCGCGGCACCTGCGGGACCGTCGCGTACGGCGTCCTCAACGACGGGCAGGGCCAACTGTCGGGATTCGCCTGGGCCGAGAACGCCGGTTGGATCGACTTCGGTCCCTCCGGCGCCGGCGTGACGATCGACCCTAGCAACGGGATCTTCGCCGGCCACGCCTGGGGCGAGAACATCGGGTGGATCGCCTTCCGGGGCACCGGCACCCTGCCCTTGGTGATCGAGACGGCGTGGCGCTGCTTCCCGGCCCCGTCGCCCCCGGCCGGCATCCCGCAGCTCGATCTCGACCGGGCACCGGAGGGGACCTGGCTCGGCTGGAGCGTGATCCCCAGCGCGTCGGCTTACGACGTGGTGCGCGGCGACCTGCGCGCGCTCGCAACGACCGGTGGCGACTTCTCCTTGGCCCTGACCGGGTGCGAGGCCCGCCGGACGGCCGCGCCCTCGCTGCTGACGACGATCGACCCCTCCCCGGCGGAGGGGATCTTCTACCTGGTGCGGGCCGCCAACTGCGGCGCCGCCGGCACGTACGACTCGGGTGGCCCGGGACAGGCCGGATCCCGCGACGGCGAGATCGCGGCTTCCCCGGACCGCTGCCCGTAGCGCGAGAGAGGAGACGACCATGCGTCCCAAGACGCGTTCACTCCGCTGGATCGTGGGTGGGCTGCTCGCCGTGGCGGTCGCTGCCTCCGGCTTCGCCGGCTCGCTCGACCCGCCGGGACCTCCCGCGCCGACGATGAAGACGCTGCTCGAGGTCGAGCCGCGCATTCCGATCGAGTGGCTCCCCGGCTCGGCGACGGCGATGCACGTGATCACCGCACCGGGTTCCTACGTCCTGACCGGCAACATCGTCGGCACCGGCGACGTCGCCGCGATCGAGGTCGCCTCGGACAACGTGACGCTCGACCTCAACGGCTTCGCTCTGATCGCAGAGGGCGGGGGCGCGGCCTCGGCCATCGACTTCCCTGCCGAACAGCACTCGATCGCGATTCGCAATGGAACGATCAAGGGCTGGGGGGCCCACGCGATCCGCGGCTGGAACTGCAAGGACTGCCAGGTGAGCCACATCCTCGCGACTGACATCGGCGCCACGATGATCCAGCTCGGGGAGAGCGCCACCGTCTCGGAGTGCACCGTCGGCAATGGGTCCTTCACCGGGATCCAGGTCAGCGCCGGGAGCCTGATCAAGGACTGCGTCGCCATCTGGTGCGGGCAGGGGTTCGAGCTGAGCGGGGAGAATTTCGCGATCGTGCGGTCGGTGGCCCGTTACAACCAGGGCCACGGCATCCTGCTGCAGGGGAGCGGCCTCGTGGAGGACTGCGTCAGCGAGGGGAACCAGATCGGGATCCTGACCGCGAACGCCGCGCGGCTCGTGCGGAACACCGTCTCGGACAACCTTGTCTTCGGCATCCTCGTGGGCGGCTTTCACAATCTCGTGACGGACAATCTCGTGAACGGGAATACCGCCGCCGGCGTGAAGATTCTCCCCCCCCTCTCGGGGGTCGTCCTGGCGAGAAACCAGTTCGTCGGGAACGGGATCGGGGTCGAGGTCCAGGACACGGGCGGGAACCTGATCGTCGGCAACACGGCGTCCGGTAACGGGATCGACTTCAACGCGAGCCCACCCAACGCGCTGGGGGAGGTCCACGACTTCACGGGGGGCGGCGCGATCTCGCTCACCGCTCCGTGGGCGAATCTGCGCTACTGAGCGCGCGTGGCTGGGCGGACCGGCGACCGCCCGACGGGCACAACGGACCGCTCGCATCGGTGGGGGTACTCCCGCGCGGAAACGGCGCGCACGCTCGGCCCAGGTCGGAGGATTGCCCCATGCCCGCTCGCCTCGTCGCTGCCGTCTGCGTCTGTGCCGCCCTCGCCTCGGCCGCCTTCGCCGAACCCGGCCCGCCGATCTCGATCGGGCAGCTCCACACCCTCAAGTCCGCAGCCCTCGGCGAGGAGCGGGCGGTCATGATCCACCTGCCGCCCGGCTACGAGGCGGGGACGCAGCGCTACCCGGTGCTCTACCTCACGGACGCGGAGGCGCAGTTCGGGCACACCGCATCCACCGCCGACTTCCTGGCGGTGCAGGGTCGGATCCCGCCGCTGATCGTGGTCGCGATCAGGAATACCGACCGGACCCGCGATCTCACGCCGACGAAGGGCTCGCTCAGGAAGGGAGAGAAAGGCGGACTCCCCCCCACCGCGGGCGGAGCGGACCGCTTCCTCGCCTTCCTCGGGACCGAGCTGGTGCCGTACGTCGACGGCCAGTTCCGGACGCTCCCCTACCGCGCCTTCGCCGGACACTCCTTCGGGGGGCTGCTGGCGCTGCACGCCCTGTACACTCGCCCGGAGCTCTTCCAGGCGATCCTGGCCGTCTCGCCGACCTTCCCCTGGGACGACGACTACCTGTTGAAGACGGCCCGGCCGTTCTTCGCGGAGAAGAAGGAGGCGCGGCACGCGCTCTTCGTCGCGATCGGGAACGAGCCGGAACTCGTGCCGGGCTTCCGGGCGCTGCGCGAGCTGGCCCGCGGCAGCGGCGCCGACGGCTTCGAGGCATCGTTCCGCGAGTACCCCGACGACGATCACGGCTCGCTCGTCCTGGCCGCGCACCACGACGGACTCAAGGTGCTGTTCGCCGGCTGGGTCCTGCCGCGCGACCCGCAGACCGGCTTCCCCCGCGGCACCGCCGAGGAGATCGCCGCGCAGTACGCGAAGCTCTCGAAGACCGCCGGCTTCACCGTCGTCCCCCCGGAGCGGATCGTGAATCTCGCCGGCTACGGCCGGCTCGCCGAGCGCAAGGTCCCGCAGGCGCTCGCGATCTTCGAAATGAACGCGAAGAACCACCCCGAGTCCGCGAACGTCTGGGACAGCCTCGGTGACGGCCTCGAGGCCGCCGGGCGGCTCGAGGACGCCAAGACCGCCGTGCTCAAGGCGGTCGCCCTGGGCGGGAAGACCAACGACCCGCTGCTGCCCGCCTTCCGCGAGCACCTCGAGAAGCTCAACGGCCGGCTGGAGGGGGCGAGGTAGCGGCCAGCGCGGCCCGCACCTCGCCCACGATCTCCTCGGCCAGCGCCGGCGCGGCGCGCTCCAGGTCCGGCGACAGCGTCGCGCCGAACTCGCAGGCGGGCTCGATCTCGACCGCGAAGATCGCGATCGCCTCGTCCGCGGGCAGGTCGAGCCCGAGCCGTCGGCCCAGCGCCAGCGCCGTCGCCAGGTCGGCGTCGTGCGGGCCCGCCAGGCGCCGCGTCCTCGGGAGCGCGGCCGCCGTGAAGCGGTGCAGCGTGCCGGGGGGGGCGCACCCGGTGACGATCGCGTCGACCAGGACGACGCGCGTCCGGCCGGCCAGCGGCTCGAGCAGCTCCAGCCCGCCGGCCGAGCAGTCGTCGATCACCTCCAGGCCGTCGAGCCCGCCGCCGCCGCCGCTCGCCGCCAGCCGCTCGGCGACCAGCGCGGCCAGCCGGAGGCCGATCGCATCGTCCCCCAGGATCGGGTTCCCCAGCCCCAGCAGCAGCGCGCCGGTCGGCACGGCCCTCCCTCTCCTACCCGTCGCGGCGCAGCTCGGCCACGACCCGTCCCCCACGGTGCAGACGCGCGACCAGCGGCATCGCGCCGGGGAGCGAGTGGGTGGCACAGCTGTAGCAGGGGTCGAAGGCGCGGAACGCCATCTCGATCCGGTCGAGCAGCGCGGCGTCGGGCGTGACGCCGGGGCGGATCAGCGCGATCGCGACCTTCTTCGTCACCATCTGGATCGGCGCGTTGTTGTGAGTCGTGCCGACGATCAGGTTGGCGCCGGTGCAGATCCCCTGGTCGTCGCAGGTGTAGTGGTGGATCAGCGTGCCGCGCATCGCCTCGACGATCCCGACGCCCTCCCCGGTGATCCGCTCGGGCAGCACGCGGAACTCCGGGCTCGACAGCTCGGGGTCGGCAACCAGCATGACCAGCCGCTCCGCGGCATAGAGCATCTCCACCAGCCGCGCCCAGTGGTGCGCCAGCATCGCCCCGCTCGGCCGCCCGCCGGCGACCGCGAACAGCTCCTGGCGCGCCGCCTCCGCCTCCGGTGTCGCCATCGCCTCCGCGACATTCAGCCGCGCGAGCGGCCCGGCGCCGTAGATCGGCGAATCCGGTCCCTCGACGAAACCGCGCCAGCCCCGCGCGCGCAGGTAGGGGAACTTGAGGTAGGTCCAGGGCTCGACGTGCTCGGCCAGGATCCGCGCGTAGTCCAGCGGCGCGAAGCGCGCCAGCTCGCTCCCCTCGCAGTCGACGACGCGCACGGTGCCGTCGTAGAAGGCGACGGCCCCGACCTCGTCCACCAGCCCCATGTGGCCGATCGCCAGCGTGTAGGGGCCGCGGAGGATCGCCTCGACCCAGCGCGACTGGCTTAGCACCGCGTCCTTGAAGAGCCGGACCGAAAAGCGCGCGAACTCCATCAGCGATGCGGCCATCGGCTTCAGCCCGGCGCGTTCCTCTTCGGAGAGCCCCTTCGAGACGCCGCCCGGCGTGCACCAGCAGACGTTCCGCTTGCGCCCGCCGAGGACCGCCTGGATCTCCTGTGCGGTCGCGCGGGCCTCGATGACCTGGCGCCCGATCTCCAGTCCCACGCGCGCCACGACCCCGAGGATGTTGCGCTCGGCGGGGGCGGCGTCCGGCCCACAGATGAAATCGGGCGCGGCGAGCGCGTAGAAGTGCGCGATGTGGCTGTGCAGGAAGTGGGCGCAGTAGTACGCCTCGCGCAGCTTGACGGCGGCCGGCGCGATCACGCCGCCGAAGCAGCCGTCCACCGCCTTCGAGCCGGCCAGGTGGTGGCTGGCCGGGCAGACGCCGCAGATCCGCGTGACGATCCTCGGGACCTCCTCGATCGGCCGGCCAACGACGAAGCGCTCGAAGCCGCGCAGCTCGGGGATCTGGAAGTAGCAGTCGGACACGCCGCCGGCGTCGTCGAGGAAGATCTCGATCCGGCCGTGCCCTTCGAGGCGGGTGATCGGGTCGATCGTGATCGTCCGGCCCATCAGCGGCAGCTCCTCTGGAGGAGGGACGCGGGAAGCGTGAAGCGGTGCGCGATCCCGAGCACGTCCGGCAGCCCGGCGAAGGCGGTCTCGGCCTCCTCCACCGTCTTCGCCTCGATCACGGAGGCCCAGGCGCCGACCAGCGTCGCGCCCTGGTCCTGCACCCCCGGCGGCGGCCCGTAGCAGCCGCGGCAGGCCTGGTTGATGTCCGGGCAGCGCGCGCCGCAGCCCCCGCGCGTCGCGGGCCCGGCGCACGGCAGGCCCTGCTCCAGGAGGCAGCTCTCCGGGTCGGGCACGATCTCCCACGGCCGGACGAAGCGCGCGACCCGCTTGTCCGCCTTGCGCCGCCGGCACTCCTCGCACAGCGCCTTCTCGGCCGCACCGACGACCGCGCCCCTCGGCGGCAGGGTGCCGCTGACCAGCGCCGCCAGGACCTCCTGCACGCGCTCCGGAGCGGGCGGGCAGCCGGGCACCAGGTAGTCGACGTCAACCACGTCCGACAGCCGCCAGACCCGGGGGTAGAAGGCCGGCAGTTCCAGCTCCGTCCCGTTGACCGGGACCCGTGTTCTTGGAACCGTCCTGTTCCCCAGCTCGATCGACGGATTGTCGAGGTAGACGCGTTCGAGGATCTCCTCGCGCGTGACCGCGTTGGCCAGCCCCGGGATCCCGCCGAAGGCCGAGCAGCTGCCCAGCGCGATCAGCACCTGGCTCTTCTCGCGCAGCAGGTGCGCGACGTCCTCGTTCTCGGCGTTCCGCACCGCGCCGCTGAAGAGCGTCGCGTCGAGCGCACCGTCCGGCAGAGCCCGAATGTCCTCGTACTTGCCGTCCACGGCGATCGGCCAGAACAGGATGTCGGCCTCGGCCGCCAGCTCCAGGACGAACTCGTCGGTGTCGAGCACCGCGACGTCGCAGCCGCCGCAGGCGGCGCCCCAGTACAGCGCGATCTTGAGCTTGTCTCCGTTCATCGCTTACCCCGCCCGCCGCGTCGACGGCAGCATCTCGACGCGGCTGGGACCGAGCCGGCGGATCCGCTCGGTCATGTCGGCGACGACCTCGGCGAAGCGCTGCCCCTCGCTGGCGCTGACCCACTCCAGCCGCACGCGCTCGGGCTCGATCCCGTACCCCGCGACCAGCCGCTTCAGCAGCACCTGGCGCCGCAGCGTCTTGTAGTTCCCCTCGGAGTAGTGGCAGTCCCCGGGGTGGCAGCCGCAGATCAGCACGCCGTCCGCCCCCTCGGCCAGCGCCTTGAGCACGAACGACGGCCGGATACGCGCCGAGCACATCGTGCGGATCACGCGCACATTGGGCGGGTACTTGATCCGGCTGGTGCCGGCCAGGTCGGCCCCGGTGTAGGAACACCAGTTGCAGAGAAAGCCGACGATCCTGGGTTCGAACGCCATCAGAGCACCCCCTCGATCTGGGCGAAGATCTGTTCGTCGGTGAAGTGGCGCGCGCGGACCGCCAGCGACGGGCAGGCGGCCGCGCAGCAGCCGCAGGCCTTGCAGGAGGCCTCGACCACCCGGCTGCTCTTCTGCTCCTCGTCGTACTCGATCGCCCCGTAGGGGCACATCGTTCCGCAGATCCGGCAGCCCGAGCAGCGGGCGGCGTCGACCTCGGCGAAGATCGCATCGACCTCGATCTTCCCCTTGGCGACCTTGGCCAGGATCCGCGCCGCCGCGGCGCGGGCCTGTGCTACCGAGTCGGGGATGTCCTTGGGTGACTGGCAGGCCCCGGCGATGTAGATACCGTCGGTCGTCGTGGCGACCGGATCGAGCTTGGGATGGCTCTCGATGAACCAGCCGTCCTTGTCGCGGCTGATGTTGACCAGTTGCGCCACGCGGCCAGCGTCCTCGCGCGGCTCCATCCCGACCATCAGCACGACGAGGTCGGCCGGGACCTCGATCTCCTCGCCCGACAGCTTCTCGTCCAGCGTGATCAGCAGGTTGCAGTCGTCCTTCGGTCCGGCCGGCCGGATCACCGGCGGCGCGTTCTTGCCATACATCAGGAACAGCGTCTTGATCTCGGCCGTCTTCCGGTAGAAGTCCTCGCACCCCTTCCCGAAGGCGTGCATGTCGATGTACAGGTCGACCACCGCCGCGCCCGGCAGCGCCGACTTGACCTCGTGGCCGTACTTGAGCGCGGTCATGCAGCAGACCCGCGAGCAGTAACCGTGGTACTCCTCCGACCGGCTGCCGACGCAGTGGACGAGCGCGACCGTGCGAGGGGTCCGGCCGTCGGCCATCTCGATCCGGCCGCGCTTGAGCATCAGTTCCAGTTCGAACGAGGTGATCACGTCGGGGAGGCGACCGTAGCCGAGTCCTTCGACGCGCGCGGCGTCGAACTCCTTGTAGCCGGTACAGACCACGACCGACCCGATCTCGAGCCGGCGCGAGGCGCCCTCCACCGCGACGTCCGCGGTGAAGTTCCCCTGGTACCCTTCGAGCTGCTCCAGCTCGGCCCGGAGCAGGACGCTGATCATCGGGTGCATCGACACGCGCGCCAGCCGGCCCAGCAGCAGCTCGCGCGCCGAGTCCAGGTGCGGCGCAGTCAGGTCGATCCGCGCGACGTTCCCTCCCAGCCGGTCGGCCCGCTCGACGATCGTCACCGGCTGGCCGGCGTCCGCCAGCTGAAGCGCGGCGGTCATCCCCGCGATTCCGCCGCCGAGCACCAGGGTCGCCGGGTTCATCGGGACGAAGCGCTTCTCCAGCGGCTCGTGCCGGACCACCCGCGCCACCGCCGCCCGGGCCAGAGCGAGGGCCTTGTCGGTGGCCGCGCGCGGATCGTCGTGGACCCAGCTGCACTGCTCGCGGATGTTCGCCATCTCGAGCAGGTAGGGGTTCAGCCCCGACGACGCGAGCGCGCGGCGGAAGGTCGGCTCGTGCATCCGCGGGCTGCAGGCCGCGACGACGACGCGGTCCAGCCGCTTCTCCCGGACCTCCTCCGCGATCATCTCCTGGCCGGGGTCGGAGCACATGTACTTGTAGGCCCGCGCGACGACGACGCCCGGCCACTCCATCGCGGCGCAGGCGATCTCCTCGCAGTCGACGGTGCGGGCGATGTTCGTGCCGCAGTTGCAGACGAAGACGCCGATGCGCGGCAGCGGGGGCCGGCTCATCGCTCCTCCCTCACGCCGCCGCCGGGACGGACTGCGCCCCGGCGGGCGACGCCGCGCGGGCCAGTGCCCGCTCGTGCAGATCGGCGAAGTACATCGCCAGCGGCCGGTAGGCCAGGTGGGACCACTTCGAGAACGGCACCTCGACCGCGAGCATCGGGACGGCCCCCATCAGGTGCGCGATGTAGACGACGTTGGCCGCCGTGTCGAGCCCGAACCAGCGGTAGAGCGCGTGCTGCAGGATTCCGGTCGCGGCGACGTACACCAGGAGCACCAGGAAGACCCAGTCGGTCTCGTGCGAGTGGCGGTGGAGCGGCGTCGCGCGGCGCCACCGGCCGCGGAGCGCGTAGAGCGTCGTGCCCAGCAGTCCCGCGGTGGCGAGGTAGCCGAAGGCGTGGGCCAGCCGGTTCGCGGGCGCGGCGTGCAGGCTCTCGAGGAACAGCATGATCAGGACGAGCATCGTCAGGTAGCTCGCCACCAGCGCGAAGTGGACCGCCCACGGGCGCTTGCTCTCGCACTCGCGGTAGCGTTTCTGGGTGACGAAGTGCAGCGGTACCAGGAACGCGCGTGTCACGTAGTCCAGCAGCGGCACGCGGACCCGCCGGTCGCGGCCGGTCGTCAGCCACCACATTCGCGCGCAGTTGGCGGCCAGCAGGGCGGCCAGCGTCCCGCCCAGGATCCAGTCGAAGACGTGGACCGAGCTGGCCGGCAGAAAGGCCCCGGGCCCGGCGTAGACCCCGAGGCTCCCGCCGCCGTACTTCAGGCCGAAGAGCAGGAACCCCGCCCCGGTCAGCAGCGCGACCAGCAGTACGGCGGCGAGTTCCGCGCGCCACGAGCGGTAGAACAGCTTCGACAGACCGGTCACGTCGTACTGCGCGGTCAGCCAGCGGCGGATGCTCATCATCGTCTCGCCCGGCTCCGCCTCGCGCGGGCACTGCTCGCTGCACTCGCCGCAGTAGTAGCAGAGCCACGGCTCGAGGGTCCCGGCCAGGCGCTCCTCCAGTCCCATCTGGAGGTAGCGCATCGACTTGCGCGGGAACAGGAACGGTTCGCGCGAGAACGGGCAGACTGCCGAGCAGTTGCCGCAGTGGTAGCACTTCTGCACGTCCTCCGCGCCGTACAGCTCCAGCTCGTCGATCAGGCGGGGGTTTGCGCGCACGGCCATCGGCGCCTCCTCAGAGGGCCGCGAGCTGGGTGGCCAGCTCGCGGGCCCGCGATTCGACCTGGGCCGCGGTCAGCCCACCGCTGCTGTCGCGCTCGATTCCGCTGACGACGCTGCGCAGCGCGCGGGCCGCAACCGCGGCGGCCTGGGCGACGGTGTCGGGGATGTCCTTGGGACCCTGGCAGACCCCCGCGACGAAGATCCCGCCGCGCTCGGTGCCGGTGGGATCGGCGTTGTACTCCAGTTCGCGGAAGAAGCCGTGCTCGTCGCGGCCGATCCCCAGCAGCGCCGCCAGGTCCGCCGAGCCGGGCGAAGGCTGCAGCCCGACCGACAGCAGCACCATGTCCACCGGGTATTCGAGCATCCGGTCGCCCAGGATGTCTTCCCCCCGGACCACCATCCGCCCGTCCTTCTCGATCACCTTCGCCGAGCGGCCGCGCACGACGGCCACTCCCTCCTCCTTGATCCGCTCGAAGAACTCCTCGTAGCCCTTCCCGAAGGCGCGCATGTCGATGTAGAACTCGTAGCAGCGCGCGTCGGGCAGCTTCTCGCGGACCAGGTGGGCGAACTTGAGGGAGTACATGCAGCAGACACGCGAGCAATACGGGTTGTGGTTGCGGTCGCGCGAGCCGACGCAGTGGATGATCGCGACGCTCGCCGGCTGCGGGCCTTCGGGGTCGCAGACCCACTCCTCGACCTTCCTGCGCTTGTTGAAGCGCTTGGTCTTCATCACGATCCGGCCACCGGTCGGGCCGGAAGCGTTGGTCAGGCGCTCGAACTCCAGCGCGGTCAGGACGTTCGGGTAACGCCGGAATCCGTAGCGCTCGACCTGCTCCGCGGGGAAGGGCTCGTAGCCGGTGGCGACGATGATGTTCCCGACGTCGCGCAGCACGACCTCGTCTTCGGCGTCCAGGTCGATCGCCTGCTTGGCGCACTTCTTCACGCACGCCCCGCAGCGCTGACCCTCGGTCTGGACGTAGACGCAGCTGGCGGCGTCGATCAGGTACGCGTTGGGGACCGCCTGCGGGAACGGCATGAAGATCGCCTTGCGGGTCGCGATCCCTGCGTCGAATTCCGACGGGACGATGGTCGGGCAGACCTCCATGCAGGCGTGGCAGGCGACGCAGGCCGCGGGGTCGACCCGCCGTGCCCGATTCCGGATCTCGACGCGGTAGTTGCCGGGAGTGCCGTCGACGCCGATCACTTCCGACAGCGTCATGACCTCGATCATCTCGTGCTGGCCGACCGCGACCATCTTCGGCGTCAGGATGCAGGCGGCGCAGTCGAGCGTCGGGAAGGTCTTGTCGAACATCGCCATGTGGCCGCCCAGCGTGCCGGTCTTCTCGACCAGCACGACGCGCTGCCCGGCGTCGGCGATCTCGAGCGCGGCCTGGATCCCGGCCACACCGCCACCGATCACCAGGGTTCCGGCGTGGACCGCGCGCGTCTCGCGAATCGTCGCCAGGTGGTAGGGCACGCCCAGTACGGCGCAGGCGACGGCGGCCTGAGCGGCCTCCGTGGCGCGGTCGGATCCGTCGCCGCGGCGGAAGCGCGCCAGGCGCACGCGCGCCGGATCGGCGCCGGCCAGGTCCATCGCGCGCGTGAAGGCCGGCTTGAGCGCGCCGGGGTTCGCACCGGCGAGCACGACGGCCTCGAGCGTGTCCCGACGTATGGCACTCGCCAGGGCGAGCGGATCGGGGCGCGGCGTGGCGGGCAGCGTGCTCACCCGCACCACCTCGGGGAGCTGACTGGAGTAGCTGCGGATCAGGTCGAGCCCGGGCGGTCCGCCCCGGGCGGGCGGGCGCTCGCCGTCGTCCAGGATCAGGAAGACGCCGACACGCTGGGACGCAGCGACACTCATCGTGTCCCTCCTCGGGGAGAGCGGGATCGCGGGATGGCGTGCGGGACGCCGCGGCAGTCACGAACCATGGGTTCGGTTGGGATCGGTGCCAGCAAGGCGCCGGACGCGCGTCGAAGTACGCCGAACGCGGGGCCCGGTGCGCCGGCCCGCCCGACTCAGGGCCGCAGCACTGATGAAGATATCCCGAGATGTCGCGAATGGTGGAGCTTTCTTCCAGTTTCTCGACGCCGCCGGGCGTAACTGAGAATGCTTCTCGCTACGGTCCCGGCGCGGTTACACTCTCGGGTCGTACGGGCGACGCGGGCCGGCGCGGGGACGCATGCAGTCCCGGTTCGCGGCGCCGGCATCGGCTTGCGGGAGGGATGGATGACTGGCAGCACCCTGCTCCTGTTCGTTGCCGGGCTCGCCCTGCTGGTCGCGGGGGCGGAACTGCTGGTCCGCGGCGCCTCGCGGCTGGCCGCGGCGGCGGGGATCACGCCGCTCGTCGTCGGCCTGACGGTCGTCGCCTACGGGACGAGCGCGCCGGAGATGGCGGTCTCGCTGGGGGCGGTGCTGAAGGGCCAGCCCGACCTCGCGCTGGGAAACGTCGTCGGCAGCAACATCTTCAACGTCCTGTTCATCCTCGGCGTGTCGGCCGCAATCACGCCGCTGGTCGTCCAGCGGCGGCTGGTCTGGAACGACGTGCCGGTGATGATCGGCGTCTGCCTGCTGCCCGCCGTCCTGGGCTGGGACGGGCTGATCTCGCGGCTCGACGGCGCTCTGCTGGCGGCCGGCGCGATCGGCTACACGGTCTGGCTGATCCGGGCCGGCCGGCGCGAGGCCCGCGCGGATGCGGAGGCGGGCGCCGGGCCGGCCGCGGCGGGACGCAGCCAGGGCGCGGCGCTGGCGCTCCAGGTCCTGCTCATCCTGGCCGGTCTCGCCCTGCTCGTGCTGGGCGCGCGCTGGCTGGTCGGCGGCGCGGTCGCGATCGCGCGCTGGGCCGGGCTGTCGGAGCTGATCATCGGCCTGACGATCGTCGCCGCCGGCACCTCGATGCCGGAGGTCGCGGCGTCGATCGCGGCGGCGCTCAAGGGGGAGCGCGACATCGCGGTCGGCAATGTCGTCGGCAGCAACGTCTTCAACATCCTCGCCGTGCTCGGCTTCTCGGCAGCCCTCTCGCCGGCTGGGATCGCGGTCGCCCCCTCCGCGCTGGCCTTCGACATCCCGGTGATGATCGCGGTCGCGCTCGCCTGCCTGCCGATCTTCTTCACCGGCCACCTGGTGGCGCGCTGGGAAGGGGCGCTGTTCCTGGCCTACTACGCCGCTTACACGGCCTTCCTGGTCCTGGACGCGGTCGAGCACGACCACCTCGAGACCTTCAGCGCGGTGATGGCCTGGTTCGTGCTGCCGCTCACCGTGGTGACGCTGGCCGTGCTGGCGGCGCGCGCCGGGCGGCGCGCCGGAACGCGGTGATCGGGGGCCGGGTCGCCGGTCAGGGGCACCCCTGGCCCGAGCCCGCGATCCCCGCGTCGCGTGACGCCACCTCCGTCCCGTCGTCGTAGGAGCCGGCTCCGCAGCCGTTCACCGCGCGCACCAGGAACCAGAGCCCGTCGCCCGCCGGCGGAAGCTGCGGAACCGGGACGCTCGTCGCCGCGACGTCGTTGGCCTCGCAGGCGTCGGTCGCGCCGGCGAACCCGCCGCTCGCGAGCAGCCGCGACACCGTGCCCCGCACCACGTCGTAGCTGGCGGCGCTCGCGGTGCCGTTCCAGCTCAGGACCGCCTTGCTGCCGAACCCGGCACCCGCCGTGGTGCCCGGTGCGACGCCCGAGCTGGCGCCCAGCTCGTTGCTGCGCGGCGACTCGGTCAGGCCGGACGCGTCGCACGCCCCCGTGATCACGTACGAGTACGGGCCGTCGGCCGGCACCGTCGTGTCGCGCCAGGTCGTCGCCGTGACCGGCATGCCGGCGAGCTTGGCGTACGGACCGCCCGCCGCGGGACCGCGATAGACGTTGTAACCGGTGGCTGTGCCGCTGCCGGGGGTCCACGCCAGGTCGACGCCCGAACAGCCGCTGGCCGCCGTCGTCAGCGAGGGCGCGCCGGGGGCGGCGCACGCCGTCCCGGTCGAGCAGGTCCCGATCACCTGCGCGTTCGCGACGCGCACGGTGTCGACGTACCAGCCGGCCGACACGCCGCTGACGTCGTCCCCCTCGTGCCAGCGCAACTGGACGTCGCGATTGAGCAGGCTCGGCTGCGCGCCCAGGTTGAGCGCGACCTGGGTCATCGTGCCGAGCGTGCCGTTGCACCAGGCCCGCTTGCCGACGAGTGGGTTCGACTTGGCGGTGATCGTACCGTTGAAGAGGCCCGCGGTGAAGTACGCGTCCGGCACGACGGTCCAGCTTGCGCCGCCGTCCGTCGTGATCTCCAGCGTCCCGCCGTCGGGACAGGCGAGCGTTGCGCCCTGGAACTGGTAGGTGTGCCAGAAGCTGACCGTCGTCTGCGGCCCCACGCCGAAGACCGGGCTGACCAGCACCTTCTCCGAGACCGCGTCCGCGCCCGCGGCGAACCACGAGTGCGTTCCGTCATTCCGGCGCGCGGTGGACCAGACCCAGTTGATCCCGCCCTGCGGCGCCGTCCGGGTCCACCCCGGGCGGTCGAAGCCGCCGCCCGACTGCGCGCCCTCGAAGGTGTCGGTCCAGTTCTCGGGTGCGATCGGCCCCGTCGGCTGGACCGTCAGGTGGACCAGGTTGAAGTCCTCCTGCGCGCTGACGCTCTCGGTCGCGCGCACGACGTAGGTGTAGGCCACCCGGTCGGCGAGCCCCACGCCGTCCACGAACGACGTGCCGAAGACGCCGGAGGCGATCCGGTTCGCCGGGCCGGGCGTGAAGTCGGCCGTGGTGCCGCGGTAGACGTTGTAGCTCACCTCGCCCGCGCAACTGGCCGTGGCCGGGCTCCACGAGAGCACGACGGAGCAGGTCGCGCCTCCGGAGTTGCCGGCGGAACCGAGGCCCGCGAAGGCCGGCGCGAGCCGGCAGCGCCCGGTTGCCAGCGCGCTCGCTTCGGCGGACTGGACCGAGGTGCAGAACTCGTCGGCGGCCTTGATCACGTAGTAGTAACGCGTCCCGCCCGAGACCCCTTCGTCCTGGAAGGCGTACGGCGAGCCGCCCGCCACCCCCGGGCTGGTGTCGTCGACGCTGCCGACCTGCACGTAAGGCCCTCCCGCGACCGTCGCGCGCAGCACGAGGTAACGCACGACGCCCGCCGCGGCGGAGTCGTTCCAGCGTACGTCGATCCGGTTGTCCCCGGGCGCGTCGGCCGACGGGTCGGGCGGTGCGGGCGCGGCGGCGCAGCCGCACTGGTCGAACTTGAACGCGGCGATCCGCGTCCCGCCGTTGCCGCCGTACTGCGTCGTGAACCAGAAGGTGCAGTCGTCCGAGGGATCGACGCCCATTCCGGCGTAGTCCCCCCAGCGCTCGTTGTTGGTCTTGGAGCTGGTCGCGTCGACGATCCGGTGCTCGCCCTGCGGTGTGGTCCCGGGCGGGTCGGTCACGAGCCGTCCCTTGTAGTAGATCGACGGGTAGTAGGGCGCCACCGCGCCGGTGCGGGTGTAGCCCACGGCGATGTTTCCCTGGCCGTCCATCGCGGCCGAGGCGACGGCGCGGTGCACGCCCGGCTCGCCGCCGATCACCCCCTCCTGGAAGAGAGTCCACCCGCCGCCGACTACCGGCTTGCGCAGCTCGAACCAGCGCACCGCCGCCTGGTCCGTGCCGCTCACGTCGACCACGAACGCGCCGACGATCGCCTGGTGAGGGCCGAGGTTTCGGTAGTGCAGCGGGAAGTGGATCGGCTCGCGGATCGGGTCGATCTTCTGGCCCGTGTCGGGCTGGGGCATGCAGTTCCAGATCCCGCCCAGGCCGCAGAGTGTCATGTCGTAGTCGGCCATCGGGATGTTCGGCAGCTTGGTCAGCCGGGAGTTCGCGGGCGTCGCCCAGTCCACCGTCAGAGACCACAGCTCGAAGAAGTCCGAAGTAGGGGTCGTGGCGCCGACCTGGGCCTCGTCGTCGTAGGGGCGCACGAAGATCGCCGGCTCGCCGGCCGGCGGCGCGTTGTTCCCCTGCATCCCCGCCGGCAGCACGAGCTGGAATCCGGAGTTCGGCAGCTCCGGCACGGTGAACTTCTGGAAGGTCGCGGGCAGGCCCTGGAGCATCTTCGCGCGGTCGAAAGCGAAGACGTCGCGCCCCGACGAGCCGGCGTTCGCGCCCATCAGGTACGAACTGGCGTTGCCGGCGAGCGGCCAGACGCCGTACTTCGGGAAGTCGGTCAGGCTGTTCTCGACCGCGAAGGTGTAGGCGTAGTAGGTCCCGGTCGGATCGCCCGTGGTGGAGACGTACATGCAGACGTTGCCGCCGCTGCTCGGCAGCTCGGTCAGGATCCAGCGGTCGGCCAGGCGGTCGTAGAGCACGATCGAATCGCAGAAGCCGTTGCGGCAGGGCGAGGCCGTGGTGAGCGTGTCCATCTCGAAGGTCTTCAGCACCTGGCCCGTTGCCTTGTCGTAGACGCGGACCGTCGAGACCGACAGGTTCACGCCCTGGACGTAGTGGTTCGGCCCGACGTCGCCGTTGGTGTCGGGGGGCGAGGTCGTCGAGGTCTGCCCGGCCCAGTCGTGGACCAGCGTGCCGAAGCCGTCCGGCTCCGCGGACAGCGGGGCGGCGTCCTGGCGCTGGCGGTCACGCAGGAGCAGCGGATCGAGCTTCGGATCGATCGAGTAGGGGATCGGCGAGAAGCCGTAGTCGTCGCGCCGCTTGGCCTCGGGCAGGAAGAGGTTCGGGTCCGGGGAGGCATCGGGCAGGTCGCGCGCGGCGCGGGTCAGCGTCGGGACCGACGGCGGGCCGACGAAGACCGGCCCTTGCGCGGGGGCGGCAGGCGCGGCCGCGGCGGCGGGGACGTCGGCGCCGGCGGAACCCGGGACGCCGAGCGCGAGCAGGAGGCCCAGCACGAGGACCGCACGGGCGCGGGCCGTCTCATTCGTCATCGTCTTCACCTTCCCCGTCTCCTTCGGTCCGTGGTTCCCGCCCGGCCGACTCGGTCAGCCAGGCGTCCGCCAGCCGCTGCGCCGCGGCCCGCACGGCCTTGTCGCCGGAGCGCGACGCGCGCAGGGCGGCGTCGCCGCCGAGCGGCCGCAGCAGGGCTTCGGCGATCTCGACGTCGTCGATCTCGGCGCGGTTGAGTTTCACGAAGTAGCCGCCGGCCTTCACCATCCCCGGCGCGAACACCTCGGCGCGCCGCAGTTTGTTGCCGCGATACAGCTTCCGGAAGCGGACCTCGTCCCCGGCCCGGATCGCGATGCTCACGTTCTCGAGGAGCACCTTCCCTTTCGGGGGGGACCCGGTCCCCGGCGCCTCGCTGCCAACATACCGTCTTTCGTCGAACCAGACGCGGCTTTCGAGCGCGAGCGGGGCCGATCCGGCCCGCAGGGCCGGGTCGGCGAGCAGGTCGCGGACGCGCTCGAGCCGCGGATCGTCGCTCTCCGGCTGCCCGGTCAAGCGCGCCAGCCGGGCCCGGGCCGCCGCGCGAACTGCCGGATCGCCGGCCTCCGCGAGTTGCTGCAGGCTCTCGGCCTGGTCGAGGTACTGCACCGCCTGGACGCGCGCGGCGGCCTGCGGCGCCGAGCGCGCGAGTGCGGCGAGGTCCCCCTGCGAAAGCCGGACGAAGGCCGCGCGCCGAACGTCGGCGTCGGGGTCGTTCGCCGCGATCGCTTTCAGCACCGCGGCATCGGTGAGGCGGTCGGCGGCCGCGGCGCGGATCGTCCAGTCCGCGTGATCGCGGGCAATCGCGGTCAGTTCCGGACCGGGCGGCAGGCGCTGGAGCGCGGCCCGGCGGACGGCGACGCTGGAGTCCTTGCGGCAGATCCGCGCCAGCGTGGCGGGATCGGAAATGCGCGCGGTGGCGACGAAGCGGACCTCGGCCTCCGGGTCGCTCGCGGCCAGTCGCCGGACGAGCGCGGGGTCGACCGGCAGGCCCGCGAGCGCGGCCGCTCGCACCGCTCCGGCCGCGTCGGTGTCGACGATCCGGCGCAGCGCGGCCGGATCGGCCAGCCGGGCGGCGGCCTCCCGCCGGACCTCGGGAGCGGGGTCGGCAGCCGCGAGCCGCCCGAGCAGCGCCTGGTCGTCGAGCCGTGCCGCAGCCCGGGCCCGCACGCCGGCGTCCGGCTCGCGGAGCGCGATCCCCGCGAGCGCGGCCTGGTCCTCCAGCACGTCGACCGCCGCCCAGCGGACGCGGGGCAGCGGGTCGGCCGTGGCGAGTCGCGCCAGCAGCGCGGGGTCGGTCACGCGCCGGATCGCGGCCTCGCGCAGTTCGGGCGCGTCCGTCCCCGCGGCCAGTTCGGCCAGCACGGCCTGGTCCGCGAGGCGACGGATCGCCGCGAGCCGCAGCTCGTCGTCGCCCGGGGCGCGCGCGATCGCCGCCAGCGCCGCCTGGTCGTCCAGGTGACGCGTCGCCGCGAGCCGCAGGCCGCGGTCGGGGTCGCTCTGCGCCAGCCCGGCGACCAGCGGCCGGCTCCCGATCCGCGCCAGGATCGCGTCGCGCGCGCCAGCGTCGTCGACCTGGCGCAGCAGCTCGAGCAGCCGCGCCTCGTCGCGGATCAGCGGCAGCGCCGCCGCCCGCAGCTCGCCCGAGGTATCGCCAAGCACGACCTCGGCCAGGTGCGCGTCGTCCGCGAGCGCGCGCAGCGCGCGGAGGCGCACGGCGCGCGCCGGGTCGCGCAGCGCGATCGCCGCCAGCAGGTCGGGATCGTCGATCCGCCCGACCGCCTCCTCGCGGACGAACGGGTCGGGGTCGTCGAGCGCGGCCGCGACGATCAGCGTGCGGTTCGCGGTGCGCGCGATCGCGGCCCGGCGCACGGTCCAGTCCGGGTCGGCCGCGAGCGCGCGCAGCGCGTCCTCGTCGGCGGGCGCGGGCGCGGGCGCGGGAAGGGGCGCGGACGCCGGCGCAGCCGGGGCGTCCTGCGCCGGAACGCTCCACGCACCGGCCGCGAGCAGCGCGGCCACGAGTCCGGCGGCTCTCACGCGGGCGCCCCGCGTCAGGGGACGTCCTCTCCCGGCTGGACCTCGATCACCACGGTCGTGCTCTCCATGTTGGCGAGCGCGTCCCGCATCTCCTCGGGCCGGCCGGTCAGGATCGGGAAGGTGCCGTAGTGGCAGCCGATGACCTTCTCCACGGCCAGCATCTGCGCCGCCACCGCGCCGTCGAGCGGATCCATCGTGTAGAAGCCGCCGATCGGCAGGATCGCGACGTCGGGCTGGTACAGCTCGCCGATCATCTCCATGTCGCCGAACAGCGCGGTGTCGCCCGCGACGTAGAGCGTCGGCATCTCCTCGTGGCGCACGATGTAGCCGGCGGCCTCGCCGCCGTAGACGACGGTCCCGTCGGGCTCGGTCATCGACGACGAGTGCTTCGCGTCGGTCATCGTGACGTTGAGGCCGGCCACGACCTCGGTCGTCCCGCCCTTGTTCATCCCCAGGATCTTCGTCCCGTCGACCCCTTGCTTCGTCAGCCAGAGCATGATCTCGAAGTTGGTCACCACGACCGCGCCGTGCTTCTTCGCCAGCGCGACGGTGTCGCCGACGTGGTCGCCGTGGCCGTGCGTCAGCAGGATCGCGTCGACCCGCGCGGGCTCGGCCAGGTGCTTCGGGGTCGAGGGGTTCCCGCTCAGGAACGGGTCGATCAGGACGACGTGGCCGGAGCGGAGCGTGATCTGGTAGGCGGAGTGTCCGAGCCAGGTGATCCGGGTCAGCGAGCCGAGGGACATGGGGCGATCCTCCAGGGTCCGCCGGGGGCGCCGCCGCCCCCGGAAGGGGCGGGATTATGGCCCAGCCCCGTCGGCCTTGCCCGCCCCGTTCCGGCCCGGCTATGCTGACCGATCCGTATGGCGCCCCGGGCTCCCGGCCGGCGCCCGGCCCCCCGAGGAACGCTCCTGATGAAGATCCTGGTCGCGATCAAGCAGGTACCCGACAAGAACGCCCGGCTGGTGCTCGATTCGGCCGGCCAGGGGATCGTCGAGACCGACGTCACCTGGGAGATCAACGAGTCCGACCGCTACGCCCTGGAGTCCGCGCTGCGGATCAAGGAGGCGGGCGACGGCAGCGGCGAGGTCGTGGCCGTCACGGTCGGCCCCGAGCGCGCGCGCAAGGCGATCAGCTCGGCGCTGGCGATGGGCGCCGACCGCGCGATCCACCTGGCCGACCCCGACTTCCAGAACGGCGACCCGCTGTCCGTGGCGCGCGTGCTGGCGGCGGTCGTCCGGAAGGAGGAGCCGCAGCTCGTGCTGTGCGGCACCCGCAGCGACGACGCAGGCTACGGCGAGACGCCGATCCTGTTGGGCGGGCTGCTCGGCTGGCCGGCCGTCTTCCTGACGATGGGGATCGAGGTCGCCGACGGCCGGGTGAAGGTCGTGCGCGAGCTCGAAGCCGCGCGGCAGGAGCTGTCGTCGATCGCGCTGCCGGCGGTGCTCGCGGTGCAGAGCGGGATCCACGAGGTGCGCTACACCTCGCTCAAGGGGATCATGGCGGCCAAGAAGAAGACGGTCGACCAGCTCACGCCCACCGAGCTGGGGCTCTCGCGCGAGAAGATCGGCCGCTTCGGCAGCCGGCTCCAGGTGCTCGACCTCGCCCCGCCGGTCAAGAAGAGCAAGTGCGAGTTCATCGAAGGCAAGCCCGGCGACGCGGCGGCCGCACTGGTCGACAGGCTGCGTCGCGACGCGAAGGTGCTGTGATGGCGAAGACGATCCTGGTGGTGGCGGAACACGAGGGGGGAAAGCTGCGCCGCGGCGCCTTCGAGGCGCTGGCGCTGGCCCGCCAGCTCGCACCGGCACTCGACGCCAGGCCGGTCGCCGTGGTGCTGGGCTCGGGCGTCGGGGACATGGCGGCCGAGCTGGCCGCGCGCGGCGCCGACGAGGCGATCGCAATCGACGACCCGCTGCTGGCGCAGTACACGCCGGACGGCTACCGGATCCCGCTGGCCGCGCTGGTCGCCGAGCTGAAGCCCGAGTGGGTGCTGATGAGCCACAGCTACCTGGCCCAGGACGTGCTGCCGCTGGTCGCGGCCGCGTTCGAGGCCCCGGTGATCAGCGACTCGGTCGGCGCGTCGGTGGAAGATGGCCGCGTGATCTTCCAGCGCCAGCCCTACGACGCCAAGTTCGTCGCGCGCACGGTCGACAACGGTCCCGCCCCGCGCTTCGCGACCGTCCAGTCCGGCGCGGTCCCGGCCGACGAGCTGCCGGCCGGCCACGGCGGCACGGTCGCCTCGCGGGCCGCCGGCGTGAGCGCCGACCAGGTGCGGCGCGGCGGGGTCGAGGTGCGTGAGTCCTCGGGCAAGACGATCGACCTGTCGAGCGCCGAGGTGATCGTCGCCGGCGGCCGCGGCCTGGGCGACAAGGAGAAGTTCGAGCACCTCGTGGGCGGCCTGGCGAAGGCGGTCGGCGGCGCGATCGCCGCCTGGGCGCGATCCAGCACATGGTCGGCGTCCGCGGGGCGCAGGTCATCGTCTCGATCAACAAGGACAAGGACGCGCCGATCTTCAACGAGTCGACCTACGGGATCGTCGGCGACGTCCACGAACTCGTCCCGGCGCTGATCAAGGCCGTCGAGGAGGCGAAACAGGGATGATCAGGCCGATCACCGCCGAAGCGCTGCAGGAGCTGGCCGCGAAGCACGCCGGGCTGCCGAAGACGCCCGGCCAGCGGCTGTTCATCTGGGACGTCCGCGCGGCCGACGCCTTCCTGGCCGGGCACCTCCCGGGCGCGCGGCACCTGCCGCACCACGACGTCCTGCGCTGGGTGCCGCAGACCGCCGACGCGCTCGACACGCTGGTCCTGGTCGACGCCGACGGGGCCGCGTTCGGGCCGGCGCGCGAGATCGCGCACGAGCTGTTCCACCGCTGGTTCCGCAGCGTGTTCTACCTGGTCGGCGGCCACGCGGCCTGGGCGGCGAAGGGACTGCCGGTCGAAACCGGAGGCGTGGCCGGGACCGGCGCCGCGTCGGCGGATGGCGCGACCCCGGTGGCGCTGACCTCGGGCGAGGTCCCCTGGGACACCGAACGCTTCGAGTCGGTGAAGCACCCGATCCGGGCCTACGCCCCGCCGGGTGCCGGCAAGCGCTGACCGTCCGCGCCGCGCCGGCGCGGCTCAGTTCTTCTTCGGGCGGGAATAGAGCGAGGCGACCTCCCGGGCCGTCAGCGCCCGGTCGTAGAGTCTCACCTCGTCCAGCCGCCCCTCGAAGCCGTTGCCGATCAGCAGCGGGTCCTCGTTCACGGCCGGCGTGACGGTCTGCCACTCGAGCTTCTTCAACCGACCGTCGAGGTAGATCCGCAGCAGCGTCCCGTCCCAGGTCACGACGACCTGGTGCCAGATCATCCGGTCGAAGCCGTGCGAGCTGATGTCGCTGCAGCTGGCCTCCGCGCTGTCGCCCAGGCAGAAGGCCGCGGAGACGAACGCGGGGTCTTCCAACGCGAGCGCGTAGTTGCAGTCCACGCCGCTCCCACCGGCCAGACACTTGCCGACCAGCTGCCCGCCCGCCCCCTCGTTGGAGTAGCGCGCCCAGGCCTGCAGCGTCCCCTCCGCCGCGAGGTCGAGGTCCGGGTCGTCGGCGACCTCGATGTACGAGTCGCCGTCGAACAGCAACCCGCCGCCCCGGGCGCCAACACCCCACTCGGCTCCTTCGATCAGGCCGTCGTGGCCGTTCCCGGTCTCGTCGTAGGCGGTCCGGCCGATCTGCTCGTCGAAGCTCCACGCGGCGACCAGGCTGTCGCGGATGTCGTTCCTGTTGACGCCGCGCGCCTTGCCCGGCGTCATCTTGAAGTCCTCGACCGCCGGGTCGATCGGACGGGTACCCTCGTACCGGAGGCTCTTTACGATCTGCCGGATCGTGGCGTGCGCCTCCGACAGGGGGGCCTCGCTGTCGCAGGCGTAGCGCAGCTGGAGGTCGCGGAGCGCCGCCGTCCCGTGCTGGATGTACGGGGTCTCGGTCTCGGCCGCCGACTGCGCCCGGTAGTAGTTGCCGTAGAGCGGGCCGCGGTCGAAGGACTCGATGCGCGGCCGTAGCGCCTTGCGCCGGCGCCAGATGTTGGGCGCGATCTCGCGCAGCGCGACCCGGATCGACTGCTCGTCCGGCTTCGGGTAGAGCGAGCTCAGCATCAGCTCGATCTCGGCCTGGAACCGGTCGCGCCCGGTGGTGCGCGCAAACCCCAGGACGATCGACTCGCCCGCCTCGACCGGATCGAGCTCGTACTCCTCCCAGTCCAGCGGAAGGCAGTAGGTCAGCGTCCCGATCCCCTCCGGCTCGAGCGTCCGGATCGAGCCGTCGGCGCAGTAGGACGCGCTTTCCTGCGCGTGCGCCGGGGCACCGGTGGCGGCGAGCGCCGCCAGGGCGAGCAGGGCCGCCGACGCGACCCGGGACAGGGTGAATCGTCCGTACATGGCCGGTTCCTTCCGATCGAGCGGTTGGCCCCGTACCCCCGGAAGCGAGTGTCTATCGCCTTCGGCGGGACGGCAAGCTGACCCCGCGCGGCGGGACGAATGCCCCGCCCTGGGCGGCCTGCATCGCCTCCCACAATTCGCGGTCGCGCAGCGCCCGGCGGGCCGGAGCGGCCGGCGCCGAGGCCGCGGCCGGAGCGCCGCCGTCCGCCCGCCCGGCCCCCGCGGCCGAGCGGCCCGGGGCCAGCGTGGCGGGGTAGCGACCACGGCGCCGGCCGACGCTCTCGAGGAACGATTGCGGCACGAACCCTTCGAGCTGGCGCCGCGGCAGCTTGCGCCCCAGCACCTTCTCGATCTTCGCCAGCTCGCGCTCCTCTTCCGGCGCCACGAGCGTGAAGGCCTCGCCGGTGAGCTGCGCGCGCGCGGTGCGCCCGACGCGGTGAACGTAGTCCTCGGCCTGGCGCGGCACGTCGACGTTGATCACGGCCGACAGCGCCTCGACGTCGATCCCGCGGGCCGCAACGTCGGTCGCGACCAGCACCTGGTAGCGGCCGGACTTGAGCCCGTCGAGCGCCTCCAGCCGCTGCCCCTGCGAGCGATCGCCGTGGATCCGCGCGCAGCGGATCCCCTCGCGCTCGAGGAACCGCGAGACCTTCTCGGCCCGGCTCTTCGTGCGGCAGAAGGCGATCACGCTCTTGTGGGCCTCGCGCCGCAGGAGTTCGGCCAACAGCGCCGGCTTCTCCTCCTGGCGCACCGGGAAGACACTCTGCTCGATCCCGTCGGCGGGGCGCGTCTTGTCCTGCAGCCGGATCGTCACCGGGTTCCGCAGGATGTCCTTCGAGAGCTTGACGATCGGCGGCGGCAGCGTGGCCGAGAAGAGCAGCGTCTGCCGGGTGCGCGGGATGGCGTCCATGATCCGCCGGACGTCGGGCAGGAAGCCCATGTCGAGCATCCGGTCGGCCTCGTCGAGCACCAGGACCTCGACGCCCGACAGGTCGGCGTAGTCGTACCGCAGGTGGTCGAGCAGCCGCCCCGGCGTGCCGACGATCACGTCCGCGCCCTGCTCGAAGGCGCGCGCCTGGGGATTCATCGGCACGCCGCCGTAGATCGCGGCGCCGGCCAGCGGGGTGTGGATCGCGAGCCCTGCCAGGTGGTCGGAGATCTGCACCGCCAGCTCGCGGGTCGGGGTGAGGATCAGGACGCGGGTGGTGCCGCGCTCTTTCGGCAGCAGGCGATGCAGGATCGGCAGCACGAAGGCCGCCGTCTTGCCGCTGCCGGTGGCCGCGCTGGCGATCAGGTCCTTCCCCTCGAGGAGGATCGGGATGGCCTGCGTCTGGATGGGGGTGGGATCTTCGAAACCGACGTCCGCGATCGCCTGGAGCAGCCGCGGATCCAAGCCAAACTCTTGAAACGACACGATATACCGTTCTTTCCCGGGCGGGTTCCAGCGGTCCTGGAACGGGGGCGCCCGTACTTTGCTTCCGGCTGGTTTCTGGGGGGTTCGCGCTCTCTAGGACGGGTCGCCGGAATGAATCGCCCCTGCGCTCTCTTTGATTTCTCGGGGCGAGCATCGGATCGGGGCCCGGCTTTGTCAAACCCCGGGGGATTCGACCGATGGACCGAGCCGGTCGCGGAGGACCTCGCGCGGCAACTCCTTGACCGGGGTCAGCGCCGGGGTGGGGCGGTCAGGAGATCGCCTTCCCCGGCTCCTTGTGCGGCGACGACGGCCCGTGAATCACGCGCCCGCAGCGGATCACGTCCGACCGCAGCCGTTGGTCCAGGATCTCCTCAGCCCGGCGGCCGGCCTCGAGCAGCTTGTCGATGTCGATCCCGGTTGCGACCCCCATCTCGTCGAGCATCGCGATCAGGTCCTCGCTGCAGGTGTTGCCGGTGAATCCGGCCGAGTACTTGGAGGCACCGGTGGCCGGCTGGCCGCCGATCGCCCCCATCGAGCTGTCGACGTAGCGCACGCCCAGTTCCAGGAGGGCCAGTGTGTTGACGATCCCGGTGCCGCGCGTGTCGTGGAAGTGGGCGATGAACTCGGTCCCGGGAAAGCGGACGAGCAGCTCCGCGCCGCGCTGCCGGACCAGCTTCGGGTTGGCGACGCCGGTGGTGTCGCCCAGCATGATCGTCTGCGCTCCTTCGTCCAGGTAGAAACGCGTGATCTTGGCGACCTGGTCGGTCGTCACGTCGCCGGCTACCGGGCAGCCGTAGACCGTCCCGACGCAGCCGATGATCCGGATCCCCAGCGCGTGGGCCCGCTTCATGATCGCGGCGTGCTCGGCCATCGCCTCGTCGTGGTCCATCCGGAAGTTGAGCTTGTTGTGTGCTTCGCTGCACGAGATCATTAGGATGATCTCGTCGGCCCCGTAGCCCTCTTTCTGGCAGAGCTCGAGCCGATCGAACCCCTTGGTGTTGGGCATCAGCACGACGTAGGAGACGCCCGGCTTGCGGCGGATCCCCCGGATCACCTCGACCGCATCCGCGAACTGCGGCAGCAGCTTCGGGTGCGAGAACGACGTCACTTCGACCTTGGGAAAACCGGCGCCGACGGCGCGTTCGATCATCTCGATCTTGCGCTCGGTCGGGAGGTAGACGGGCATCGACTGCAGGCCGTCGCGGGCCCAGCACTCGCAGGTGATGACTCGGTCGGGAAGCGGCATGGCGGGTCCTTTCCGGGTTGCGGGCCGGCTTGGGTACCACGGGTGCCTCCCCGCGGTCAACGGTGCCGGACGGGGCCGCCTCCCTCCCGGTACAATGCGCGGTCATGTCCCCCCTCGCCCCGTTCCGCCTGCGTTCGGCCCCGCCCGCGGTGCGGCTGGTCAACGCCCACGCGCGCCCGCTGGACAATGCGGTCGCCGCGGCGCGCACCTGCTACTCCGGGAAGGGGATCGTCTACGCCGAGGAGGTCGGCGGTGACGGGCTGGCGGAAGAGGAGGAGCGCGCCCGGGCCCGGGACGCTCGCGACCAGCTGGCGAAGGACATCTTCGCGGCCGGCCACCACACCGTCTACCAGCACGCGCACTTCCAGTTCTCGATCGACCGCGTGTCGCGCCACGCGCTCTGGGCCTTCTTCCACGCCCACCCCTTCTACAACTCCGAGCAGGTCAGCCAGCGCTACGTGAAGGTCGGCCGCGGCGCGACGCTGGTCCCGGAGCTGGGTGACCCGGCGGCGCAGGAGCTGTTCGAGCAGACGCTGGCGCTGCAGGAGGCCGCCTACCACCGGCTGAGCGTAAGCCTGGAGCCGATCGCCGCGCGGCTGTTCTTCGGGCTCTTCCCGGCCCGCTCGCGCGCCCCGGAGAAGTGGGCGCGCGAGATCCGCCGCAAGGCCCAGGAGGCTGCGCGCTACGTCCTGCCGGTCGCGACCTGGGCCCGGCTGCACCACTCGATCTCGGCGATCACGCTGCTGCGCTACCGCCGGGCCTGCGCGCAGTACGAC
>JALOKP010000018.1 GCA_025456425.1 Acidobacteriota bacterium | reverse complement strand
GAAGCTCATGAAGTCGGCGTGGTGGACGATGAAGGCCTCGGTCGTGCGCTTGACCATGTTCCCTTCCCCGGCGTGCGCGGCGATCACGTGGCAGACCGCGTCGGGAACACCGCACTCCATCGCCAGCGCGACGCCGGTGAAGGGGTGGCGCAGCAGCTCGCCGCGCGGGCTCTGGCGGGCCTTTCCGTCGACCTTCTCGTACTCGAGCAGCTTGCCGACGTCGGCCAGGATCGCGCCGGCGATCACCGTGTCCATGTCGATCGGCAGCGAGCCGCCCAGGAACTCCCGCATCGACTCGGCCGCGCGGCGGGCGATGTGCACGACGCAGCGCTTGTGCTCCATGAAGGTCACGGGGCAGTTCGGCACGAGCAGCGTGAAGGGGATCTCCTCGAGGTCCGAGGGGGCCAGCGGGCTGCGTTCCAACGCGCGGACCCAGGTCGCGAGGACCTGCTCGCGGAGCGTGGGGCTCTCGATCCAATCAATCTCGGGCCAGAGCTTGAGCACGGCGTCGCGCATGGCGGGCTCCATTGAATGGGTGCCGGAGAGAATAGCATTAATGCAGGGAAGGGCCCATTGATCGTTTGGCGGTTCGGCTCGATGGGCGATTATCATTCGGCGCCCGCCCCGCTGCTTGGACGATTCGGGCCCGCTAGAATGACCTCCGTGCGGCGTCCCAGGAACGGCATCTTCGACTTCCTCGCCCCGGCTTACGATCTTTTCGCACGCGGTTATGGCCTTTCCCGGGCGCTCGAAGCGCTCGAACCGCTGGCGGGACGGCTGCTGCTCGACCTCGGGGGCGGGACGGGACGCCTCGCCGCGCTCGCCGAGGCGCGCGGCGCGCGGGCCGCCGTCGCCGACGCCTCGACCGGGATGCTGGCCCGGGCGGCGGGCAAGGGGCTGCCGTCGCTGCGGGCGCGAGCGGAGCGGCTGCCGCTGGCCGATGCGACGCTCGACCGGGTCGCGGTCGTCGACGCCTTTCACCACATGGAGGACCTGCCGGCGATCGCCCGCGAGATCGCACGCGTCCTGCGTCCGGGCGGGCGGGCCGTACTGTTCGAGCCGGACCCCGGGCGCTTCGCCGGAAGGTGGGTCGCGCGCTTCGAGCGCTGGGCGGGGATGGACAGCCTGATCCTGCCGGGGCGGGAGTTGGCGGCGCTCTTCGCCGCCGCGGGGCTCGTCACGCGCGTCGAGCGCGCCCCGTTCCACCTGCTGCTGGTCGCGACCCGGCCGCCGCCGGACGGCCATTCCGCCTAGCCGTCCACGAACGCTCCGCGGTGGTGACGCAGCCTGTATCCGGCGCGCGAAGCGATCACCGCCACGACGTCGAAGCGGCAGCGGGCGAGCGGCAGGCCGCGCCGCGACAGCCAGGCGTCGGCGGCGCGCGCCAGGCGGGCCCGCTTGGCCCGGTCGACCGTCGCCTCGGGCGAGAAGCGGCTGCCGCGCCGGCGCGAGCGGACCTCGACGAAGACGACGACCCCCCCTTCGCACGCCACCAGGTCGAGTTCTCCCCCGGGCAGGCGGACGTTGCGCTCGAGGATGACCAGGCCGCTCGCGGCGAGATAGCGCGCCGCCATTTCCTCGGCGACCCGACCGCGCGCGCTGCGTTCGCCGGGCCGGGCCGCGCCCCCCGGTGAGCTGCGATCGGGGCCGTTCATCCGGCACCTCCCGCACGCGATGATCGCGCCCCGGCGGCACACCCGCCCGCCCGCGCTGCCGGCGCCGTCCCGCAGCCGGGAGGCTCAGGCCCTTCGCTTGAGTTGCGGGCCTTCCCGCGTGTCCTCGATCACGAAGCCGGCGGCCAGGATCGCGTCGCGCAGCCGGTCCGACTCGGCCCAGTTCTTCGCGGCGCGCGCCGCCTGCCGCGCGTCGAGCAGCGCCAGCACCTCGGCCGGCGCGGCCTCGACCGGCTGCCAGGGGCGGAGCACGCCGAAGACGCGGTCGGCGTCGGCCAGGAAGGCCTCGAAGGCCGCGGCGTCCTCGCGCGAGGCTTCGCCCCGGTCGACGGCGGCGTTGACGTCGCGCACGAGCTGGAAGGCCTCCCCCATCGCGCCGCTGACGTTCAGGTCGTCGTCGAGCGCGGCAAAGAACGCCTCGCGCGCCGCCTCGACCCGGGGCGCCAGCCGGGCCTCGCCACGCTCCACCGTCGCCAGCCGCGCCAGCCGCTCGGCGGCGTTGTCGACCCGCGACAGCTCGGCCCGCCCCTGCTCCAGCGCCTTCTCCGAGAAGTCGAGCTGGTTGCGGTAGTGGGTCCCGACCAGCAGGTAGCGGATCAGGCGCGGCTCGTGCCCCCGTTCCAGCAGGTCGCGCAGCGTGTAGAAGTTGCCGAGCGACTTCGACATCTTCTCGCCGTTGACGATCAGGTGTGAGCAGTGCATCCAGTGGCGCACGAACGGCTGCCCGGTCGCCCCTTCCGACTGCGCGATCTCGTTCTCGTGGTGCGGGAACTTGTTGTCCACGCCGCCGGTGTGCAGGTCGAACGACTCGCCCAGGTACTTCATCGCCATCGCCGAGCACTCGATGTGCCAGCCCGGACGCCCCGGGCCCCACGGCGAGTCCCAGGCCGGCTCGCCCGGCTTCTGGGCCTTCCAGAGCACGAAGTCGGACGGGTCGTCCTTCTCGTACTCGTCGGCGTCGACCCGCGCCCCGGCGCGCAGCGAGTCGGGATCGAGTCCAGACAACCGGCCGTAGCCCGGGAAGCTGCCGATCCGGTAGTAGACCGAACCCTCCGAGCGATAGGTGTGGCCCGCCGCCTCGAGCCGCCGGACCAGCTCGATCATCTCGGGAATGTGCTCCGTGGCGCGCGGGTAGACGTGGGCCGGCAGCAGCCGCAGCGCCCGGGCGTCCTCGAAGAAGGCGGCGGTGTAGCGGTCGGTGTACTCGCGCAGCGAGGCCCCGGCCGCGGCCGCCTTGCGGATGATCTTGTCCTCCACGTCGGTGATGTTCATCACGTGGTGGACGGCCAGGCCCCGCGCTTCGAGGTGGCGCCGCAGCAGATCCTCCCAGGCGTAGGCCCTGAAGTTTCCGATGTGGGCGAAATCGTGGACGGTCGGGCCGCAGGTGTAGAGCCCGACGCGCCCCGGCTCGCGCGGCCGGAACTCCTCGACGGTCCTGGTCAGCGAGTTGTAGAGGCGCATGGGGACCCCTTTCTGCCACCCCGAAATGCGACGCGCCCCGGGGCAGGCCCCGGGGCGCGCTGGGATGGGAGCCCGGTCAGAAGTTCACTTTGAAGGCCACCTGGAACTGCCGGCCGAAGCGCCGCGTGGCGATCGGCGTCCTCACGTTCCGGGTGACGTTCGTGACGTTGTCCTGAACTTCGGTCAGGACTAGCGCCTGGATCTCTTGCGTGTTGTCGTTCAGCAGGTTGAAGATATCGAGCTGGAACGTCGTGGTCGTCGAGCCGATCGGAAACTCCTTCTGGAAGTTGACGTTGAGGTCCCAGAAGGGGGAGTTCCGGAAGCTGTTGCGCTGCCCGGTCGGGTAGACCGTGCGCGGCGTGCTGTAGTAGACGACGACCGGGTTGGGCCCGACCCCGCCGGTCAGGTCGGTCGGGAAGTCGAGCACCGTGCGCTGCTGGATCAGCGAGTAGGGCAGGCCGGTCTCGTAGGAGATCGAGGATCCCAGGCGGAAGCCGCCCCAGTAGGGCACGAAGACGCGCCCGTTGAACTTCACGACGTGCCGCTGGTCGGTCGAGAGCGGGCCTTCCTCGTCGTCGAGCGTCGTCGGGTCGTTGCCCACCCCCTGCTCGAAGTCTTCGGCCTGGCCGTAGGACTGGGACCAGGTGTAGGACATCCGCGCCTCCCAGTTCTGGAAGAAGCGCCGCTCGATCTCGAGGATGATCGCCTTGTACGTCGCGTCGTTGTTGTTGCCGATGTCGTAGACGTTGGCGAAGGCCGGGCTGTACAGCTCGAGGTCGGCGACCCCGTCGAAGGTCGTGACGAGCCGCCCGTTCGAAACCGCCAGGCCGCCGGTGCAGTCGGCGAACTTCCCGATCCGGCGGCAGTTGGCCGCGTCGACCCGCAGGCGCTGCAGCGTCTGCGGCGTCAGGTCGTCCCAGTACACCGGCCGGTGGTTCGAGTCGACGTCCTGGAACAGGTCGAGGTACTTGCGGTTGACATAGCGCAGCTTGGCCGTCGTCTCCGGAGCGATCTCGCGCTCGATCGCCAGGGTCCACTCGTCCTGCTTCTGCGAGCGGATGTCGCGCGCCATCTGGCTGATGGCGAAACCACTGCCGAGCGTCGCACCGAAGGGCTCTCCGTTCTGGTCGAGGATGATCGGTCGGATGGTGCGGTCCGGGCCGTTCTCGGAGACGAAGGGCAGCAGGAACGTGTCGCCGTAGAAGCGGCCCCAGCTGCCCGAAATCTTCGTCTTGCCGTCGTTGGCCGGGTCCCACGAAGCCGAGAGGCGCGGCGAGAAGTTGTTGTTCACGACCGACAGCGCCTCGGGCTGACGGTAGCTCCGCTCGTCCGCCGGCAGCCCGGAGAGCAGGCCGCAGATCTGGAGGTTCGGGGCGGACTCGCAGGAGGCGTAGAGGTCGGGGTTGTCGAGCGGCGAGAAGGTCAGCAGGTAAGCGTTGATCTGCGCGCAGTAGATCGCGTTGTCTCCGCCGCGGATGCAGTCCTGGATCGCCTCCTGGTAGACCGCGCGCTGCCGCTCCGGGTTGATCGTGACGTAGCCGGACGACTCGATCTCCTCGCGGCTGTAGCGCGCCCCGACCGTCACCGAGAGGTTCGGCAGCGGGTCGTAGGTGTCGGAGAGGTAGACTGCGTAGTAGTCGCCGTCGGCGGTGGCCGTGCTGTCGCGCGGGTAGAACTGCGTGTAGTCGATGATGGAGTCGGGGCGGGAAAGGCCCGGGTTCTCGATGTCGCCCGAACTGGAGATCCGGTTGATGCTGATCAGGTCGTCCGTGATCTGGGTGCGGCCGAAGGCCGCCATCTCGTAGGCGAAGCCGGTCTTGATCCGGTGCGACCCGCCCAGCCACTCCTGGACGAACTGCTCGGCGTCGAGTCGGTAGGACCAGCGCTCGCGATCGTCGGAGTAGTCGGCGTAGAACGGGCCGCTCCGGCGCTGGGTCCTGAGGTCGGTGCAGTACAGGTCCTCGAGGCCCCCGATCCCGCACGTGTTGATGGCGCTCGAGTCGTACGGGAAGATGTCGGTTTCGACCTTCGAATAGCCGACCAGCGCCTCGAAGAAGAAGGTGGGCGAGTAGGGGGCGGTCCAGCGCAGGGAGTAGGTCGAGCCGCCGCCTTCGACGATCGCGCCGGTATCGATCGGCGTGATGCTGTCGACGAACGCGGGCTCGATCGTGAACGGATCGGCACGGTACTGCAGCTGCAGCCGGTTCTTGGGCGAGACCTGCCAGGTCAGCTGGTAGAGCGGGACCATCCGCGTCTGCTCCTGGACGAACGACTGGCCGCCGATCACCTGGATCGGGAAGGAGGCGTCGAGGTACTCCTGGCTCAGCATGTACCAGAGGTGATCCTTGACCAGCGGCCCCGAGAAGTAGACCGACGGCTGGAACAGCTGGTAGTCGAGCGGGTCGCCGCCGCCGGCGCCGTCGTTGTCGAAGATGCTGTTGCGGAAGAACAGGTTGAAAGTGGCCTCGAACTGGTTGCCGCCGGTCTTGGTCGTGATCCGGCCGAAGCCTCCGACCGCGCCGCCGAACGAAGCGTCGGCGCCCGATTCGACGACCTGGATTTCTTCGATCGCGTCGGGGTTGATGTTCCCCTGGAACTGGCCGGTCAGCGGATCGACGTTGCTGACGCCGTCGACGTCCATCTTGAAGTCGCGCTCGCGCGAGCCGTGGATGTTGGGGTTGCCGTCGCCGTCGGAGTCCTGCACGCCGGGGGCGAGGGTCAGCACCTGCTGGTACTCGCGGCCCGCCACGGGCAGGTCGGCGAAGGTCTCGGCGCTGATGCTGGTGGAGGACTCCGCCCCCTTGTCCAGTTCGACCGTCTTCTCCTTGCCGACGACGGTGACCTGCTCGGTGATCTCCGCCAGCAGCGTGATCGCCAGCTCGACCGACTGCCCGTCGCCGACCTTGATGTCCTTGGTGACGGTCGAGTAGCCGGGGAAGCTGATCGTCACCGAGTAGTCGTCGGGCGGCAGGTTCTCGAAGGCCGAGATGCCGTCGATGTCGGTGATCGCGGCCTTGGGCTGGAGCTTGCCCGCCTTGCTGGCCAGCGCGACCTGGGCCCCGGGTATCGTTTCCTTGGTCTTGCCCGACTGCGCGAAGACGGTGACCTTCAACCGCCCCGGCGCAGCGAGCGCGGCTGTTGAGGCGGAAAGAAGCAGCGCCGCGCAGAGAGCCACCGTCCATACGACGAAATTCCTGGACCTCATCCCTTCCTCCCCAGTCTCCCGGGATCCCGCGGCCGAAGGGCGGAGCCTCCCCGCACGGGAAGTCGTCGCCGTCCTACGCCTCTCCGGCTTGCCGCCCGCCGCCGCATGACCCTCCGGAGGGACGCCGGTGCCTTCTGGGCTGACCGGACGGGGTCGGGCGCGGTGCGGGCGACTCCGTATACCGCCCCTCGCGCGCCCGGGTCAAGCCGGATCGTCCGGGAAGCCTCCGCCCCGCCGCGCCCCGCCTCGGACGGCCCTTGCCGGCCGGTCTGTGGGCAGCCCGTCGAGCGGACCGGAACCCAACCCCGATGTCCTCATCCCTCCGTCCGGGATCGTATCCCGGCGGGCCGGCCGCGGACCGACCACCGGCCGAGTCCCTGCGGCGGAAATGCCGCGCCCGGGGGGGCGGCCCCGCCCTTCAGGGCTCGCGGACCCCCAGCCTCTTGATCTTCTCGTTGAGAGTCGTCGGCTTCAGCCCGAGCCGCTCCGCCGCCCGGCGCTGGACCCCGCCGGACTGCTCGAGCGCCCAGCGGATCAGGGCCCGCTCGTACTCCGAGACCGCGTCGTCGAAGCTCGCGCCCGGCGGGAGCGCGGGCCCGGCCGCTACGGTGCGCGACTGCAGCACGTCGTCGGGCAGCGAATCGACGCCGATCTCGTCCGCCGGAGCCAGGAGCACCGCCCTTTCCACGACGTTCCGGAGCTGCCGGACGTTTCCCGGCCAGTCGAACCGGACGAGCGCCCGCAGGGCCTCGGGAGTGAGACGCAGGCCGGGCCGGCGGTGCTCGGAGCCGAACTGGTCGAGGAAGTGCTCGACCAGCAGCGGGACGTCCTCGCGCCGGTCTCGCAGCGCCGGGAGCCGGATCGTCACGACGTTCAGCCGGTAGAACAGGTCCTCGCGGAACGCCCCGTCTCGGACCAGCACCTCGAGGTCCTCGTTGGTGGCGGCCAGGATCCGGACGTCGACCTTGACCGGTTTGACCGAACCGAGCGGGAGGAACTCCTTCTCCTGCAGGACCCGGAGCAGCTTGGACTGGACCTCGGGGGGGAGCGTGCTGATCTCGTCGAAGAACAGGGTCCCGCCGTCCGCCGCCTCGAACAGCCCGCGGTGGCCGGAAGTCGCCCCGGTGAAGGCCCCGCGCAGGTGGCCGAACAGGTGCGACTCGATCAGGTCGGCCGGGAGGTTCGAGCTGTTGACCACCAGGAAGGGTGCATCGCCCCGCGCGCCGTGCTGGTGAATCGCCTCGGCGACCAGTTCCTTCCCGGTCCCGCTCTCCCCCTGGATCAGGACCGTGGTCCGCGCTGCCGCGACCTGCTCGATCATCCGGTAGACAGCTTCCATCCCGGCCGAGCGGCCGACCAGCTTCCCGACCCGCCGGCGGTCGGCCAGCGCGCGCCGCAGATCGGCGTTCTCCTCGCGCAGCCGGCGCTGGGTCAGCGCCGTCTCGACCAGCAGCACGACCTCCTCGTTCTGGAACGGCTTGGTCAGGAAGTGGAATGCCCCGCCCTGCATCGCCTCGACCGCGGTCTCGACCGAGCCGTGCGCGGTGACCATGATCACCTCGACCAGGGGATGGCCGGCGCGCATCGCGCGCAGCAACTCGAGCCCGCTCGTGCCGGGCAGGAAGAGGTCGAGCAGGACGACGTCGATCGGCTCCGCGGCCAGCGCGCGCTCGGCCTCGGCGGCGTTGCGGGCGGTCACGATCCGGTGGCCGCGGCGCGCCAGCAGCGTGGAGAGGACGTCGAGAATGACCTCTTCGTCGTCGACCGCCAGGATGGTGCCCCGGCTCGGCCGGGCCGGCGCCTCAGCCCGCAAGGCTGCCACGCCGCTCCTCCACCCGGCTGCCGGACGCCACCGCCGCGATTGCAGCCGGGAGCACGACGCGCATCACCGTTCCCCGGCCGGCCTCGCTCTCGGCGAGCAGCGCGCCCTGGTGCTCCTGCACGATCGCGTAGCTGATCGAGAGCCCGAGGCCGGTCCCCTGGCCCGGCTTCTTGGTCGTGAAGAACGGGTCGAAGATCCGGGCCTTGACGCTTTCGGGGATCCCGACACCGTCGTCCTCGACCTCGAAGAAGACGCGCCCGCCCGGTCCGTCGCCGACGCGCACCCGCACGTGCCCGCCGGGTCGCACCGCGTCCAGCGCGTTGAGCAGCAGGTTCAGCACGACCTGCTGCAGCCGCGAGCGGTCGCCCAGCGCCAGGACCCGGGACCGCTCGTAGGCGGTCAGCACGGTGGCCCCGGCCTGGCGGACCTGGTGCGCCAGCAGCCCGACCGTCTCGTCGACCAGCTCGCCCAGGTCGACCGGCCCCAGCGCCAGCTCCGGCGCCGCCTTCGGCCGCGAGAGACGGAGCAGCCCGCGGGCGATCCCCGACGCGCGGTCCGCCTGCTGGACGATCTTCTCGAGCAGCGGCCGGCGCGGGTCCTCGCCCACGGTCTCCTCGAGCAGGATCTGGGCGAAAGACGAGATCCCGGTCAGGGGCGTGTTGACCTCGTGCGCCACCCCGGCCGCCAGCAGCCCGACCGAGGCCAGGCGGTCCTGCTGGATCAGCTGCTCTTCCATCTGCACCCGGTCGGTGACGTCGTCGATCGTGAAAAGCACGCCGTCGCTGCCGTCGGCGGAGGCGAGCCGGCAGGCCGCGAGGTTCGCCAGCCGCGCCCCCGCGCCGCGGCGGAGCTTGACGCGGTACGCCCGGGCCTGCCCGTGGAGTTCGACCCGCCGCAGCATGTCGGCCACCAGCGCCGCCAGCGTCGGGTCGAGCGCCTCGGCGTAGGGCTGTCCCAGCACCGCGAGCCGCGCCCGCCCCGACATCTGCTCGAGCGCCGGATTGAAGTGGCGGATCATCCCGTCGCCGTCGATCACGGCCATCCCGATCGGGCTGCCCTCGATCAGCGCCTCGCTGCGCGCCTGCAGCCGCTGAACCAGTGCGACCTGCTCCTCCAGCCGCGCGAGGTGCTGGGCCCCGGCCACCGCCGCCGCGGCGTGGTGGGCCACCGAGCGCAGCAGGTCGAGGTCGTCCGAGTCGAGCAGCCGCGCGGTGCGGCGCGGGCCGACCGCCAGCACCGCGATCAGCCGGTCCTCGACCGAGAGCGGGACCAGCACCTGGACCCGCGCGCCGTGCAAGGACGGCAGACACTCGGGCGCGGCCGGCAGCATCGCGAGCGAGACGACCTCGCCGCGGTCGAGGCGGCGTGAGGCGTCGGCGGGGAGCGCGTCGGGCAGCGCGGTCTGCGTTACCGGATCGACCAGCCGACCGGCGGGCGAGACGATCAGGAGCCGCACCGCGCCGGCGTCGAGAGCCTCGGAGACGCGCCGCTCGAGCGTGCTGGCCAGGCGCGGCAGGTCGAACTCCGCGTTCAGGTCGCGGGCCACGCGTTCGAGCGCGCGGCGGAAGCTGTAGTGGCGGCGGTAGTAGATCCGGCTGACCAGGTCGCGCGTCACGGCGCGGATCGCCGGCGCCAGCAGCGCGGTGATCATCGCCGCGATCAGCGCCGGGGCCAGGCCCGCCGGCTGCAGCAGCGGCACCAGGGCCCAGCGCGTCAGGCTGAGCACCCCCAGGAAGAGCGTCAGCGTGAAGGCCAGCGTCGCGGTCGCGGTCGTCAGCCGCCGGCCGAACAGCGCCAGGTCCATCAGCCGGTACTCGAGCACGGCGCCGGTGAAGGCCAGCGGGACCAGCACCAGCGGCGGGAGCGCGAGCCAGCTCCAGGCGGGCTCGCTCCCGCTCATCCACTGCGGGTAGGCCGAGAGCAGGAGGTAGGGAGCGAGGCCGGCGGTCGTGCCGGCCAGGATCCAGCGCGCCTTGGCACGCGCCGCCGCGTCGCGCGCGCGCAGCGCGGCGGCGGCCAGCAGCAGGAGACCGAGCGACAGCCCGCCGGCCACCCAGAACAGCTCGGCGCGCGACTGCAGCAGGTCGAGCAGCCCGACCGGCTCGGCCGCCAGCCGGGCCTTACCCAGGCCGACGAGTTGCAGCTCGACGAACAGCAGCGCGACCGCCGGCGCGTAGAGCACCGGGACTGCAGGCCGCAGCCGCCGGAAGCCGGGCTCGAGCGCGACGACGAGGTGCAGGAACAGCGCCGGGAAGAAGAGCCGCGCGATCCGGTCGGCCCAGAACAGCGGCCAGTCGGCCGTGGCCCCGATGGGCGACCACGAGACGCCGATCAGCACGCCGCCCGCCAGGCACCACAGCGCGTAGATCCGATCGGCCACCCCGCCCCGGGGCCGGAGCATCACGGCCAGCGCGCCGGCCAGGAACGCCAGCCCGACCAGGCTCCCGACGATCCGGTCGGGGCGCCAGCGCACGAGCGCGGCGGGGGTGACGCGCAGCGGAACCGTCTCGCCGTCGCGCAGGACGAGCACCCCGAGCCGCGCCCCCGCGGCGTGCCCGGTCAGGATCGCCTGCGCCGCCACCTCGGTCTCGACCGGGCGCCCGCCAAGCCGCAGGACCCGGTCCCCGGCGCGCAGATCGGCGTCCGCCGCCGGCCCCCCCGGCGCGACCGCCGCGACCGCGACACCGAACTCGCCCTGCGCGAGCTGCATCCCGTACCAGGGCGTCGACTCGCGCCAGGTCCGCAGCGCCGAGACGGCGAGCAGCCCGACCGCCGCGGCCAGGGCCGCGACGGCGGCGGCGGTCGTGATGCGGCGGGCGGTCACGGCGTCGTCCCGGTGGCCTAGAACTGGACGGCGAGGCCGCCGGAGAACCGGCTGCGCTCGGTGAGGGCAGCCCGCACGGTCGGTGCCGGCTGGCCCTGGTATTGCGCCGACTCGTACGCGACGAGCACCGAGGCGGTCGCGCCCCAGGCGTCGGAGGCGAGCACGCGCTGCCGGACCCGCACGGCGCCCTGCTGCCAGCCCTCCGCTCCGGACACGAGCACGCCCGCCCCTCCCGAGTCGGCCAGCCGGTTCCAGCTGATTTCCATCGCGCTGCCGAAGCGGGCCCAGTTCACCGCGATCAGCGCCTGGTCGCCCGCGAGCGCCGCCTCGCCCACGACCGGCACGAGCAGCAGGTCGAAGGGCAGGACGGTAGCGAGCGTCCCTTCGACGCGGAAGCGGTCGAAGCCGACCTCGAGCGACAGCCCGTCGTACCCGGGCACCCACGACCCGCGCGCCGACCAGCGCTCCATGGAAGCGTCGCCCTGCGAGACGACGACGCGCGCGGCGGCGCCCTGCGTTCCGCCCGACCAGGGGGCGAAGCCGGTCTCGACCGAGCGCCCGATCGACCAGGCGAAGCCTCTCCCGCCGCCCTCGATCCCGACCAGGTAGATCGGCCGGGTCGGCCCCGACGCGTTGAGCGCGGCCCCGCCCTCGGCACGCAGCGCGATCCCCGGGACGAATTCCCAGCGGACCCCGGCGGTCGCGCCGCCCACGCTCGCACCCCAGGGCCCGTTGCTGGTGGAGGCCGCCAGCCGTCCTGCGAGCACGACCGTCTCGCCGGCCCGCATGCGATCGACCAGCAGCACCGTGCCGCCGGTGGCGCCGATCGGCTGCAGGGCCGCGACGGGCGCGGTCCGGGCCAGCGGGGTCGCGAGCTGACCCGCGGCCGCGGTCCAGCCGGTGTCGGCGGCTTGCGCCCCGGCCGTCAGCTCGACGTCGTGCCGCCCGCGGGTCGTGCTCCAGCTCAGGCCGAACGATGCGCGCCAGGCCCGGAACGGATCGGCCGGCGTGGCCGGCGCCCAGCCCGCGGTCTCGCTCCCGGAGACGGTCTCCGCGTCGAGCACGAGCGCGAGGATTCCGGACTCGCCCGCGCGCTGCGAGCTGGCGCGCAGCCGCTCGCCGTCGAACGCGCTCGAGAACGGCCCGGCGCCCGGGACCTGGCCGTCCCGCTCGTCGCGCGCGCCGCCCAGCTCGGCCTTGATCGAGCCGAGCGCCGTCTCGAACGGGGCGCTCCACGAGAGCTGCAGCGCGTCGGCCGTCCCCTCCACGCCGGACGACGAGCCGTCCGAGACGCGCACGAAGTCGAGGCCGAACGGCCCGGCGGCGCCGAGGTCGAGCCAGGCGCCGAGGTGCGCCGAGAGGCTGGTCCCGTCCCCCGCGCCGTTCTCGCCCGTGCCGCCCGCCACCTCGACGAGCACCGCCTGCTCGCGGCGGGCCGCGGTGTCGGGGACCTGCGAGAGGACCGCCGGCACGCTCTGGTCGACGTCCTCGAGCAGGTCCCGCGCGGGCAAGCGCATCGCCCAGCGGCGCCCCTCGGGCGCGACGCCGGGCTCGCCCGCCGCGCCGCTCGGCCGCAGGATCAGCTGAAGCGTCTCGCGGGCGAGGGTGCTGACCTTTCCGACCAGCAGGGCGTAGCCCCCCTTGACGGCAATCAGGCGGTAGTCGCCGGCCGGCAGGTCTTCGAAGGCGAAGCGGCCGTCGGCGTCGGTCTTCGCCATGGCCAGTACCGCGGGACCGCCCGCGGCCGCGGCCCAGGGCGCAAGCCGGATCTCGACCCCCGCCAGCGCCAGCCCGCTCTCGTCGACCGCGACGCCGGCGAGGGCGCGCGAGACGGTGGAGGGGGCGCTGGCCTGCGACGGGCTCCCCCACGGCAGGACCGCCAGGATCCCGGCGAGCAGCAGCCCGGCCACGAAGGAGGAGGCGCCCGGGCGCCCGGCGGAAGGTCTCTTGCCGGTTCGATCGGCCATGAGTCGACTCCCTCGCCCCTCGGGTCCCACGGGCAGGCTGTCCGGGCGAAGCTCCCGCCGCCTGCCGGGGATCCTGCGCATCCGCCGGGCCTTACACTTATTATGGCACCGGCGTCCCGGGGCCGTGCTGCCGGGGAGTGCCGCTGCGGTGTGGATGCCGAAGTGACCAGAATCCGTATTTGTTCTTTTTTTTTCACATCGCACTTTTTTGGTGTGATTCTCATCGCGGCATCTGCCGCCGCGTCGGGCCTGTCCGCCCGCGCCGAGGGGGGAATCCCCCCGGTCCGGCTGGTCCAGGACACCGTCGTCTCGCTCCGGGTCCAACTCACCCTGCGCAGCCCCGAGGGGGTGCTCGGCAGCGTCGAGGAAACGATGCGCGGGCTGGCCGGCGAGACGATGGTGCTCGAACGCGCCCTCGGGGACGGACCGCGGCCGGTCGCCGTGGTCCTGACGATCGTCCCGCTGGCCGACGAGGCCGGAACCTGCCGGCTCGACGTGCGGTCGGAGGTCTCTCGCGGCCAGCCCGTGCCGGTGGTCGCGAACCGCAGCCTCGCGACCTCCGCCGGCCGGCTCAACCTGGTCGACATCTGGACCGACCGCGCCGACCGGTTGCGACTCGTCGCCGCCTTCACGGCGAACTGGGAGATCGTTCCGCGGCTGACCGCGCTCGCGCCCGAGAGCGAACCGGTCGACCTGCTGTTCGAGCTCGTCGACGCGACCGACGCGTCCGGCACCGAGGCCGTGCTCGAGCGCCATCGCCTCGGCGGGATCGTCGGGGCGAAGACGCGCTACACCTTCGCCCGCGCCCCCGGCCGCCTCGTCTCGAGCACCGGTCGCGCCGCCGCGACGGGCGACGCGCCCACCGCGCGGCTGGTGCTCGAAGCGCTGCCGGAGTCGATCGAGGGCGGCCTGCTCGGCCTGTCGCTGCGGCTGCAGCTCGAGTCGCAGGACCCCGCTGCGCCGGCCCCGGCGCTCGACCTGTCGGCTTCGGACCGCGTTCCGCCGGGCGGCGCCGTCGAGATCGCGCTGCCTCGCAAGCCGGGCGAGCCGGCGCTGCTGTTCAGGGTCACGCCCTACTTCTGACGGTAACATGGGCGCATGGGCCGGGACGTGATCGCCGCCGCCGAGGTGCGCCGGATCGCCGCGTTGGCGCGGCTCGCGCTGACCGAGGACGAGATTCCGCGCCTCGCGCGCGAGCTCTCGGCGATCCTCGACTACGTCGCGCGGCTCGACGCGCTGGAGCTTCCTGAGGCCGCTCCGGGCCCCCCCTCCGGCCTCCCCGTCACGCGCGCCGACGAGCCCGCCCCGTCGCTCGACGGCGACGCCGTGCTGGCCGGTGCGCCCCAGGCTGCGCGCGGCCACTTCGTCGTCCCGCGGGTCATCGCCCCGTGAGCGGTGCGCCGACGAAGACGGCGCGCGCGATCGCGGCCGCGGTGCAGACCGGGGAACTGTCAGCCGAGTCGTCGATCGAGCAGGCGCTGGAAGCGATCGCGCGGCGCGGCGGGCTGGGGGCCTTTCTGCGGGTCGATCGCGACCGCGCGCTGGCGGCCGCCCGCGCCCAGGACCGGGGGCGCGCCGCCGGACGCGATCCTGGGCCGCTGGGCGGCGTGCCGCTGGCGATCAAGGACAACCTCTGCACGCGCGGGCTCGCGACGAGCTGCGGCTCGCGGATCCTCGAGGGCTGGGTGCCGCCCTACGACGCGACCGCGGTCGAGCGGCTGGCCGCGGCGGGGGCGATCGTCGTCGGCAAGACGAACTGCGACGAGTTCGGCATGGGTTCGTCCAACGAGAACTCGGCCTTCGGCCCGGTCGCGCACCCGGAGGACCCGGAGCGCGTGCCCGGCGGCTCGTCGGGCGGCTCGGCGGCGGCGGTCGCCGCCGGGCTGGTGCCGCTCGCGCTGGGCAGCGACACCGGCGGCTCGGTCCGCCAGCCCGCGAGCTTCTGCGGGATCGTCGGGCTCAAGCCGACCTACGGCCGGGTATCGCGCTGGGGGCTGGTCGCCTTCGCCTCGTCGCTCGACCAGGTCGGTCCGCTGGCGCGCGACGTGCGCGACGCGGCGCTGGCGCTCGAGTTGATGGCCGGCCCGGACGGCCGCGATGCGACGGCCGCGGCGGTCCCGGTGCCGCGCGGGTTGGCCGCGCTCGAAGGCGACCCGCGCGGCCTGCGGATCGGGTTCCTGCGGGACCTGTCTGAGCGCGAGGGGACGGAGCCCGCGGTGCGCGCCGGGGTGCGCAGCGCGGCCGAGGCGCTCGCCGCGGGCGGCGCCGCGGTCGAAGAGACCACGCTGGAGTTGGCGGAGTACGCGCTGCCGGTCTACGCGCTGCTGGCGACGGCCGAGGCCTCGTCGAACCTGGCGCGCTACGACGGCGTCCGCTTCGGGCGGCGCACGGAAGGGGGCGCCGGCCCGCGCGGCATGATGGAGGCGACGCGCGGCGCCGGATTCGGGCCGGAGGTCAAGCGGCGGATCATGCTCGGGACCTTCGCCCTGTCCGCGGGCTATCACGACGCCTACTACGGTCGCGCGCTGCGGGCCCGCGCGCGGCTGGCTGCCGAGCTGGACGCGCAGCTCGCGCGCTACGACGCGCTGCTGCTGCCGACCAGCCCCGGCGTGGCCTTCCGCCGCGGCGAGCGCGCCGGCGACCCGCTGGCGATGTACCTGTCGGACGTCTTCACCGTCGTCGCCAGCCTCGGCGGCCACCCCGCGATCTCGCTCCCCGCGCCCCGGGCCGCGGGCGCGCTCCCGGTCGGCGTGCAGCTGATCGGGCCGCGCTTCGGCGAGCCGCTGCTCCTGCGCGCCGCGCTGGCGCTGGAAGAGCGGGGCTTCGCCGCCGCCGGCGTGGCCTGAGTGAAGCCCGCGGCCGCGCTCGCGCTGCTGCTCGCGGTGGCCCTCGCGGCCGCGATGCCGGCAGCGTCCCGCGCCGCGCCGCCCGCGCCCGCCGCGCCGGCCACTCCGGCCGGGGACGAGGAGCCGGACCTCGGCCATGCGGACAACGGAGTCGACGACGAGGAGGACGAGATCGAGCGCGGCCTGGGGGAGGCGCTGGAGATCGAGCCCGGGGTCCGCGTGCTGGTCGAGGGGGGACGCGACCTCGCGCTTTCGGTCGCGGCCGACGAGGGAGACGACTACGGCTCGCTCGCCGCGCGCTTCGGCGGCGCGGCCGGCCTCGCGTCGGCGCTGCGCGAAGCCAACGCCGACCGTCCGGTCGATCCCGGACGCGAGCTGGAGATCCCCTGGAAGCTGCTGCGCAACGAGTACCGCTACCTGGCGCTGCGCACGCTCTTCCCGCGCGACGCCTTCCGCGACGGGGCCTGGGAGCACGATCCGGCCCAGGCCCGCGCTCTGGTCTACCACGTCGGGCTGTGGCAGGTCGCGGAGTGGTTCACCGGCCGGGGCGAGAGC
This sequence comes from Acidobacteriota bacterium, assembly GCA_025456425.1. Lineage (GTDB taxonomy): Bacteria > Acidobacteriota > Polarisedimenticolia > J045 > J045 > JALOKP01. The sequence goes on along the minus strand of JALOKP010000018.1, from coordinate 18,593 downwards.
TGGCAGGAGATCGCGAAGGTCAACGGGATCGAGGGGCCCGACGTGCCGGTCGGCCGCACGGTGCGGATCCCCGCCGCGATGCTGCTCCCGCCGTTCCGCCCGGCGCCCGCCCCGGCGGACGGCGTGCTGGTCTACGGCGAGGACGCCGAGGGGCCGTACGCCGAGTACACGCTGCAGAAGGGCGAGGCGCTCTATTCGGCGGTGATCATCCGCTTCACCGGGCTGCTGCACCCGACCGCCGTGCTCGAGGCGGCCGAGCTGGTCGCGAAGCGCAGCGGGATCGCCGACGTCACGAAGATGCCGACCGGGCAGCGGCTGCGGATCCCGATCGAGATGCTGTCCACCCCCTGGCTGCCGGAGAACGACCCGCGGCGCGTCGCGGCCGCGCTCGAGCAGCGCGAGCTGGAGGCCGCCCCGCTGCCGGCGCTGCCCCGCTCGCTCAAGGGGGCGCACGTGCTGATCGACCCGGGCCACGGCGGGGCCGACATCGGCGCGCGCAGCGGCCGGAACGGGGTCTGGGAGAGCGACTACGTCTACGACGTCGCCTGCCGCCTCGGCCGGCTGCTCGCGAAGGAGCCGGGGGTCACGGTCCACTACCTCGTGCGCGAGGGGAAGGCCGGCTGCCGCGTGCAGGATGCGAAGAAGCTGCCGCTGAACAAGAAGCGGGTGATCGCCACCCGGCCGCCGCACCTCAACCAGCCCGGCGCCTCGACCCGGACCGGGGTCAACCTGCGCTGGTACCTCGCCAACTCGATCTACCGCAGGCTGATCTCCCAGGGGGTGCGTCCGGAGAGCATCGTGCTGCTCAGCCTGCACGCCGACTCGCTGCACCGCGACCTGTCGGGCGCGATGGCCTACGTGCCGGGCGAGCGCTACCGCCGCGGCGCGTACGGCGTGCGGGGCGAGTCCTACGCGCGCTACGCCGAGTACCGCGAGGCGCCGCGCGTCAGCTTCTCGCGCGCCGAACGGCTGCGCGACGAGAAGCTCTCGAAGCGCCTGGCGAAGTCGATCCTGGAGGGCTACCGCGCCGAGAAGCTGCCGGTCCACGACGACCAGCCGATCCGCGACCACATCGTGCGCGGCGTGCGCGGCCGGCGCGCGGTCTTCGTGCCGGCCGTGCTGCGGGGCGCGGCGGTCCCCGCCAAGGTCCTGTTCGAGACGGTCAACATCAACAACGCGAAGGACGCCGCGCTGCTGGCCGATCCGCAGGGGCGCGAGCGGATCGCGCGGGCCGTCGCGCGCGGGATCCGCGGCTACTACTCGGGCACGCGCTGAAGCCGGGACAGCGGCCGCAGTCCGGGTCATCCCCCGGACTGCGGCCTTCCTCCGGAGAGGACCCCGGCGGGGCCGGGTCCGGGCCGTCCCGTCGCGTGAGGCGCGGCCCGCCGGGCCCTCCGGGCAAAGCGCGGGGCGGCGTGGCATCCTTCCCCGCTCCACGGTGCGCCCCGCCGTGCCCGACGGAACGAGGCCCTCGATGACCGCTTTCGCGAGCCGCCGCGCGCGGCCGCACTTCCTGCGTCGCCTGGCCCGGCTCGCGGTGCCGCTGGTCCTGCTCGCCGGAAACTTCGCACCGCACGCCGCGGCCGCCCCGGCCACCGCGGCCGCCCCGGCCTGCTTCGAAGTCTGGTGGCGGACCCGGCTGGCGGCCGCCGGCCGCGCCGCGGACTCGGCCGAGCGGGCGCCGGACGCGCTCTTCGCGGCCCGCCTCGTCAACGACCTCGCCCGCACCGCGGCCGACCTCGATCCGGTGCTCGCCGAGATGGACCGACTCCGGGCGACGGTCGCGCCGCACGACGCGCTGGTCGCCGCCGAGATCGACGCGGTCCTGCTGCAGGGCGACCTCGCGGCGGGCCGCCGCGACGCGGCCGCCGTCCGCGCCGCGCGCCTCGGCCTGGTCAGCGGCTGGCGGCTCGCCGGCCCGTTCGCCGCCGGCGACGAGCCGGCCGCGGACGATACGCGGCTGCGCGACGCCGCGGGACCCGCCTGGCGCCACTTCGCGGCCGGGCCGGACGGCGCGGTTCCGCTTGCGCTGCTGATGGACCCCGCCGAGAAGACGACCGCCTTCGCCTCGTTCTACCTGCGCGCGGCGGGGCCGGTCGAGCTGGCGATCCGGTTCGGCGCCGACGACCGCGCCGAGCTGTCGATCGACGGCAGCGCGGTGCTTCGGCCGGAAGGGCGCCACGACCTCGCCTTCGACCAGCACGCCGCGTTCGTGCGGCTCGCCGCGGGCTGGCACCGCGCGACCTTCCGCGTCGAGCAGGAGACCGGCGCGTGGGGCCTCGTGGCGCGCGTCACGGCGCCGGACGGCGGCCCCCTCCCTGCCGGCGTCACGATCGCCCTGCCCGACGATCTCGCCGCGGCCGAGCGCGAGATCGCGGCGCGCTCCGCCGCGCCCCGGCTCGCGAGCGGGCGGACGCTCCCCGCAACGCTCGAGGCGCGGGCCCGCCGCGGCGGGCCGGCTCTGGCGCAGCAGGCGCTCGACCTGTTCCAGCGGCACCTCCCCGATCGCCAGAGCGACCGTGCGCTGACGCTGGCGCGCCAGGCGGCCGCCACGAGCCCCGGCGAGGTCGAAACCCTGCTCGTGCTGCACGACGTCGAGCGCGACCCGGCGCGGCAGCGCGAGGCGCTCGACCGCGCGCTGGCGATCGACCCGTCGCACCCGTCGGTCCTGCGGCAACTGGCGCAGTACTACCTCGGCTTCGGCCAGGACGACGTTTCGCGCGCCACCGCCGAGCGCTCGCTGGCGGCCTGCGGGTGGCCCGACCCGTACCTGCTGGGGTGGGTCACCGTGGCCGAGAACGCGCGCGGCTTCCCCGGCGGCGCGCTGGCCGACCTCGAGCGGCTGACGCAGCAGTTCCCGGCCCAGCAGGTCCTGCTCGACCGCCAGGGTTCGCTGGCGCGCCGCACCGGCCGCCCGGAGAGCGCGCGCCGCGCCTGGCAGCAGTACCTGGCGCTGCAACCGTCCCACGACGACGTGCGGATGGCGCTGATCCAGCTCGAGCTCGAGTCGGGCCGCGCCGCCCGCGCGCTCGAGCTGACCGACGCGGCGATCGCGCTCGACCCGGTCGGCGTCCCCTGGTACGCGCAGCGGGCGCGGCTGCTGCTCGCCGACGGCCGGCCCGAGGCGGCGCTGGAAGCGACCGCGCGCGGGCTGGCGGTCGGCCCCACCGACCCGGAGCTGCTGATCCTGAAGGGCGAGTCGCTGCTGGCGCTGGGTGACGGCCCGGGTGCCGCCGCGGCCTGGCAGGCCGCGTCGCGCGCGCTCGACCAGGACCTGGGGCTCGCCGAGCGGATCGCCGCGGTCACGGGCGTCGACGAGAGCTTCGGCTCGGAGTGGACGCAGACGCTCGAGCAGGCCCAGGCGCTGGAACGCGAGCGCCCCGTCGCCGGCGACCCGGCGCTGGTCGTGCTGGCCTCGACCAGCGCCTACCGGGTGCGCGAGGACGGCCAGTCGATCCGCTTCCACCAGGAGATCCTGCGGGTCCGCCACCCCGAGCAGGCGCAGTCGGCGCGCCAGCACCAGTTCGCCTACTCGCCGATGCTGCAGCGCGCCACGGTGCTCGAGGCGCGGCTGGTGCGGCGCGACGGCTCGGTGCTGGTCGCCTCGCGCTCCGAGCAGCCGCTGCTGCCCGATCCCGAGACGCGGATGTGGTACGACACCCGCGTGATCACGCTCTCCCTGCCGCGGCTGGAGGAGGGGGACCTGATCGAGTTCCGCTACCGGATCGCCGACCGCGGCACCGCCAACCCGATCGGCGCCGGCTACTTCGGCGAGATCGAGTTCCTCGGCCAGTCGGTCCCGGTGCTGGCCTCGCGGCTGGTGCTCGACACCGCGCCGAGCCTGCCGGTCCGGCACCGCCTGCTCCACCTGCCGGCCGAGCCGCGGGTGGCGACCGAAACGCGGGACGGCCGCGAGCTGACGGTAATCGACCTGCCGCCGCTCCCCGCCTACCTGTCGCTGGCCGCGTCCCCGCCGCCGGTGACGCGCGTCCCCTACGCCGTGCTCGGCACGGCGGCCGACTGGGACGCGCTCGGCCGGATGTACGCCCGGCTGATCGAGAAGCAGGCGGTGCCCGACGCCGACGTCCGCGCCGCCGCGGCCCAGGCCACCGCGGGCGCGCGGTCCCGGCGCGCCAAGATCGACGCGATCTACGCCTGGGTGATCGAGAACACGCGCTACGTCGCGCTCGAGTTCGGGATCCACGCGCTCAAGCCCTACGACGTGCCGTCGGTCTTCCGGCGCCGCTTCGGCGACTGCAAGGACAAGGCGACGCTGATGGTCGCGATGCTGCGCGAGGTCGGGATCCCGGCCCGGGTGGTCGCGATCCGGACCTCCGACCTGGGGATTCCCGACACGACCGTCCCGACCTTCGCGCACTTCAACCACGCGATCGTCTACGTGCCGGAGGTCGACCTGTACCTCGACGGCACGGTGCTGCACCACGGGCTGGACGAGACGCCGCGGATGGACCTGGGCGCGCTGGCGCTGATCGTCGACGAAGCCGACGGCGGGAGCGGCCGGCTGGTGACGACCCCCCGGGCGCAGGTCACGAGCGCGGCAACGGACTACACCCAGACGATCACGGTCTCCGCATCGGGGTCGGCTTCGGTCCGGGCCCAGGTCTCGGCCCGCGGCGAGAGCGCCGCCGAGGAGCGCACCTACCTGCGCTTCGCCGACGACCGCGGCGCGATCCTCTCCTCGCGGCTGCGCCGGATCTACCCCGAGATCTCGGTCACCGACGCGACCTTCGGGGCGCTGGGCCTGTTCGAGAGCCCCGTGACCTACGAGTTCGAAGCCCGCGCCGGCCGCTTCGCGCTGCGCGAGGGGAACGTGCTGCGCGCGCCGCTCTCGTTCTTCCCGATCGTCCTGCCCGTCGAGCCGGTTTCGGCCGGGCGCGAGGTCCCGTTGCAGTTGCCGCAGCCGTACCGGATGTCGAGCGACACGACCTTCGAACTCCCCGCCGGCTTCGCGCTGCAGGACGCGCCGCGCGCCGGGCGGATCGACTCGGCGTGGGGCACGGTCTCGCTGGAGTCCGACCGGGTGCGCGGCGCGCTGCGCATCCGCGCGCTGCTGGAATGGCGCGGCGGCGAAGTCCCGGTCGCGGAGCTGACCAGTTTCTCCAGCTTCGTCGAGCAGGCGCGGCAACTGCTTTCACAGCCCGTCGTGCTGGAGGTGGCGCCGTGACCGCCCGCGCGATCGTCCCGCTGCTGGTCGCGGTCCTGCTGGGCCTCGGCGCGGCCCCCGCGAAGCCGGGCGCGGCGCCAGCCCGGCCGGCACCCTCCCGGCCGGCCGCCCCCGACGGCTGGGCGTTGCTGCTCGCCGGGCAGGACGCTGCCGCCGAGGACGCGTTCGCCAGCCGCCTCGCGGCCGACCCGGCGCAGCTCGAGAGCGCGATCGGCCTGGCGGCGCTGCTGGAGGGGCGCGGCGACCCGGGCGGCGCGATGGCGGTGCTCGAGCGCGCGCTGGCCCGCGCCCCCCTCGCGCCGCTCGCCCCGGGCGCGTTCGCGCGGCTGATGGGGCTCGGGTCGCGGGCGCCCGACGGCGGCGCCGGCGCGATCCCGCTGCTCTCGGGCGTGGTTTCGGGCGAGGTCCCGGTCGCCGACCCGGAGATCCGCTCGCTTGCCGTGCTGGCGCTGGCCGACGTGCTCGCGCGCGGGGGCGAGGTCGTCCCCGGCCAGGAGGTGCTGCAGGGCTACGGCGGGCGGCTGGCCCGCTGGACGCTGCTCGGGCCCTACGGGAAGTTCGAGCGGCTCGACCTCTACCGCGAATTCCCGCCCGACGCCGGGGCGACCGATCCGGCGAACGCCCCGCCCGGCGTCGACGGGCGCCCGCCGATCCGGGTCGACGCCACCTTCCCCGACGGGCGGGTGATCGTCCCCGACTCGTTCGGCGAGGACGGCGTCGTCTTCGCGCTCGCCGACGTGCAGTTCGACCGGCCCGCGACGCTGCGGCTCCGCGTGCTGGCGCCGGGGTCGGTCGCGGTCGCCGTCGACGGCCGGCGCGCGCTGGTCGCGGACCGCGTGCGCGAGCGGCAACCGATCGCCCTCGCGGCCCGGGTCGCCTTCCCGGCCGGTCGTCACCGGATCGCCGTGAAGGTCGCGCTCGACGCCAGCGCCTCGTTCGCGCTCAGCCTCGAGCCGCTCGACTCCGTCGCGGCGCGGCCGGCGCAGGCGCCGTGGCGCGTGGTCCCGGTCGAGGGGCAGCCGGCCGGCGGGGTGCGGATCGAGCCGCTCGTCGTGGCGCCCGACGCGCTCCCGGCCGACCTCGCGACGCTCCGGCCGCCCGAACTGCTGGCCGGCGCCTGGTGGATGCGCGCGCGCCGGCTCGAGCGCAGCGCGGGGGCGCTGCTGGAGTCGGCCTCGGTGCGCTGGCCGGAGGCGCGGCTCTTCACGGTCCTGCTGGCCGACCATCTGCGGGCGGCGGAGACCGGCGCGGACCCGGCCAAGGACCTGGCGCGCTCGCGCGCGCTGCTCGAGAAGGCGGTCTCGGGCGATGGCTCGCGCTGGATCGCGGCGCGCGTCTGGCTGGCCCGTCACGACGAGGACGCAAACCGCCTGACCGAGGCCTGGACGGCCTCGGAGGCGATCGTCGCCGAGGCCCCGAACGATCCCGACGCGCTCTTCCTGCAGTACCGGATCGCCGCGCGGCGCAACTGGCGCGCCGAGGCCGACGACCGGATTGAGCGGGCCCGGGCCGCCGCGCCGGGGCGCAACGACCTGCTCGATGCGTCGATCGAGTGGTACCGGCGCAGCGGCGCAGCGGCGCGCCTGGTCCCGGCGGTCGAGGAGCGGAGCCGCCGCGACCCCGCCGACGAGATGTGGCCGGAGCTGCTCGCGGCCTCGGGCCAGGTCGAGGCCGCGCGCGCGGCGTGGGAGCGCGCGCTCGCGGCGCGGCCGGCCTCGACCAGCGCGTGGCTGGGACGGGCGCGGCTGGAGTCCGACGCGGGACAGCCCGCCGCGGCGCTGGCGGTGCTCGACCGCGCGATCGCCGCCCTGCCGCGCGAGGCCGCGCTGCTCGAGGAGCGCGCCGCGCTGCTGGCCCAGCTCGGCCGCGAGGCCGAGGCGACGGCGGCGCTGCAGGACCTGCTCGACCTGCAGCCCGGCCGGCTCGAGGTGCGCGAGGCGCTGCGGCAGCGCGGCGTGACGGACCCGCTCTCCCCCTGGCTGATCGACGCCCGCGAGGTGATCCGCACCGCCGAGAAGCCCGGCCCCGGCGTCGACGCCGCGCTGCTGGGCGACCTCGCCAGCGTGCTGATCGACCGCGAGGGGGGCCAGACCGAGCTCTACCAGGGGATCCACGGCATCTACACCCGGGCCGGCGTCGAGCGCGAGGGGGAGCTGGAGGTCCTGCCGGGCGCCTGGATCCAGGGGCTGCGCGAGCACAAGCCCGACGGCCGGGTGGTCGACGTCGATCCCGGGACCAAGCGGCCGATCAGCCTGCCGGGACTCGAGCCGGGCGACTTCGTTGAGTACGCGTGGCGGCGCTACACCCCCCCCTCGGGGCTGATCCCCGGCTCGCTCGACAGCCGCTCGGTCTTCGTCTTCCAGGGCCAGGACCGCGACTTCGTCCTGTCGCGCTACGTCGTGATGCACGACCCCGCGCTGCCGGTGCAGATCTGCGGCCAGCAGGAGGGGCTGGCCACCACCGACGAGGTCCGGGACGGGCTGCGCGTGCGGACCTGGACCGCGCGCGAGGTGCCGCAGCTGCGGCCCGAGCCGCACATCGCGGACCCGAGCGCGGTGATCCCCAACGTCAAGCTGGGGCTGAATGCCAGCTGGGCCGACGTCGGCGACCTGGTGAAGAGCGCGATCGCCGGCTCGATGTTGCCCGACGCGCCGCTGCCGGAGATGGCGGCGGAGATCCGGCGGCGCGCCGCGGGGACGGACCCCGAGGCGCTGGCGCGCGCACTGCACGCGGTCGTCAACGAGCGGATCAAGCCCGGGGCCTCGCCGCTGGGGCTGGGGACCGCAGCCTCGATGTCGGCCTCGGCCGGCGAGGGGAACCGCGTCACGGTCGCGCTGACCCTCTCGCGGATGGTCGGGCTCGAGGCGCGGCTGCTCCTGGCCCGGCCGCTCGAGCTGCGCGGCACTTCGACGGAATGCCCGTCGCCGGACCTCTTCCCCTACGCGCTGGTCGAGATCCCGCTGAAGGACCGGACCGTCTACCTCGACTACACCGACGCCGACTACCCGTTCGACGCGCTGCCGCTGCGGATGGCCGGTTCCGACGGGCTGTCGATCCCGCTCGACCCCGAGGCGCCGGCCCGCCTGGTCGAGATCGGGCGGCGCGACCCGGGGATCCTGCAGGAATCGGACGCCGAGCTGGTGCTCGAGGCGGACGGCCGCGTCACCGGAAACCTGACACTGACGCTGCGCGGCGTGCTGTCGGGGATCGTCCGGCGCGTGATGTCCGAGGTGCCGCCAGACCGCAAGGACACCGCCTACCGCACCTTCGTCGGCAACTACTTCGCCGGCGCGCAGGTGATCTCGGCCCGGGCCGAGGGGCTGGACCGGCAGGACGGGGACGTGACGCTGTCGTTCGCCTTCACGGGGGGCGGGCTCGGCCGGCGTCTGCCTGCCGGGTTCGCGGTGCCGGTGGTGGCTCAGCGGCTCGACCTGCTGTCCGATTTCGGGTCGCTCCCCGCGCGCAAGTACCCGCTGCTGCTCGATGCGCAGGAGTTCCGGCGCGACCGGGTCCGGGTGCGGATCCCCGAGGGGCTGCGCGTCGGTGCGCTCCCCTCCCCGGCGGAGCTGGACGGGGCCTACGGCCGCTACGGCCTCGTGGCGACGATCGACGGCGACCGGCTGCAGCTCGTACGCACGGTCGCGATCCCGCCGCGACGGGTCGAGGTCGCGGAGTACCCGGACCTGCGGCGCTTCCTCCAGGCGATCGACGACGCCGAACGGGCCGAGGTCGAGCTCTCCGCGCCGTCCCCCGCGCTGGCGAAGTAGCGGCCCGGGAGACGCGGGCGACACCGGCGAAGCACCCGCCGGGGAACCGCCGGCGCCGCGGGGCGTTGCTTCGACGAGACCGCCTTGCGCCGCCGCTGCGGCCCGCACGGCCCGCACGGCCCGGATGGGACGGCGCGTGCTTCCGCTTCACCCGGCAGCGGCCCATGATGGGCGCACTCTTCCCCGCGCCCGGCCCGCCGGTCGAGGAGGCCCCGTGATCCCGAGCTCGCACCGCTCCGTCGCCGCGTCTCGTCGTGTCTTTCGACTCGCCGTCCCCCTGCTGCTCGCCTTCGCCGCGTCGACCGTAGGGGCCGGCCTCCGTGCCGGCCCGCCCGACGCGGCATCGACCTCCGCCGCGACGACGGCCTCGATCGAGGGCCGCGTCCTCGACCGCGCCGGCGCTCCCGTCGCCGGCGCGACGGTGCGCGTCGGCTGCGCGGACCCGGCCGCGAGCGCGACGACCGACGAGCGCGGCCGGTTCCGCGCGGAGGGGCTCGCGCCGGGGCGCGTCTGCCTCGAAGCGACGCGCGCGGGGTTCGCGCCCGCCCGGCTGGAGGACATCGTCGTCACGGCGGGAGCGGCGCGCAGCGTGACGCTGCTCGCCGAACGCGGCGTCGCGCTGCGCGGCACGGTGAAGGGGGCGGGCGCGCCGGGTCCGGCCGTCGCCGGCGCGGAGGTCGCGCTGCGCTGCGGCGCCGGGGACGAGCTCCTGACGGAGACGAAGTCGTCGGAGGGAGGCCGCTACGACCTCGGCACGGTCCCCGCGCGCGGCGCCTGCCGGCTGACCGCGACGCACGCCGACCAGCCGCCCTTCGTGAAGGCACTCGAGCTGTCCGCGCGCGAGACGCCGCTGGTGGTCGACATCGCATTCGATCCGGCGGCCGCACTGACGGGACGGGTCGTCGACGGCGACGGCAAGCCGGTGAAGGGGGCGGAGGTCCGCGTCACGGACCAGTTGCGCGGCGGCGACGCCGCGGCCGAGCGGAGCGCGGCGAGCGACGACAAGGGGGCGTTCCGCGTCGGCGGGCTGGCGGCGTCGCGCTACCGGGTCGAGGTCCGGCCCCCAGACGCGCTGGTCGCGCGGCGCGAGGCGGTCGAGCTGGCGCGCGGCCGCACGCTCGACCTGGGGACCTTCCGCGCGCGCCCCGGGCTCGCGCTCTCCGGCACGGTCACCGGCGACGATGGTGAGCCGGTCGAGGGGATCACGCTCCGCGCCTTCCGGCGGCTCGGCCAGGGGCGCGCGCTCGAGCGCCGCGGGACCTCCGACGCGGAGGGGCGGTTCCGGCTCGGCGGCCTCGCCGAGGGGCGCTACGACCTCGACGTCGACCCGAAGTCGGCGGGGAGCTGGCTGCCCGCCGAGCGCGAGGACCTCGCGGTGCCCGGCCCGCCGGTCGAGCTGAAGCTCGAACGCGGGGCGGTCGTGCGCGGCACGGCGACCGGGCCCGACGGCACGGCGCCCGAGGGGCTCGCGGTCCGGGCCCTGGCCGGCGGCGAGGCGCGGCGGCGCCCGGCCGGCCGCGCGACGATCGAGGACCGCGCGGCGGGGACCTTCCGGATCGAGGGGCTGCCGCCCGGCGCGGTGACGTTGCACGCCGCGGCGCGCGGGCTCGCGCCCGCCGACTCCGAGCTGCTGGAGCTGGACGCGGGCGAGGAGCGGAGCGGCCTCGTGCTGCGGCTGGCGCGCGGCCTGCGGCTCGCCGGGAGCGTGGTCTCGAAGGACGGCGGCGCGCCGCTCGCGGGCGCGACGGTCGAGGTCGAGGGGGCGGCGGCGCCCGACGCGGCGGCCGTCAGCGGGACGGACGGCCGTTTCGCGCTCGACGGCCTGGCGGCGGGGCAGGTCGCGCTGACCGCCCGGCACCCCGACTTCGCGCCGGCGACGCAGGTCGTGGTCGTCGGCGAGGACGACCCGGAGCCGGTGCGGATCGCGCTCGGCGCGGGCGCCACGGTCGAGGGGACGGTGGCGAAGGCGGGGGGCGAGCCGGCGGCCGGGGTCCGGGTCGAGGCCCACGGCGAGTCGCCGGGCGGGCGCGACGAGTCGCTGGCCGGAACGCTCACCGGCGCCGACGGCGGCTATCGCCTGGCGCACCTGCCCGCCGGCGCGGGGACGGTCGTGCGCCGCGGCGGCACGAGCACGCTCGACGACGAGGAGCGGCGCTCGGTCGCGCTGGCGGACGGCGCGACGGTGCGGGTCGACTTCGTGCTGGGGAACCGCGTCGAAGGAACGGTGCGGCGCGGCGGGCTGCCGGTCCCCGGCGCACGGGTCGCGCTGAGCGAGCTGGCGATGCCGGGCGAACGCGAGGGGAACCGTCCCTCGTTCGACTTCCAGGTCCAGGCGGGATACACCGACGCCGAAGGCCGCTACGCGATCGGCGGCGTGCGGGCGGGCGAGAAGCTGCTCGAGGTCGGCGCCGGGCGGCAGCAGACGCGTCGCGTCGTGACGGTGGCCGACCAGCCCGTGACGACGCTCGACGTGGCGCTCCCCGCGCGGCTGGTCACCGGGACCGTGGTGGCGAAGGAGGACGGCCAGCCGATCGCCGGGGCGAGGGTGTCTTCGCAGCCGCCGGGCGAACGGCGCGGGAACACGAGCGCGATGATCCGCATGACGAACAGCGACGACGCGACCGGCGAGACGGCCGACATGACGGCCGGCGGCGGCGAAGAGGACGAGACCGCGAGCGACGCGGCGGGGCGCTTCGAGCTGTTCGTGGAGGACGGGCCGGAGGTGCGCGTCGCCGCCTGGGCCAGGGAGCGGCGCGCGGCGTCCGTCGAACTGGCGGCCGGGTCGAACGAGCCGGTGCGGCTCGAGCTGGGCCTCGAGAAGCGCCTCGTGGTGGCGATCCTGGGCCCCGACGGCCGGCCGCCGTCGCCGTGGGCCGTCTGCCTGATGGGCGCGGGGAGCCAGATGTGCAACATGGGCGGCAGCGACCGATTCGAGTACGAGCTGGCCGACTGGCTCGCCGGCGCCGAGATGGCCGTGTCGAGCCCCGGCCTGGCGCTGGCGGTCGAGAAGCTCGGCGCGCTGGAGCCGGGCGCCGACGGCAACGTGGTGCGCGAGGTGCGGCTCGTCCCCGCCGGCGCGTTGTCCGTCCGCCTGCCCGCGCCGAAGAGCTTCGGCCTGGCCGAGTTGCGCCCCGCGGGAAGCGACGCCAACTGGCTCGGCTACTTCAACGCCACCGACCAGGTCTCGATCGTCCGCGGCGAGAGCGAGAAGGAGATCCGGGTCGCCGGCCTCGCGCCCGGCCGCTGGACCGCCGTGCTGTCGCGCGGCGAGGAGCGGGTGCCGGTGGAGTTGGAGGTCGTGGCCGGGCAGGAGGCGGCGGTGTCGCTCCCGTAGCCCGCCCCCCGCGCGGGGCGCGGGCCGCACCGCGGATCCGGCCGTCGTGGCAGACTGGGCCGGCCGTTCGCAGGCCGGGACGGCGACCGCCGGGGCCGGAACGGCCGCGCCGCCGAACGAAGGGACGTGCCATGACCGAGACGCATGCAACGGGCCGCGGACAGGAGATCAAGCAGCGCGCGCGCGAGGAACTCCGCAAGTTCCTCATCGTCAGCGCCTACCTGTTCGTCTGCCTCCTGGCCCTCCTGACCTTCAAGGCGGTGCTGCTGGGACAGAAGGGGCTGCACGCGGTGCCGCTCGGCTTCGCCGTCGGCAAGGCGCTGATCCTGGGAAAGTTCCTGCTGATCGGCGAAGCGGCGCGGATCGGCAGCCGGGTCCGGAGCGGAACGCTGCTGCAGCGGATCGGGGTGCGGGTGCTGTCCATGACGCTCCTTCTGATCGTGCTGACGGTGCTGGAGGAACTGGTCGTCGGCTGGTTCCACGGGCATTCGGCCGGCCAGACGATCGCCGAGCTGCTGTCCCGGTCGCTCCCCCTGCTGCTCGTGCAGTGCCTGCTGATGATGCTGATCCTCGCGCCCCTGATCACGTTCTTCGAGGTCGACCGCACGCTGGGCGCCGGAACGCTGCGGCGGCTCCTGCTGGCGCCGGCGGCGGACGCCGACGCGGCCCGCAAAGACCGGCCGGGAACCGGGACCGCGTAGCGGCCGCACGGCGCGCCCGGCGCCGCGCCCGGTCGCTCGCCGGGCCGCCGCGCGAGTTGGACTAGTATTCGCGCGGAGGATCCCCCGTGCCGTCGGTCCGGCGAGTCCGCCTCGCCCTGGTCGCGCTGTTCGTGATCCTGGCCGGCCGGCCGCCGGCCGTCGCGCAACTCCCGATCCCCGGGCTGGGGACGCGGAGCGCCGATCCGGCTGCCTCCACGCCGTCCGGGAGCGTCTCGGACCCGGCCGCGCGGGACGGCTCGGCCGAGGCGACCGCTTCGGCGCCGTTCCCGCTCGCCTCGCTCTCGACCGCGCTGCTCGAGTCGCGGCAGGCGCTGCGGGGCGCGGAGCGCACGCTCCGCCGCCCGCTCCACCTGGAGGACTGGCAGCAGGAGATCGAGCGGCTGCTGACCCGCTCCCGGGAGATCTCCGCCTCCGCGCAGACGCTTCCGAAGGACCAGAGGACCTTCCGCGGGCTGTTCAGCCTGGCCAACGAGTGGCGCTTCGTGCGGCTGCGCACCGACCTGGCGGCCGAGGCGTTCCAGCGCCGGCTGGCGGCGCTCCAGGCCCTGGATTCCCAGCTCTCGCGGATGCAGGAGCGGTGGACGCTCACCCGGCAGCAGGTCGCCGCGGAGTCCCCGGAAGGCGTGCCGGCCGGCGCGATCGACGAACTGGCCACCGCGATCGAGGCGGTGGACGGCCGCGCGCGGTCCGAACTGGAGCACGTCCTGTCGCTCCAGTCGAAGCTGACCGAGCTGCAGCTCGCCGTCGACGAGGGGACGGCCTGGGTCGAGGAGACTGCGCGCGCCGAGCGCGCCCGGCTGTTCGAGATCGACAGCCCTCCGCTCTGGACGGCGCTGGGCGACCGCGCCCGGGAGCCCGCGGGGGCCGCGCGGGCCCCCGGAGGGGAGAGCCTGGAACTGGCCGCGCAGGCGGTCCGATCCCCGCGCCGGATCGCGCTCAGCGTGGCCGCGCTGGCAGCGCTCTACCTGCTCTTCAGCGCGGCACGGCGCGGGCTCGCAGGCCTCGAACCGCCGGACCGCCTCGCCTCCGTCGGCCTGGCCCTGGTGCGGCGACCCGTTCGCTCGGCACTGCTCTGCGTCCTGGCCCTGCAGCTGCTGCTCTTCCCGCGCGCCCCGGCCGTCTTCTACGACCTGCTCGCGATCGCGGTGATCGCCGTGATCGCCTCGCTCGGCGGACCGATCATGCGGCCGGCACTGCGCCCCTATTTCGCGGGGCTGCTGGTGCTCTCGCTCGCCGAGCGGTTGAGGACGCTGTTCCTGGCCCCCTCGCTGGGCTCGCGCCTGCTCCTGCTGCTGATCGGGCTGCTGGCCTTCGCCGGACTGGCCTGGGGGATCCGCCCCGGCCGTCCCGAGCGCACGGCGCTGGCGGGCCGCTGGTGGGACACCGTGCTCGTGCTCGCGCTCGCCGCCGCCGCGCTCTTCGGCAGCTCGATCGTGTCCAACGTCGTCGGCAACCTGTCGCTGGCCGAGCTGCTGACCTCCTCGACCCTCGCCTCCGGCCTCGCCGCGCTGTTCCTGTACCTGCTCGCGGCGCTGGGGGGGACCCTCCTGCGCTGGTGGGCGAGCCGGCCCGACCCGCGCCTGGTCAGCGTCCGCACGCACGGCCCGGAGCTGATCGCCGGGGGGACCCGGCTGATGGTTGCTGCCGCGGCCACCGGCTGGGCGTTCGTCACGCTGAACCTCTTCACGCTCGCCCAGGCCGCCTCCGACTGGCTCCACGAGACGCTGTCGCACCGCTTCGTGTTCGGCGCGCTCGACCTCTCGCTCGGCGACGTCGCGGCCTTCGTGCTGGGGCTGGCGGCGGCGGTCGTCGTCGCGCGCGCCGTCTCGTTCCTGCTGGCGGAGGAGGTGCTGCCGCGCACCGCGATCCCGCGGGGGCGGGCCAGCGCGATCGTGACGATCGTCCGCTACCTGCTGCTCGCCGCGGGCTTCGTCGCGGCGGTCGCGATGTCGGGGTTCGAGCTGAACCGGCTCACGCTCCTGGTGAGCGCCTTCGGGATCGGCGTCGGCTTCGGGCTGCAGAACGTGATCAGCAACTTCGTCGCCGGGCTGATCCTGATCCTGGAGCGGCCGATCGAGCTCGGCGACGTCGTCGAGCTGGGATCCCTGACCGGAACGGTGCGGCGGATCGGGATCCGATCGAGCATCTTGAGAACTTTCGACGGGGCATCGGTGATCGTCCCCAACAGCAACCTGATCTCGGACCAGGTCGTCAACTGGACCCACAGCGACAAGCTGCGCCGGATCGAGATCCGGGTCGGCGCGGCCTACGGCACGGCGCCGGAGCGGGTGCTCGCGCTGCTGCGCGGCGCGGCCGCCGGACACCCGAAGGTCCTGCCTCTCCCGCCGCCGAACCCGCTCTTCGTGGGCTTCGGGGACAGCTCGCTCGACTTCTCACTGCGCTTCTGGACCGCCGACTTCGACAACTGGATGACCGTGCAGAGCGACGTGCTCGCGGCGGTCGAGGCGGCGCTGCGGGGGGCCGGGATCGAGATCCCGTTCCCGCAGCGCGACCTGCACCTGCGCTCGGTCGACCCGGCGGCGCGCGAGGCGCTGCGGGACGCCCCGCAGCCGCCTCCTGCGCCCTGACTCAGAACTTCCAGGTCGCGTTGACGTTCGCGAAGGCCATCCAGGTGTCGGCGTACTCGCCCGCGACGCGGCCGGCCAGCGGACCGCGTTCGACGTCGAGCCGTGGGCTGCCGCCCCAGACCAGCTCGGTGGCGAAGTGGATCGACAGGCTCTCGCGCACCTTGTAGCCGGCCCCCACGCCGAAGCGCCAGGCCGCGCCGAGCGGCAGCGCCGGGGAGCGGTCGGCGTCGTCGGCCAGGCTGCTGTCGTAGGCCATGCCGAAGTTCAGCGTCCAGGGGTCGCAGATCACGTGCTGCGCGCCGAGCGCGGCGTGCCAGGTGTCCTTGTAGGGGATGTCCACCGTGAGGTCCCGCGGGTCGGTCGTCGCGAGCCCGACGTCGATCCGGCCGAAGGCCGACCAGTCCTGCCAGCCGACGTTCCCCAGGATCGCCCAGTCGTCCCGCACCTGCTGGTAGAAGCTGGCCATCGCGCCCTGCGGGACGGTCACGCCCAGGTCGAGCTGCGCGCCGAGCAGGCCGCGCCGCGCCAGGATCTCCTTGACCACGGGGCCGAGCCCCGAGAACTCGGGCGTGTCCTTGAAGTCGAGCTTGAGCGGGGAGTTGTAGGTCACGCCGAGGCGGGTCCGGGCGGAGGGCTCCCAGAGCAGCCCAGCGTTGCCGCCGAACCCCCAGCTCTCGTCCTTCAGCTCGAGCTGGGCGTCCTTCAGCGTCGGGTTGACGTTGTTGATCGCGACGGTGTCGGTGAGGAAGCCGTACATCGCGTTGAGCGCCACGCCGAGCGAGACCGTGTCGCTGACCTTGAAGGCGATCGCCGGCATCGCCGACATCCCGATCAGCGCCGCCTTCTGGGCGTAGTAGCGCCCGGCCCAGTCCTCGTCGTACTCCAGTCCCAGCCCGAAGTTGGAGAAGACACCGAAGCCGAAGGTGGCCTTCGACGAGAGCTGGTGCGTGTAGAACAGGCTGGCCGCTGGCAGGAAGCCGACCGCGTTCCCCCCGTTGCCGCCGGAGGTCGTCGTCCGGCCGTCGTCTGCGAACTCGAGCGCCCCGTAGAGCAGCTGGCCGCCGACCAGGAGCTGCGAGCCGGCCAGCCGCGTCATGCCGGCGGGGTTGGTCAGGACCGTTCCCGGGTCCTGCGCGCGGGCGGCCCAGCCAGCCGCGGCCAGCCCGGTGTCCGGGGTGCCGACCTCGTAGAGGGTGAGGCCGCCGGCGAGCGAAGGCCCGGCGCCGGCGAGGACGATCAGGAACGCGAGGCAGAGCGAACGGCGGACCCGGGGCGTGCGACGGGACATGGGCGGACTCCTCGTTTGGGGTTCGTGCCGGCGGCC
This sequence comes from Acidobacteriota bacterium, assembly GCA_025456425.1. GTDB lineage: Bacteria > Acidobacteriota > Polarisedimenticolia > J045 > J045 > JALOKP01. The sequence continues at coordinate 1,673 of JALOKP010000018.1, read as the reverse complement.
CCCGCGCGCCGGACGAGCGCTGCGCGGCGGGAGTATAGGCCAGGACCGGCGGCGGCGCGGATGCCCCGGAAAACGGCCGGCAGGCAGGTTAACATGCCGGTTTCTCGCCCTCCCCCGGCCGCGCCGGGGGTTCCAGGAGACCTCGTCATGGCCGACCGGCTCGACCCCTTCCGCTCCCGCGCCACGCTCGCGACGCCGCACGGCGCCTACGCCTACTACGACCTGCACGCGCTGGAGCGCGCGGGGCTCGGCCGGCTGGAACGGCTTCCCTTCTCGCTGCGCGTGCTGCTCGAGGCGCTGGTCCGCCACCTCGACGAGTTCATCGTGCACCGGGGCGACGTCGAGGCGCTGATGGCGTGGAAGGCGAAGTCGCCGGGTCAGGCCGAGCTGCCGTTCTTCCCCGGGCGCGTCGTGCTGCAGGACTTCACCGGCGTCCCCTGCGTCGTCGACCTGGCGGCGATGCGCGACGCGATGAAGGCGCTGGGCGGCGACCCCCGGGCGATCAACCCGGCCGTGCCGTGCGACCTGGTGATCAGGTCGACTGGTTCGGCAGCGCCGACGCGCTGCGGCTGAACGTCGAGAAGGAGTTCGAGCGCAACCGCGAGCGCTACGAGTTCCTCAAGTGGGGCCAGAAGTCGTTCGACAACTTCCGCGTCGTCCCGCCGGCGACGGGGATCATCCACCAGGTCAACCTCGAGTACCTCTCGCCCGGCGTGCTGACGCGGACGGACGCCGACGGCTCGACGGTCGCCTTCCCCGACTCGCTGGTCGGGACCGACTCGCACACCACGATGATCAACGGACTCGGCGTCGTCGGCTGGGGCGTCGGCGGGATCGAGGCCGAGGCGGTGATGCTCGGCCAGCCGGTCTACATGGTGACGCCGGAGGTGATCGGCGTGAGGCTCACCGGCCGGCTGGCGCCGGGTGCGACCGCAACCGACCTCGTGCTGACCGTGACCGAGATCCTGCGCAGGCGCGGCGTGGTCGAGAAGTTCGTCGAGTTCACCGGTCCGGGGATGGCCGACCTGTCGCTGACCGACCGCGCGACGATCGCCAACATGGCCCCCGAGTACGGCGCCACGATGGGCTTCTTCCCGGTCGACACCCGGACGCTGGAGTACCTGGCGTTCAGCGGCCGCGATCCGAAGACGGTCGAGCTGGTCGAGGCCTACTCCCGCGCCAACGGCCTGTTCTGGACCGCCGACGCGCCGGAGCCGGAGTTCACCGACCTGCTGCACCTGGACCTCTCGACCGTCGTGCCGTCGCTGGCCGGGCCGAAGCGCCCGCAGGACCGCGTCTACCTCGGCGACGTCAAGAAGGGGTTCCGCGAGGCGCTGACGCAGCCGCCCTCGACGCGCGGGCTCGGCGTCGCGCCGGACAAGGTGGACAGCAAGGCGGTCGTGGCGCTCGGCCCCGGCGTGTCGCCCGAGATCCGCCACGGCGCGGTCGTGATCTCGGCCATCACCTCCTGCACCAACACCAGCAACCCCGACCTGATGATCGCGGCCGGACTGGTGGCGCGGAAGGCGTTCGCGCGCGGGCTCAACCGCAAGCCGTGGGTCAAGACCTCGCTCGCGCCGGGGAGCCGCGTCGTGACCGACTACCTCGACAAGGCGGGGCTGTCGAAGGACCTCGACGCGCTCGGCTTCCAGACCGTCGGGTACGGCTGCACG
>JALOKP010000211.1 GCA_025456425.1 Acidobacteriota bacterium | reverse complement strand
CAGGCCGACTTCCGCGCGCTGGAGATCGTGCCGCAGGGGTTCGGCGTGCGCTTCACCTTCCGCCACGGCGGCGACGCGCCGATCTCGACGCTGCTCGCGACCCCGGGCCGGCACCAGGTCCAGAACGCGCTGGCGGCGCTGGCGGTGGCCTGGGAGCTGGGGCTGGCGCTGCCGGTCGCGGCGGCGGCGCTGGAGGGGTTCTCCGGCGCCGACCGGCGGATGTCGCGGCGCGGCGAGGCCGGCGGCGTGCTGGTCGTCGACGACTACGGCCACCACCCGACCGAGATCCGCGCGACGCTGGCCGCGCTGCGCGAGGCGGTCGTCGAGCGGCGGGTCGTCGTGCTGTTCCAGCCGCACCGCTACAGCCGGCTGGAGGCGCTGTTCGACGATTTCGCGCGCAGCTTCTACGACGCCGATCAACTGGTCGTGGCCGACGTCTACGCCGCGGGCGAGGCGCCGCGCGAGGGGATCGACGCCGAGCGGCTGGCGGCGGCGATCGCCGAGCACGGCCACCGCGGCGCGCGCTGGGGCGGGCCGCTGCCCGAGGCGGTGAAGGCGACGCTCGAGACGCTGCAGCCGGGCGACGTGCTGCTGACGCTGGGCGCGGGCAGCGTGGGCCGGGTGCACGAGGAGATCCTCCGAGCGCTGGGCGCCCCGGGCGCGGCGCGCGGATGAGCGAGGGGACGATGGTCGCGGTGGAGCGCGGGTTCTACGAGGCGGCGGCGGAGCGCGCGGGGGTGCGCGCGCTGGCCGAGGAGCCGCTCGCGCGCCACACCACGATGCGCGTCGGCGGGCCCGCGCAGTGGTTCTTCCTGCCCGGGACGCCGGAGTCCGCGGCCCGCCTCTGGGCCGAGCTGCGGCGCGGCCCGCTGCCCGTCCGGATCCTGGGCTGGGGCAGCAACGTGGTCGCCGTCGACGCCGGCGTGCGGGCCGCGGTGATCTGCACGGACGAGCTGCGCCGCGACCCCGAGCTGCTGCCCGGGGCGCGCATCGCGGCCTGGGCCGGCGTGCCGGTCCCCGGGCTGGCCCGCTGGGCGGCGGCGCAGGGGCTGTCCGGGCTGGAGTTCGCCGAGGGGATCCCGGCCCAGCTCGGTGGCGCGGTCCGGATGAACGCCGGCGCCAACCGCTCGTCGTTCTCCGAGGTGACGGAGCTGGCGCTGGTCGCCGGCGACGACGGCCGCGTGATCGAGCGCGCGCTGGGCCCGGCCGACTTCGCCTACCGCGAGAGCTTCGCCTCGCGCGAGAAGCTGTTCGTGCTCGGCGCGCGGCTGCGCCTGGCGCCGGGCGACCCGGCCGAGATCCGCGCCCGGATGTCCGCCTTCCGCGGCCGCCGGCGCGCGACCCAGCCGATCCAGCTCCCCTCGGCCGGCTGCGTGTTCGCCAACTACGCCGACCAGTCGGTCGGCGCGCTGGTCGAGCGGCTCGGGCTCAAGGGGCGGCGGCGCGGCGACGCCGAGGTCTCCACGCTGCACGGGAACTTCATCGTGAATCGCGGGCAGGCCAGCGCGGCCGACGTGCTGGGGCTGCTCGAGGAGATCCGCACCGCGCTGGCGCAGGCGACGGGCCAGGCGCCGCGGATCGAGGTCGAGATCTGGAGGGACGAGCCGTGAACGAGGCCCTCTCCTTCATCCGCCGGCAGCGCAAGCCGAAGCGCCGGAAGGTGGCCCGGCGGCCGCGCTGGATCTGGCCGGCGACGGCGGTCGGGGCGCTGCTCGCGACGGCCGGGCTGTGGGTCGGGCTGCGCGCGCTCCTGACCGCGCCGGTCGTCTCGGTCCACCGGATCGACGTGCTGGGGACCGCGCGGCTGAGCCGCGACCGGGTCAAGCGCGCGGTGGCCGAGACGATGGGCCAGCCGATCCTGCTGCTCGATCTCGACGCGCTGCGCGCGCGGGTCGAGCAGGTCGCGGGGGTCCGCGCCGCCGCGGTCGCGCGCCACATGCCCGACCTGCTGCAGATCCGGGTGGTCGAGCGCGAACCGGTGATGAAGACGACGCTGGGCGGCGCCCCCGCGCTGCTCGACGCCTCGGGCGCCGTCTTCCCGGCCGGACGCCCGCAGGCCGGGGACGAGCACCTGCCCGAGGCGACCGGCCTCGAGACGATGCTCGGCGCGGCGCAGGTCCTCGCGCGCGACCGCGCCGCGCTGCGCGCGCTGGCCGCGCTGCGCCAGGCCGCGCCCGCGGTGCTCGCCGTCACGCCGGCGAGCTTCGACCTCTCCGAGCCCGACCGGGTCGTGCTGACCCTTGCCGACGAGACGCCCGCGCTCTGGCTCGACCGCGACGAGCCCGGCCGCAACCTGCAGCAGTTCTTCGCCTGGCGCGAGCGAGTGACGGACCTCGCGACCGGTCGACCGGTCGACCTGCGCTTCCCCAACCGGCTGACGCTGGTCGCGCTCGAGCCCCCGCTGGAGACGGCTCCCGCCGAGGCCGTCGCCGACGCCCTTCCCCCCGAACCCAACCCGGCGCCCGCCGCGCGCCGGACCGCCCTGACGGAGTGAGGTGAGAGATGCCCAAGACCAACAACCTGCTGACTTCGATCGACCTGGGCACCCACCGGTGCTGCTGCGTCATCGCCGAGATCACCGGGCCGGAATCGCTCGAGGTGATCGGCATCGGCTCGCGCCGCACCGACGGGATCCGCAAGGGGGTGATCGTCAACCTCGAGGCGCTGGTGGCCTCGATCCGGGGCGCGATCGACCAGGCGGAGTCGGAAGCCAGCGCGACCGTCAGCTCGGTCATCGCCTCGGTCCCGGCCGCGCAGGCCAAGTCCTTCACCTCGCGCGGCGGCGTCACGGTCGCCTCGCGCGACCGGGTCGTGACCCGCAAGGACCTGGCCAAGGTCGACGAGATGGTCCGCGCGGTCCAGATCCCGCCCGGGCAGTCGATCCTGCACGTCGTACCGCAGGAGTTCACGCTCGACGGCCAGGAGGGGATCCAGGACCCGGTCGGGATGACCGGCTCGCGGCTGGAGGGGAGCTTCCACGTCGTCACCGTGCCGCAGCAGACGGCGCAGCACGTCGTGACGGCGCTCAACGCGGCGCACATCGACCACGTCGAGTCGATCGTCTACCCGCTCCTGGCGTCGAGCGAGGCGGTGCTGACGCGCGAGGAGCGGGACAACGGCGTGTTCCTGATCGACTGCGGCGCGGGGACGACGGACCTGGCGCTGTTCGAGCGCGGGGCGCTCTGGTTCACCGGCTCCTACCCGGTGGCCGGCGACCTGATCACCAACGACATCTCGATCGGCCTGCGCACCCCGGTGCCGGAGGCCGAGATGCTCAAGCGCACGCAGGCCCGCGCGGTGGCAGGGGTCGACGACGACCTGGTGCTGGAGGTCGCGACGGTCGGTGGCGGCGCGCCGCGGCTGGTCGCCTGCTCGCTGCTGACGCAGGTCGTTTCGCCGCGGGTGATGGAGATCTTCGAGCTGTCGCGGCAGATCATGGACCGCTTCAAGCTGCACCACCGGGCCCGCGCGGGCGCGGTGCTGGTGGGCGGAACCGCCAACCTCGACGGGATCGTCGAGGTCGCGGAGGAGGTGCTGGGGATGCCGGTGCGCGTCGGCGTGCCGTCCGCGGTGGTTTCGCGGGCGGGCGAGATCGACGCTCCGAGCTTCGCCGGGCCGGTGGGGTTGCTCGAGTGGGAGATGCGCGTGGGACGGCGGCAGCGGGCCGCCGAGACGGTGGGACGCAACCCCTTCCACCGGATCAGGGAGAGCGTGGGACGGGCTTCGCAGTGGTTCGGACAGATGTTCTGAGCCCGAGGGATCGACGGGAGGCGATGGAGATGGAAACCAGGAACGAGAGCACGGGGTCGCGGCCGAAGTTCACGCTCGACGATCTCGA
>JALOKP010000102.1 GCA_025456425.1 Acidobacteriota bacterium | reverse complement strand
AGCAGGTTCTCCTCCGGGCTCTCGTCGTCGGGATCGGTCAGGAAGTCGGAGACCGGGGTCTTCTTGTCCTTCCCGACGGTGTCGTCGATCGAGGTCTCCCGGGAGTGCACCTGCAGCACCTGGTCGACTTTCTTGATCGAGACGTCCAGCCGCGCGCTGATCTCCTGTCGCTCGGGCGAGCGGCCGAGTTCCTTGCGCAGCGTGCGCTCGGTGTCGCGGACCTCGCGGACCTTCTTCATCTGGTAGGTCGGCACGCGGACCAGGTTGACCTGCTCGGCCAGCGCCTTGAGGATCGACTTGCGGATCCACCAGATCGCGTAGGTGATGAACTTCGTCCCCTTGGCGGGGTCGTAGCGGCGAGCCGCCTCGATCAGCCCGAGGTTTCCCTCGTTGAGCAGGTCCTCCAGCGGCAGGCCGAGGTTGCGGTACTCGCTGGCGACCTTGACCACGAACGAGAGGTTGGAGGCGACGAGGTGTTCGAAGGCCTCGGGATCGCCGGCCTGGACCCGTCGTGCGAGCTGCTGCTCCTGCTCCTTGGTGAGGAGCGGGTATTCGCGGATTTCGGTGAAGTACCGGGACAGCACGGTGCGATCGGACGAGCCGCTGTCGGAGGCCCGTTCCCCGGGCTTGCGGGATGGGGAGACTGCACGCGCGGGGCTGGGCCCGCGATCAGAACTGCTCGCCACGTGATCCGCCCCGCCACGGTCCGGGTCTGCCGGACCGTTGACCAGATCGAGCACCCGTCTCCCCGTGGCGGAGGCTCCGCTTCACGGCCTCGCCGTACCCCCAGAGATCGCCGCTCCGGCGTCTGGCCCCGTACGGAAAGCGCGTAAGGCGCTGGCAGGGGCGAATATGACGGCTCGGTGCCCGGGCGTCAACAGACGATCCGTGACGCCCCGGAGACAGTCGTGTTACCGGTCAGTTCGTCCACCGGTCGTCGTCGCGATCCCCGCGCACGACGCGGAAAGGCGGGCGCTGGCCGCCCCGCCCCTCGCTCCCCGGCCAGCCCCCGAATCCCAGCCCGCTGCCCCCCCCGATCCGGCGCTTGAAGAGCCAGGCCAGGAGGGCCCCGACGGCGAGCCCGCCGAGGTGCGCGAGGTGGGCCACCACGTCCCCGGCGCCGGGCGAGATGCTGCTGGCGAGCGTGATCAGCGCGTAGACGACGACGAAGACCCAGGCGCTGATCGGAAACGGGATCGGGAAGACGAAGAGCTGCCGCTTGGGAAAGAAGACCGCGAAGGCCGCCGAGACCCCCAGCACTCCGGCCGAGGCCCCGATCACCGGCGCGCCCGACCCGCGCAGCAGCCCGACCGCCGAGTAGAGCAGGCCGCCGCCGACCGCGCAGGCGACGAAAAAGCGCAGAAAGCGCGGCGTGCCGAACATCCGCTCGACGTCCCCGCCGAACATCCAGAGGCCGAGCATGTTGAGCAGCAGGTGCATGATTCCGCCGTGGAGCAGCGCGTAGGTCGCGAGCGTCCAGAGCGGGAAGGGGGGCTGCAGCAGCAGCGGCGGGATGAGCGCGAACCAGCCCAGGATCCAGTCGGCCTTGAGGATCGACTGCAGCACGAACTGGATCCCGAACGCGACGCCGAGGATCCAGAGCAGGAGCTTCACGCCCGGCGTCACGGGCGGGAAGTTGAGCGTGACGGACGTGCCCTGCGGGCCGCGGTAGTAGGACATGGCGCGGGAGTATACCCCTGCGGGCGGAACGGCTACGGACCGGGGGCGGGATCGCGCTCGATCTCGATCCGGCCCTCGGCCCGCTTCACGTAGAGCCAGACGCCGCCCGCGGGGAAGGTCCCCTGCGCGTTGGCCGGCTGGCCGTCCGCGGTGCAGCCCGAGCGCCCGGTCAGCCCGCAGGCGAAGGTCTCCTTCTTCCCGCCCGCCTCCAGCACCCAGCGCCAGGCGCGCATCCCGCCCCGGTTGGTGACCTCGGCCGTCAGGTGGTGCGGACCGTCGTCGAGCAGCGGCGCCAGGTCGAACCACTCGGCCCGCAGCTGCGCCGGGGACGCGATCTCGCGGTCGTCGAGCAGCAGCCGGACCTCGTCATCGGCCTCGGCCACCTTGACCCGCGCGACGAGCGGCGGCGGCGGGGATTCCCCCAGCTCGATCCGCAGCACCTCGCGGCGCGGGACGGAGCGGCGCGCGCCGTCGACGTCGATCACCAGCGCGTGCGCGTCGAGCGACACGACTCGGCCGGCCAGCTCGCTGCCGTCGGCCAGCGCGACGCGGTCGCCGACGGGGCGCGCGTCGTTCGCGGCGGTGGAACTCGGTGCGGCAAGGACCGCCGCCACGGCGAGGAGGGCGAGCTGCGCGGCGCGGAGCGGGGTCCGTTTGCGGGAGCGGGACATGGCGCGCCTCCGGTGCGCTCCAGCGCGGCCCGGCGGCGGTAGGCTGCGCGGACCGGCAGAGGAGGTTTCCATCATGGCAGCGACGGTCGATTCCGTCAGCGCGTGGCCGCCCGGCCTGCGCCGGCTCGGCGAGCGGCTCGCGCGGCGCGGCGCCCGGCCCGCGGAGCGCGTCGCGGTCGCGGTGGGCGGCTTCTGCGCCGGACCGCTCGGGCCCGGACCCGGCCTCCCCTCCGCGGTGCGCGCCGCGGCCGAGCGGGCGCTCCTGGGCGGCCGCCGCGCCGCGTTGCGCGCCCGCGACCGGGCCTGGGCGGTCGGCGGGATCGCCGAACCCTGCCCGGCGCTCGTCGCGGCCTGGGGCGAGCCCGGCGCCGACCCGCGCGCGCTGCTCGGGGCGGTCGAGGCCTGGGAGGAAGAGCTGGCCGGGTCGCTGCTCCCCGAGGCGCTGCGCACCGACCCGTTGCTGGCCGTCGAGGCCGCGGCCCCCTCGCTGGCCGCGGCCACCGCGGACCTGCGCCGGATCGCGGCCGCGCCGCTGAACCTGCTGCTGCTGGGCCCGACCGGCGCCGGAAAGGAGGTCCTGGCCCGCGCGGTCCACGCCGCCTCGCGCCGGCGCGGGGCGTTCGTCGCCGAGAACTGCGCGGCGATCCCCGAGGCGCTGATCGAGGCCGAGCTGTTCGGGGTGAAACGCGGCGCCTACACCGGCGCGGTCGCGGACCGCGACGGGCGGATCGCGGAAGCGCAGCACGGGACGTTGTTCCTCGACGAGATCGGCGACCTGCCGCTGCCGGCGCAGTCCAAGCTGCTGCGCGCACTGCAGGAGGGCGAGATCCGGCCGCTCGGCGCGACGCGCCCGGTCGCGGTCGACATCCGCGTGTTGGCGGCGACCCACCGCGACGTGCGCGCGCGGGCCGAGGCGGGGAGCTTCCGCAGCGACCTCTTCTTCCGGCTCGCGGGCGCGGTGGTCGAGATCCCGCCGCTGGCCGCCCGGCGCGGCGACATCCCGTGCCTGGCGGCGGCGCTCCTGGCGCGGCTGGCGCGCGAGGGGATCGGCCCCGGGCGGCGGCTCGGCCGCGACGCCCTGCGCGCGCTGGCCCAGCACGCCTGGGACGGCAACGTGCGCGAGCTGGACAACCTGCTGCGGCGCGCCGCGGCGCTGGCGACGGGACCCGAAATCGGCGCCGCCGACCTGCGTCTGCCGCCCGGCCGTCCCGCCCCCGGGAACCTCGAGGCGGCCGCCATCCGCGATGCGCTCGGCCAGTCGCTCGGGGTCAAAGCCGACGCCGCGCGACGGCTCGGCTGGAGCCGGCAGAAGCTCTACCGCCGGCTCGCGGCGCTGGGGCTGGACGACGCCCCGGGCCTGGTGGAGGGGGCGTGGCGCGGGCCGCTGCCGGGCTAGGACCGGGTCAGCCGCCCCCGCGCCGCGGCCGCCATCGCCAACGGGTGCGCCGCCGCGGCCTCCATCGCGATCTCGATCAGCCGCTCGAGCAGCTCGCGGTACGGCACGCCCGACGCCTCCCAGAGCCGCGGGTACATCGAGATCGGCGTGAAGCCGGGCAGGGTGTTCACCTCGTTGAGCACGACCTCGCCGGTCTCGCGCGAGAGCAGGAAGTCCACGCGCGCCAGCCCCGCCAGGTCCAGTTCGCGGAAGGCCCGGACGGCGTGCGCGCGCAGCCGGTCCGACTGCTCCGGCTCGAGCGGCGCGGGGACCAGCAACTGCGAGCCGGGATCGTTGTACTTGGCGTCGTAGTCGTAGAACTCCGCGCCGGGGACGATCTCGCCGACGACCGACGCCTGCGGCCGCCACAGCCCGAGCACCGCGACCTCGACCTCCCGCGCCGCGGGCACCGCCGCCTCGATCACGACCTTCGGGTCGACGGCGCGCGCCGCGGCGATCGCCGCCGGCAGTTCCGCCGCACGGCGCACCTTGGTGATCCCGACCGACGACCCGGCGCGCGCCGGCTTGACGAAGACCGGCCAGCCGAGCGCCTCCGCGGCCGCCCGCACGCGCGGTGCGTCGTCCGCCTCCGGCCCCTCGAACACGGCGTCGCGGACGACCGGGATCCCGGCCCGCTCCAGCAGGCGCCGCGTGCGGTCCTTGTCCATCGCCAGCGCCGAGCCCAGCACGCCGGCGCCGACGCACGGGATCCCCGCCAGCGCGAGCACCCCCTGCAGCGTCCCGTCCTCGCCGCCCGAGCCGTGCACGATCGGGAAGACCGCGTCGAGCGGCGGGGTCAGCGCGCGGCCGGTCGCCTCCTCGCGCAGCGCGCGGTCGCCGCGGTGCGAGGGCCAGCGCACGACCGCTCCCGCGCCGCGCTCCAGGCCGCCGTCCAGCAGCTCTTCGCCCCCGACGCGCGGCCGCCCCTCGCGGTCGACGCCGACCAGCACGATCTCGTTGCGCTCGCGGTCGAGGTTGTCGTAGATCCCGCGCGCGGAGACGAGCGACACCTCGTGCTCGACCGAGCGCCCGCCGAAGACCAGCGCCACGACCCGTCGGCTCATCGCGTCCCCTCCTCCGCCCCGTCCAGCGCCCGCCGCAGCTCGTCCAGCGCGTGCTCGGTGGCGCGCAGCGTGAGGTGCAGCGCACCGTCCGGGCCCGGATCGACGCGCTCGATCGTCGCCAGCCGGTCGGCCCGCGCCAGCAGGTCGCCACGCTCCGCCGGCAGCTCGAGCGTGGCCAGCGTTTCGCGCCCCAGCAGGCGGTCGGCGATCGCCCGCACCAGGTCGTGCACCCCGTGGCCGGTGCGGGCCGAGACGACGTGCCCCTCCGGCCGGCGCTCGGCCAGCCAGTCGCGCTCCTCGGCCGACAACCGGTCGGCCTTGTTGAAGACCAGCAGCCGCGGCAAATCGGCCGCCGCGGTCTCGCGCAGCACCGCCTCCGCGATCTCCATCTGCTCCAGCCCCGAGGGGTGCGAGGCGTCGACCACCAGCAGCAGCAGGTCGGCCTCGGCCGCCTCGTCGAAGGTGGTGCGGAACGACGCGACGAGGTGGTGCGGCAGCTTGCGGATGAAGCCGACCGTGTCCTTGAGCAGGAAGGCCCCGCGCTTGCCCAGCTCGACCTTGCGCACGGTCGGGTCGAGGGTCGCGAACAGCCGGTCCTCGACGAACACGCCGGCCGAGACGATCGCGTTGAACAGCGAGCTCTTGCCGACGTTGGTGTAGCCGACGAAGGCCGCCTGCGGCGTCGCCGCGCGGCCGTGGCGCCGCACCTCGCGGGCCTTGCCGACCCGCGCGATGTCGCGTCGCAGGTGGTCGATCCGGTGGCGGATCATCCGGCGGTCCAGCTCGATCTGCTTCTCGCCCTCGCCCTTGGTCCCGCCCGGCCCGCCGCCGACCTGCCGCGAGAGGTGGGCCCAGCGGCCGGCCAGCCGCGGCAGCAGGTACTGGAGCTGGGCCATCTCGACCTGCGTGCGCGACTCGCGGCTGCGCGCGCGTGCGGCGAAGATGTCGATGATCAGCCCGGCGCGGTCGACGACCGGCAGCTCGAACGTCTTCTCGAGGTTCTTGACCTGGGCCGGCGAGAGATCCTCGTCGACGATCACCAGCGAGGCGCCGCTGCCGCGCGCCACGGCGCCGACGTCGGCGGCCTGCCCCTTGCCCATCAGCGTCGCGGGCGACGGCTCGCGCAGCGGCAGGATCGCGCGGCCGGCCTCGCGGAAGCCGGCGGTGTCGGCCAGCGCGGCCAGCTCGTCGAGGTGCTCCTCGACCGTCGTCGCAGAGGACTTGGGCCAGACCATCCCGACCAGGTAGGCGCTGCCGCGATCTCCGGCGCCCGCGCCGGGAACGGGCCGCGGCTCCGTGCTCATGGACTGCGCGACCCCCCGAGCCAGCCGGAGACCGCCGCCTCGCCGGGCACGCCGTCGGCGGAGTAGAGCACCTTGCCGTCGCCGCCGACGACGACGTGCCAGGGCAGGACCGACACCCCGAACGCCTTCTCCAGCTTGCCGTCGCCGTCGTAGACCAGCGAGCCGCCCATTCCGGCGCTGCGCGCCCACTGCACCAGCTCCTCGCGGGTCTGGCGCTTGCCCGTGCCGACGACGACGACCCGCAGCCCCTGGCGCGCGAAACGGCCCGCCAGCTCGCGGACCGCGACCAGATCCTGCTCGCAGGGCGCGCCGCACCAGCGGGCGACGAAGACGAGGTGCGTGGCCCCGCCGGCGCGGCCGGCCAGCGCGATCGTCCGGCCGTCGACCGTGGTGAGCGACGCGGGGGGCTGCGCGGCGGCCGGCCAGGCGCAGAGCAGCAGCGCGGCCAGGGCCGCGGCGGCGGTCCACGCGCGGCGCGGCGGGTGGGCGGGCCGGCTCACAGGAACTGCCAGGCCTTGGTCAGGAACCAGGCCGCGATCGCCAGCATCACCGCGCCGGTCACCTTCTTCAGCGTGATCATCCAGGGCCCGGGCCGCGGCATCGAGGCGGCCAGCCCCGAGCTGACGCCGAGCAGCAGGAACAGCACGCCGAGCCCGAGGCTGAAGACCAGCATCGCGATCGTGCCGAACACGACCCGCCCCTCGCGCGCCACCATCGCCGCCAGCGGGAAGACGATCGGCGCCGCGCAGGGGGCGGCGACGATCGCCGAGGTCGCGCCCATCAGCAGCGCGCCCAGCTTCCCCTCGCGCGGCCCGGCGCCGAGCCGCTGCAGCAGGGCGGTCGGGACCCGGATCTCGAACAGTCCGAACAGCGACAGCCCGAACACGGCGAGCACCACGGCGACGATCGCGTAGCCCCAGAAGCTCTGCGTCAGGCTGCCGAAGGTCCGGCCGGCCAGGATCGCCGCCAGGCCGAGCGCGGTGTAGACCACCGACATCCCGAGGACGTAGAGCACCGAGCGCCCGAGGATCCGGCGGCGGCGCGACTCCTGCGTCGCGCCGGCCGCGACCGCCGCCGACTCCGCGCCCCCCATGTACGCGACCACGATCGGGATCATGGGGTAGACGCACGGGGTGAGCGAGGTCAGCACGCCGGCCGCGAAGAAGATCAGCAGCGCGAACGGGTCGGAGGCGCCGCTCAGGCTCTGGGCCAGCTTGTCGGACAGCCCGCCGATGAAGCTCTCGAATGCCTGCAGCACCGGCTAGGCCCCGAGGATGCGGTCCAGCATCTTCATCCAGGCGTCGCGCGGCTGGTTGCCGACCGCCTGGTCGACGATCTGGCCATCCTTGAAGAGCATCACGGTCGGGACCGACATGACGCGGAAGCGGACCGCGGTCTGGCGCGCGTTGTCGACGTCGACGCCGACGAACTTCACCTTGCCGGCGTAGTCCTTGGACAGCGCCTCGAGCGTCGGCGAGAGCATCTTGCACGGGCCGCACCAGGCGGCCGAGAAGTCGACCAGCACCGGGGTCTGGGACTGCAGCACTTCCTTCTCGAAGCTGTCGTCGTTCACCTGCGGCAGGTTCGCCATGGATCGTCGGCTCCTTTCGAACGGGGAGGGCCTGCGGAGAAGAGGGGATGATACACCGCGCCCCGGGGCGCGGCCCGAGGCGCCCGGACGGGGCCGGCGTCCGCGGCCGTCTCGGTTGCCCCGCGCCCGTCCGGGACCGACCTTCTGCCGGGAGCCGGGCGCTCGCCCGCGCTCGCCGGAGCGCCTCATGCCCGTTTCCCGTTGCCCGCAGTGCGGCGCGGCGCGCGATGCCGTGACGACCGATCCGATGGCCTGCTGCCACTCCTGCGGCGCGCTGCTCGCCGGCGGTGCGGCGGGCGGCACGCTGGTGGCCCGCGCGCGCTTCGAACCGCACGAGGCGCGGCTGAAGGTCGCGCGCGCGCTCGCCGGACGCGGCCGGGCGTGGCTGCCCGGTGTCCCCGAGCTGGTGCTCGTGCCGTTCGCGGCGACGGGCAACCCGCGGCAGCCGTTCCGGCCGCTGGCCGCGCTGCCACCGCTGCTCGGCGGCGGCTGGCGCCCCGCCGGCGCGGGGCTGGCCCAGGCCGCGCCGGCCGGGGCGCCCGCCAGCGAGCCCGGACCGCGCGCGGCCGCCTCGCGCGCGCTCCCGGCGCCGGCGCTGATCGTGCAATACCCGCTCTACCGCGTCCCGCTGGTCCAGGGCGAGTTCGCCTCGGCCGCCTGGTGCGACGGCGTCGACGGCCGCGTCGTGCTCCCGCCCGAACTGTCCGAGCCCCCGCGGGCCGCGGACGGCCGGAGGCTCGGGCGCTGGGCCGCGCTGGCCGCCGCGATCGGGCTGGCGGGGGGGCTGCTTCTCCCCTTCCCGCTCTCCGCGCTCGGGGTCGCCGTCGGCGGCGCCGTGTTCTGGTGGGCCGCCGGGCGCCCGTGAGCGAGCCCCCCTCCACCCCGGCCCTGACCTGCCCGCGCTGCGGCGGCACGCCCGACCCGGAGGCGGGGCCCGGGCTGCTGGCCCGCTGCGCCTCGTGCGGCGTGCTGGGGCGGATCGAAGGGGACCCGTCGCAGGGCCGGGTCGTCGTGCGGGCCGCGCTGTCCGCCGGCGAGGCGCTCGACCGGCTGGCCGCGGCGCTCGCCGAGCGCGGTTCCGGCCCGCCGGCGATCGAGCGGCACGAACTGGTCTTCGTCCCGTACTGGCGGGTGGAGACGACGCTGGCCGGACGGATCGAGGGGGAACGGCGCGTCGTCGTCGAGGAGCTGCGCCAGGCGTTCGACGAACAGGGGGCGCGGCGGCCGATCGTGCGGCGGCGCGAGGATGGGACCGAGGCGGTCGTGAGGGAGATCCAGGAGGTCCAGGTCGCGCTGGTCTCGGCCTGCCCGCTGGAGGAGTTCGGCCTGCCGGCGCTCGACCGGCAGCGCCAGATGACCGGCGAGCTGGGGGTGCGGCGCCGCGCCGATCTGATGGGGCCGCTGGCCGTTTTCACGCCGGCCCTGCGCGACGCAGCGACGGTGCTCGACCCGATCGTCGGCCGCGAGCGTGCGCTCGACGAGGCCCGCGCGATCGTCGCCCGCCGGGAGGAGGGGCTGGCGGCGGGGCTGCTGCCGGGCGCGGTGGTCGAGATCGAGCGGCTCGGCGAGGAGGCGGCGCTGCTGTTCTACCCGGTCCGGCTGTCCTGGTTCCGCGTCGCGGGCCGCCCCGGCCAGGCCGCGTTCGACGCCTCGACCGGCGCGCTGGTCTCGCTGCGCACGGCCGAGCCATTCGCGGCCGCGCTGCACCGCCGCGCGCTCGGCCTAGCGGCGCTGGCAGCCGGCTTCGCGGTGGGCAGCCTGCTGCGGCTGGCCGCGCTGCCGCCGCCGATCCTCGCCGGCGCCGGGCTCGAGGCACGGATCGCGCTCGCGGCGCTGGCGCTGGGGGCTGGAGCGTGGTGGCTGCTGGCGCGCACCGTGCGCCAGCTCGCAACGGAGACACCGTGAGCGCGCCACACTTCCTGCCGCTGGTCTGTCCGCGCTGCTCGGACGACCTGGCCGGGCGGGCGGTCGACCGGGTCGCGTTCTGCCCGGCCTGCCGCCGCGCCTACCGGGTCGACGGCGGTACGCTCACCGACCTGCCGGCGCGACGCGCCACGCTGCGGCCGCCCGGCGACGGCCCGCTGCTGGCGCTGCCGTTCTGGATCGCCGGGGAGGTCGCCGTCCCGGCCTTCCTTGGATCGCGTCCGCTGACGATGGCGCGGATCGCGACCCGCTCGCTGGCGGCGTGGCGAATCGAGGACGGGCTGGCGCCGCCGTTCCCGCGGGGCGCGCGCGTCGCCCCGGCCAGCGCCGCGGCAGTCTGCCGCCTGGCGCGGCTGCCCGCGCCGCCGGCCGGCACGCCACCGGTCCTGCTCGCGGTTCCGGCCCGGATCGACGGGGGCCGCTTCCTGCTCCCCGGCGAGGCCGGCACCCTCTACCCCGACGACGTGCACGAGGGCCGGCTGCTGTAGGGGCTGCCCTCCGTGGCAGCCCGCCCGCCCACACGCTTCGGGCCGCCACGGAGGGCGGCCCCTACCGGCCCTCCGGCGCGCGCGCTAGTCTGGCGCGCATGCACCCGACCGAACGCCCCGATCGCGCGCTCCACCTCGACCCGTTCAGCGGCGTCGCGGGGGACATGTTCCTGGGGCTGCTGGTCGACCTGGGGCTGGACCCCGCGCTGCTCGCCGCGCTCCCGGCGCGGCTGGGGCTGGCCGGGGTCGAGGTCCGGACGGAGCGCGCGACCCGCGGCCCGCTCGACGCGGCGCGGGTCCGGGTGACGGTCCGCGGGCACGAGGAACCGCCGGCGGAGCCGGCCGGCGCGGGACACGATCGCGACGAGCACCACGACCTCCACGGGGATCACGGCCACGGCGGCCACGCGCCACACGATCCCGGCGGCGCCGGCCACCACCACCATCACGAAGGCCGCCGCCTCTCCGAGATGCTGGCCGCCTTCGAGCGCGCGGCCCTGCCGCCGCGGGCGCTCGCGCGCGCCCGGCGCGCCGCCGAGCTGCTCTACGCGGCCGAAGCGAAGGTCCACGGCGTTCCGCTCGAGCAGGTCCACCTGCACGAGGCCGGCGCCGACGACGCGCTGGTCGACATCGCGGGGACCTGCCTGGGGCTCGAGGAGCTGGGGGTCGCGCGCGTCACCTGCAGCGCGCCGGTGCCGCTGGGCGGCGGCGCGATCCGCTGCGCGCACGGCGTGCTCCCGGTCCCGGTTCCGGCGGTGGTCGAGCTGCTCTGCGGCGTGCCGGTCGCGGGCGGCCCGATCGCCAGGGAGCTGGTCACCCCGACCGGGGCGGCGCTGCTGGTCGCGGTGGTCGACGCCTTCGGTCCGCTCCCCGCGCTGACCCTCGAGCGGACCGGCCACGGGGCCGGCGGCCGCAACGACGCGGCGCTGCCCAACGTCCTGCGCGGCCTGCTCGGCACTCCGCTCGAGGACGAGGCGCTGGCGCGCCGGGTCGCGGTCCTGGAGACGGCGCTGGACGACATCCTGCCGCAGGACGTCCCGGTGCTGATCGAGCGGCTGCTGGCCGCCGGCGCGCGCGACGCGATGGTCGCGCCGGTCCAGATGAAAAAGGGGCGCCCCGGGTTTCACGTCACCGTGCTCTGCGACCCGGGCGAGGAGCACCGCCTGGCCGGCATCCTGCTGCACGACACGCCGACGCTGGGGGTGCGGATGCGCGTCGACCGCCGCGTCGAGTGGGATCGCGACGTGATCGCGGTCCCGACGCCATGGGGCCCGGTGCGCGTCAAGCGCGCCAAGGACACGCGCGGCCGCGTACTGCGCGCCCAGCCCGAGTTCGACGACTGCCGCCGCCTCGCCGACGCAGCCGGCGTCACGCCCGACGCCGTCCGCCGCGCGGCGCAGGCCGCCCGCCGAGGACCCGAGATGACCGCCCGCCGCTCGTTCTACGTCACGACGCCGATCTACTACGTCAACGACCTGCCGCACATCGGCCACACCTACACCACCGTCGTCGCCGACGCGCTGGCGCGCTACCACCGGCTGGCGGGCGACGAGGTCTACTTCCTGACCGGAACCGACGAGCACGGCCAGAAGATCGAGCGCGCCGCGGCGAAGCGCGGGATCGCGCCCCTGGCGCTGGCCGACGAGGTGGTCGAGAACTACAAGCAGCTCTGGCCGGCGCTGTCGATCAGCCACGACGACTTCATCCGCACCACCGAGCCGCGCCACCGGGCCGGGGTCTACGAGCTGTTCCGGAAGATCCGCGAGAGGAGCCCGGACGCGATCTACAAGGGGAGCTACCGCGGCCTCTACTGCACCGGCTGCGAGGCGTTCTTCACCGCGGCGCAGTTGGTCGACGGCAAGTGCCCCGAGCAGGGCCACCCGGTCGAGGAGGTGGAGGAGTCGTCCTGGTTCTTCCGGCTCTCGGACTACCAGGACCGGCTGCTCGCGCTCTACGAGCGGCAGCCCGAGTTCGTGCTGCCCGAGACGCGGCGCAACGAGGTCCGGGCCTTCGTCGCCTCCGGCCTGCGCGACCTGTCGATCTCGCGCAGCAAGGAGAAGGTCGGCTGGGGGATCCCCTTCCCCGGCGACCCCGACCACGTCGTCTACGTCTGGTTCGACGCGCTGACCAACTACCTCTCGGCGCTGGGCTACGGCTCGGACGACCCGCGCAAGGTCGCGCGCTACTGGCACAACGAAAAGGGCCACACCGCGCTGCACCTGGTCGGCAAGGACATCCTGCGCTTCCACGCCGTCTACTGGCCGGCCTTCCTGATGGCCGCCGGCGAGGAGTTGCCGCGCACCGTCTTCGGTCACGGCTGGTGGCTGAAGGACGACGCCAAGATGAGCAAGACGGCCGGCAACATCGCGCGCCCCGGCCCGCTGCTCGAGACCTTCGGGGCCGACGCGCTGCGCTGGTTCCTGCTGCGCGAGATCCCGCTGGGGCTGGACGGCTCGTACTCCGACGAGGCCGTGCTGGAGCGGACCAACGCCGACCTGGCCAACAACGTCGGCAACCTCTACTCGCGGGTGCTGGCGCTGATCGCGAAGAACCAGGACGGCGTCGTGCCGGCGGCGGACGGCGCCCCCGCCGACCCGGTGCTGGACGAGGCCGCGCGCGCCGCGCGCGCCGCCTACCGCGCCGGGTTCGAGGCCCACGATCCGTCGGCCGCGCTGCGTGCGCTGACCGAGTGGGCCGACGCGCTGAACAAGTACCTGGTGCGCCACGAGCCGTGGAAGCGGCCGGGGCGCGAGGCGCTGACCGCGGGGGTGCTGGGC
>JALOKP010000017.1 GCA_025456425.1 Acidobacteriota bacterium | reverse complement strand
GATGGCCAACCTCCACGCCTGGTGGCACGCCGTGACCGAGCTGGGGATGGCCTGCACCACCTTCCTGACGCGGCTCAACGACGAGATGCTGCGCTGGCTCCCGGACAACCGCTTCATCACGATGGCCTACGCGGTGGCCGACGCCCAGGGCCACGAGCTGACCTTTGCCAGCGCCGGCCACACCACGGCGCTGCTCGTCTCGCCGGACGGCGCCTACGAGCGGCTCGAGCCGACGGGGCCGCCGCTCGGGCTGCTGCGGGGCGCGCCGTTCACCTGCGAGCGCCGGCCGTTCCGGCCGGGGCAGCGGCTGGTCCTGTTCAGCGACGGCGTGCCCGACCAGCGCAACCCGGAGGGCGCGGAGTTCGGCGTCGACCGGCTGATCCTCTGCGTGCAGAAGAACGCCGCGAAGGATCCGGCCTCGATCGTGACCGCGATCTTCGACGAGGTCGCCGAGCACCGCGGCGCCGCGACCCAGGACGACGACACGACGGTCGCCGTGCTCAGCCGGGAGTGACCCGGCATCGAGGAGTACGAAAGATGGCGTTCCTCACGCATTGCGCCGCGCCGCTGGCCGTGGCGCTGCCGCTCTTCGGTCTGTTCGGCGCCCCCGAGCCCGAGGTGGTCTACAAGGGGAGCCTCCCCGGGGGCGAGCCCGGGGTACAGGTCTTCCGCGACACGGCGGGGCTGTCGGACGCGCTGGCCCGGCTCGATCCCGCGTTCGCCGGGGCGGCCCCCGACATTCTCGAGCGCACCGTGCTGGTGGTGACCGGGCGCCCGCGCGAGAACGCCTGCCGCGAGTCGGCGCTGACCGAGGTCTCGACCCGCAGCTCGAGCGCCACGATCACGATCGAGGAGTCGGTGGTCCCGGAGGGTTGCGTCTGCCCGCCCGGGGAGCGGCCCCCCGCCGCCTGGGTGCTGACCGTCAGCCGCTATGTGAAGAAGGCGCAGGTCAACGCCAAGGAGGTGCCGATCGCCTGCCCCGCCCCGGACTCGGTGCAGGTGCGCGAGGCGGTCGAGACCCCGGTGCTGCTGCTCGAGAGCGCGTGGGACGAGGCCGCGGGCTCGAAGATCCTGACCGACGACGCGTCCTACCGCGCCATGATGAAGAAGCTCAACGTCGAGCACCGCGCCGAGCCGGTCGACTTCACCCGGTTCCGGGTCGTGGTCCTGACGGGTCGGGCCCGGGAGAACGGCTGCCGCAGCACGCGGGTGCTGGAGTCGAAGCTGGCGTCGCCGCAGGAGGCCGAGTTCCTGCTCGAGGAGCTCTATCCCGACACGGGGCAGGTCTGCGCGCAGGTCTTCATGAAGCCGCGCGTGTTCATCTACCGCGTCCCGGCGACGGTCGAGAAGGTGCGGGTCACGACCAAGGACGGAAAGCGGTAGGGGCCGGCACGGAGGCCGGCCCCCGCGGCGTTTTTAGAACTTGAAGCTGCCCGTCACGCCGAGCAGGCTCAGCGCCGACTCGTAGGTCCCCCAGACGACCGAGTTGTCGTTCAGGAACTCGGAGCGCGAGGTCGAGACGTCGTCGATCCAGATGTACATGTAGTAGAAGTCGAGGGAGAAGCTCTTTCCCTGGAAGCCGTAGCCGACCGATACGCCGGTTCGGGGGGCGTCGGGAATCGACGGGCGGAGCGTTTCGGTCGGCACCGCGGCCGTCTCGTAGTAGGCCCCGGCGCGGAGCTCGTGGGCCTCGTCGGTCCCGAAGGCATAAGCCCCGCCGAACCGGTAGGAATACGTCGTGTCCCAGTCTTCCTTCAGGTAGATGTCGTCGACGGCCTTGGTGTTCTTCTCGAGATCGACCGAGAGTTCCTTGAAGTCCGACCACTGCATGACGTGGATGTCGAACTCGAACTCCCAGTTCTTGGTCGGCATGAACGCGACACCGGCGCCGTACGACGCGGGCAGGTCGAGGGTGCCGCCACCGGGACCGTCCGGGAAGAGGTCCTTGATCGTGAGGCCGCCGCCGATCGGGATCCCCGGCACGTCGGAGAAGTCGATCTCGCCCTCCAGGTCGACGCTGTACCCCGAGCGGTAGAACGCGCCGAACGCGAACTTCTCGTCCGCGAAGCGGATCGCGGCATTCCAGCCGAAGTCGTCCCCGTCGCCCGTGAGGTCGGCGTACGGCTCGGCCGAGAGCGCCGGGTTGATCGGGCGCAGCGAAATGTTTCGCGCGAACGAGATCAGGTCGGCCATGATGTAGTCGACGCCCACCGCGCCCGACCAGCCGCAGCCGAAGTCGAAGGCGCCGTTGACATTGACCACGACCGTTTCGAGGTCGGACTTCCGCGACGAGAGGCGCAGGTCGGACTTCTCGCTCCACTCGGTGACCAGGCCGAAGGGGGTCGTGACGCCGACGCCCAGCACGAAGCTGCGGCCCAGCGGCTGAGCGTAGAAGAGGTGGACCGGGGTGCCGATGTTGTCCTCCATGTCCCAGCTCCCGCCCTTGAAGAGGACCGGGTTGATCTTGTCCATGTTCGAGTCGAACTGGGTGTCGCCCAGGAAGACGAGCGATCCGCCGAGCGCGATCGTCGGCCGGTCGATCGTGACGAGACCGGCGGGGTTGTACCAGTTCGCGCTCGCGTCGTCGGCCCGCGCGATGAACGCGACCGCCTGTGCCGACGCCTTCGCGCCCTGCTCGTAGATGTGGAAGCCCGAGGCCAGCGCCATCGGCGCGGCGAGCACGAGCGCAGCTGCCACGGCAGCCTTGAGCCAGCGGAACGACATGGGATCGCCTCCTCCTGCCGGGCCGACGGCTCCGGCGACGGCGAGCATACCAAACCGCCAGATCGCATTAATCAAACGGATCGAGGTGTAAACTGAACGCGGCCGGGGCCGGCTGAACCCGGTCAATCGAGCTCGGCCGCCTCCTGGCAGAGGCCAAGCACCGCCGCGACCGGCCAGCCCGAGAGCCCGCTGAGGGACACGACCCGCCCCTCGCTGGCGATCGGGAAGGCCGGCCCGGAGCAGACCTCGGCCAGCCGTTGGCGCCGGACCACGCCGCGGTGGACCTCCCAGGCCCGCAGCGGCTCGGGCCAGGACAACCCGCCGGCCGGGTTCTCCCGCGCGATCCGGACCAGCACGACGTGTCCCGGCCGAAGCGGCGCCGGCGCCAGCAGGATGTCCCCATCCCCCCCCGCGTAGATCGTCTCGAGCGGCTCCCGGCCGGCGGCGAAGACCTGGTGCAGGACGATCTGGGTCCGCGTCTGCGGCCGGCTCGGGTCGCTGGGCAGCGGCCGGCCCCCGGCCCAGAACAGGCGCGACACCCGGCGCGGCCCGTCGTCGAGGTCGACCAGCACCCCGTCGCCGTCGGTCTCGACGATCCGCCGCAGCGCGGTGCCGAGGTGCACGCGTGCGCCGTGGGCCCGCGCCAGGCGCAGCAGCTCGAACGCCAGGCGGCGCGCGTGCACCACCGCGTCGCGCTCGCGCCGCAGCGCGGGTCGGCCGTCCGCGGCGCGCGACAGGCTCGTCGGGAAGCCTGCGTCGCGCAGCAACCGCTCGATCCGCACCAGCCACGCCGGGTCGGTGTCCTCGGCCAGCACCATGGTGTGCGGCCGGCGCGCGAAGCCGACCGGTGCGCCGCTGCCGAGCAGCACCTCGCACAGCAGGTCGCTGCCGCGCGCGAGGCGCTGGGCCGCGAGTTCCATCTCCGCGGCGGAAAGCTGGCCCCACTCTGCGGCCGCGCCCGGCGGGCCGGCGCCGAGCACGACCCCGGCCGACATCGCGGTGGCCTGGCTGGCGGGGCGGTTGACCGAGACCAGCACGGTCGGCCGCCCGGCGCGCGCGCAGAGCCAGGCGATCGCGGCGCCCGCGAGTCCCGCGCCGACGACGAGCACCTCTTCACCGGACCGTCCAGCCTGGGCCATGATCTCGCGCGACCGTGCTTTCGCCTGGGTGCGGAGGCAAGCCGGGGACGCACGCAGGCACCTGGCCTGCCGGCGCCCGGAACGGCCCCCTCCTCCGCCGGAGAAGGTTCGCCGATGGATCGCGCTTCGCCAGCCCTAATTGAGCGGATTGCTGCAGCGCTGACGGCGCGCGGCGCTCCGCGCAGCAGCGCCGACCTCGCGCGCGAGTTCCTCGGTCTCGGCCTGCTCGACGAAACTGTGGCGGACAAACTGCTTCGGCCGGTCCTGTCGAACGACTCGCGATTCGTTCACGGGCCGGCGGGATGGGCGCTGGCGGCGCCGCTTTCCGGCGGGAACGCGCAGGCGCCGGGCGAAGCCACGCTTGCCGGACCGTTCGTCGCCGTCTTCGCACCGCCCGGCGCCCCGTTCGCCGCGCTGCACGGGATCGCGAGCGGGGTCGTCGGCGCGGCGGCCGCAGGCGTCGCGGTCGAACCGTGCTATGCCGTCGCGCCCGGCGGCGCGGCCGAGGTCCGCCGCGCCGCGGCGATCACCGGGCGAAGACTGCCCGCGCGGGTCGTGCCGCTCGCCGCGTTCGCGCGCCGCCTGCGCGGCTACCGCGGCGCCCCCGATCCGCTGCGGATCGCCGAGGCGCTGCGGTTGCCGCACCTCGAGGAGGAGACGACGCCCGACTCGCACGCCCGGCTGGTCGCCGCGCTCTGGGAGCGCTGGCGCGACGAGCTGGCGCTGGAGGAGATCGCCACCCTCGACGCGCTCGACGCGCTGCTCGAGGAGCGTCTCGAGGCCGCGGAGTTCGCCGGCAAGGAGTTCGACCTCGCCACGCTCGCCGAGCTGCCGGAGGGGCCGGGCGTCTACGCCTTCGAGGACGCCACGGGGCGGACGCTCTACGTCGGCCAGTCGTCGTCGCTGCGCGCGCGGGTCGGCTCGTACTTCGCAGGGCCGCCGCGCGACGAGAAGGACCGCGCGATCCGCGCCGCGGCCCGGCGGCTGGCGACCCACGCGGTCGACACGCCCCCGGACGCGCTGATCCTCGAGGCGCGCTGGATCCGGCGCCTCGCCCCGGCGCTCAACACGCGGCGCGCGGCGGGGCTGGCCCCCGCGCCGGACGGCGTGCTGGTCGTGCCGGCGGGACCGGGCGGGAAGGCGCCCGACGCGGTGCTGTTCGCGATCGCAGGGGGCGCGCTGCGCGAGCGGGTCGCGCTGCGCGCCGGGCCGAAGCGCGCGCGCACGGCGGCCGCGCGCGCGGCGGAGGCGATCTTCAGCGCGTGGGGCGACGCGCCCGGGGCGGCGCGGGCCGAAGCGTCGCTGGTCGCGACCTGGCACCGGATCCGGCCCGAGTTGCCGCTGGTGACGGCCGAGCGTGCGGGGAGCGTGGAGGGCGCGGTGAGGCGGATCCTGTCGGACTTGCGCGGAGCGTAGGGCCCCGTCAGCCCCCCGCCTGCTGCTCCGCGTGGTAGCTGGACCGCACCAGCGGTCCCGCTTCCACGTGCGCGAACCCCAGCCCCAGGCCGAAGTCGCGAAAGCGCGCGAACTCCGCGGGCGAGACGTAACGCTGGACCGGCAGGTGCTCCGCGGTGGGCCGGAGGTACTGGCCCATCGCCATGATGTCGACACCGGCCTCGCGGACCGCGCGCATCGTCCCGTGGACCTGGGCGTCGGTCTCGCCCAGCCCGAGCATGATCGCGGTCTTGGTCCGGCCGCCGAACGCGGCCTTGCGCGCCGAGGCCCGCCGCAGCAGGTCGAGCGAGTGCTCGAAGCGGGAACCGGGCCGCGCGACGCGGTACAGCTCCGGCACGGTCTCGATGTTGTGCGAGAAGATCGCCGGCCGCTCGGCCAGGACCAGCTCCAGCGCCCGCTCCGGATCCTGCTTGAAGTCCGGGGTCAGGACCTCGACCGCGCACTCCGGCAGCGCGGCGTGAAGCGCGCGCACGACCGCGGCGAAGTGGGCCGCGCCGCCGTCCGGCAGGTCGTCGCGGTCGACCGAGGTGATCACGACGTGCTTCAGGCCCAGCTCGGCCACCGCGCGGGCGACGTTGTCCGGCTCGGCGGGATCGGGCGGCGCGGCGGGCCGGCCGGTCGCCACCGCGCAGAAGCCGCAGCGCCGGGTGCAGACGTCGCCCAGGACCATGATCGTCGCCGTGCCGCGGGTCCAGCACTCGAAGACGTTGGGGCAGCGCGCCTCCTCGCAGACCGTGTGGAGCGAGAGTTCGCGCATCAGCCGGCGCACGCGGTTGTAGCCGGGGCCGGTCTCGACCTTGATCCGCAGCCAGTCGGGCTTGGGCCCGCTCACGCCCCCCAGCCGCGCGCGGCCGGCGGCCGAGTGCGGGGAGGGGGAGTAGCCGGGGAGCTTGACGGGCATGCGGGGAGCATACGGAGTTGGCCCCGCGGCCGCCAAGCCGGGCCTATTCCGAGGCCTCCGCCTCCTGCTCCGCCAGCCCGTCGAGCAGCCGGGCCATCGCGTCGTACAGCGTGCCGATCGCTCCGGGGTCGGTCACGCGCCCCGGGGCCTCGAGCAGCAGCATGTCGACCCCGGCCGGGAATTCCTGGCCGAACCAGCCGTCGTCGTCTCGGACCTCGACCAGCCAGGCCGGGCTGCGGACCAGATCGTCGCGCAGGGCCGGATCGGCCAGCAGTCGGCGCACCGCCTCGCCGTCCTGCGCGCGGATCCAGAACGCCGCGTCGAAGTCCGCGTCGCCGACCTCGACGTCGTGGAGGCCGAAGCGCTGGGCCAGCCGGGACTTCCAGGCCTGCCGCACCATGCGGAAGCGGATCTTCCGCGGGTTGGGGAAGGCGGCGCGCAGCCGCGTCTCGATCTCCGAAGCGTAGCCGGCGAGCTGGGCGTTGACGTCGATCGTCACCACGAAGGGCGGGTGGTGCACGCGGACCGCGCGCCCGTCCCACGGCCCCGCCTCGCTCATCGCCCCCTGCAGCGCCCTCCAGACCTCGTCGCGATAGCCTCGGAACACGTCGTTCTCCCCGGCCACGGCCGCTACGGGAACTCGATCACCGCGCGCAAGCGTACCTCATGCCGCGCCAGCCGCTCGAGCGCGGCCGGAGCCTCGTCCAGCCGGATGGTCTCGACGACCGGGCGGATCGCGTGGCGCACCGCCAGGTCGAGCGCCTCGCGTAGCTGGCGGCGGCTGCCCGCGGCCGACCCGATCACGCGCAGCCGGCCCGCCAGCAGCGCCATCGGCACCACCGGGAAGCTCTCGGTCGAGGCGCCGACGACGACCAGCGCGCCGCGCGGCTTCAGCCCGCCGAGGAGCGGGCCCATCGCGGCGCCGGAAGGGGCGGTGGTCAGGACGACGTCGGCCCCGCCGAGATCGCGCAGCGCCGCGGCCGGGTCGGTCGCGAGCGCGTCGATCACCTCGAGCGCGCCCAGCTCGCGTGCCAGGTCGTGCTTGTCCGTGCCGCGCGTGATCGCCACCACCTTGGCGTCGAGCGCGCTGGCGTACTGCAGCGCGAGATGCCCCAGCCCCCCGATCCCGTGCACCGCGACCGTCATCCCAGCCGTCACCTCCGCGGCCTGGAGCCCGGCGTAGACCGAGAGGCCGGCGCAGAAGAGCGGCGCCGCCTCGACCGCCGAGAGCTCGTCCGAGACGCGCGTCGCGAAGGCCGCCGGCACGACGAGGTAGGGCGCGTAACCGCCGTCGACGGTCACGCCGCAGACCTGCTGCTGCGCGCAACCCGGGTCGTCCCCCGCGACACAGGCGTCGCACAGGCCGCAGGTCGACCAGATCCACGGCACGCCAACCCGGTCCCCCGAAGCCCACGCAGCGACGTCCGGCGCGACGGCGTCGACGCGCCCGACGACCTCGTGCCCCGGCACGACCGGCAGCCGCGCGAAGTCGAGGTGCCCCTGCTGCAGGTGCAGGTCGCCGGCGCAGATCCCGCAGGCTTCGACGCGGATCCGCACCTGGCCCGGGCCGGGCTGCGGGACCGGCCGCTCCTCGAGCGCGAGCGGCTCTCCCGCCCGGCGGACCACCGCCGCCGTCATCGTCCGCGCGGGCGGGCTCACCGGGAGTCCCAGGGGACCCCGGACGCCGGCTTCAGCGTGAAGACGCGGAAGCGGCCGACCGGGTCCTGCTCGGCGTAGCGCTTCTCGACGAACTGCCGCAGCTCGGGGAAGCGCAGCATCTGGGTGTACGAGTCCTCGCGCTCGAAGCCGTTCTCGTCGCGCGTGCCGACCAGGATCACGCCGGGCGGGTCCTTCTGGAGGTCCTCGATCAGCCGCGCGCGTCGCGCCGCGAGGTCGCCGAAGTGCACCGCGAGCGGCGAGTCGGTCAGCAGCACGTTGTGGAACGCGAACGGCGTCGCCGGCGAGCGCCCGGCGTGGAAGTAGATCCCGGGCGAAAGCCCCCAGACCAGCAGGCGCTGGCGCGAGGCCGAGGCGTCGTCGACGACGCGTGCCGCGGCCAGCTCGGCGGCCGGCGAGAACGGCCCGTTCGAGTCGAAGCGCGCCAGGTAGGCTTCGGACGAGAGGCGGCCGCGGCGCAGGTCGAGGTCGGGACCGTAGGCCGCCTGCCAGCGCCCGGCCTGCGGCAGCGCGAGCCCCAGCAGCAGGACCAGGGCGCTCGCGCCCAGGATCCGCGCCCCGCCCCCCTCCCGGATCGCGAAGCCGATCGCGACGATCCCGTAGGCGGCGGCCAGCGCGAGCCCCGGCACCGCGAGCAGGAAGTGATACCCCGCGAGCTGCCGCTGCAGCACGATCGCGACCAGCGTCGCGACGACCCACGGGACCAGCCACAGCGCCTCGGCGCGGCGCCGCAGGACGAGCAGCGCGAGGCCGATCGTCCCGGCGATCGTCAGCACCGGGACCGTGCGCGTCAGCTCCTTGAGCGCACCGAGGATCGTCGCCGGCAGCGAGGAGCCGCGCGCGATCAGCTCGGCATACGCCGTGTTGTAGGTGAAGACCGCGGCGATCATCTCGGGCAGCCCGCCGCGCAGCTGGAAGTAGAGCAGCACGATCGCCCACGGGATCGCGGCGCCGAGCAGCATCCCGCCCAGCTTCCGCCACCAGGGGCCGCCCTTCGGAGTGCCGACCCAGACCCCCGGCCAGGCTGCGAGCAGGAGCCCGGCCGGGACCTTGTAGAGACTCGCGATCCCGGTCAGCACCCCGCACCAGAACGGGGCGTCGGCCCGCTCGCGTCCCAGCCACGCGAACCAGCCCGCGCCGAGCAGCGGCAGCGCAAGGAACAGTTCGGCCTGCGCGCGCGCCCAGTAGCCGCCCCAGCCCGGCGCCCACATCCCGGCGACCATCAGGAACGCCGCGGCGATTCCGGCCCAGCGTCCCCACAAGCGCGAGGCCATCACCCCGGCGACCAGCACGGCCAGGCCGAGCCACGCGGCCTCGAACCACCAGAGCGCGGCGACCCGCTCCCCGAACAGGGTGAAGGCCAGCGGGTAGGTGTAGAGCACCAGCGGCGGCTTGCTGTCCCAGAGGTCGCGGTAGGGGAGCCAGCCCTCGGGAACGAGCCGGCCGAACAGCGCGAAGAGCCCCTGGTCCAGCCCAAGCGGCTCGACCGCACGGATCCACGCGAGAGCGGCGTACCCGGCAACCAGCGCGAGACCGGCCAGGAAGACCAGCCACGCCGGGTCGTCGGCCCGCTGCGGGACGCCGAAGCGCGTCCCGGGGATCCGTGCCTTGGCCACCCGCGCACCCTCCCTGTCAAGGATAGCGCCGCCGGTCGGCCCGCGGTGTGACGAAGGGGCGGAACGGACGGGAGGGGACACCGGCGTGGGACAATGGCGCGGGAGAAACAGCGGTGCGCGACCGCGTCATCCTGCACCTCGACATGGACGCGTTCTACGCCGCGATCGAGCAGCGGGAGCGCCCGGAACTGCGCGGGAAGCCGGTGCTGATCGGCCATCCCGGCCCGCGCGGGGTGGTCGCGACCTGCTCGTACGAGGCCCGGCCGTTCGGCGTCCGCTCCGCGATACCGTCGGTCCGCGCGATGCGGCTCTGCCCCGACGCGATCTGGCTTCCGCCGGACTTTCCCCTCTACCACGAGGTCTCGACGCGGATCTTCGCGCTGGTCGAAGAGGCCGTCCCGGTGGTCGAGCAGGTCTCGATCGACGAGGCCTACGGCGACCTGACCGGCTTGGCGAAGGACCTGGCCGACGGCGCGGCGCTGGCCCGCCAGTTGAAGACGGCGATCCGCGAGGCCGAGCGGCTGACCGCCAGCGCGGGGGTCGCCCCCTGCCGCTTCCTCGCGAAGGTCGCGTCGGACCTCGAGAAGCCGGACGGGCTGGTGACGATCGGGCCGGGGGACATCGAGCGCGTGCTCTGGCCGCTCTCGGTGCGCGTCATTCCCGGTGTCGGGCCGAAGCTGCAGGAGCACCTGGCCCGGCTCGGTGCGCGCACGGTGGGTGACCTGGCGCGCGCCGACGAGCGGCTGCTGCGGCGCGAGCTGGGGGCCGCCACGGCGCACTTCCTGAAGGAGCGGGCGCACGGCGAGGACGACGCGCCGGTCGAGACCTGGCACGAGCGCAAGCAGGTCAGCGAGGAGCGGACCTACGGCGAGGACCTGGCCGGCGAGCCGGCGATCGAACAGGAGCTGTTCGCACGCGCCGACGGGATCGCGGCCGAACTGCGGCGCCGCGAGCTGGTGGCGCGCAACGTCGCGGTCAAGCTGCGCGATGCGGACTACCGCACGATCACGCGCAGCCGCACGCTGGACGAGCCGACCGACCTGGCGGCGGAGATCTACGGGACGGCGCGGGCGCTGTGGCGCGCAGCAGAGGAGTTCCGCGGGCGGGGGCTGCGCCTGCTGGGGGTCGCGGCCCGCGACCTGATGGCGGCGCGCGACGTCCCGCCGCCGCTCTTCCCCGACGAGCAGCGCGAGCGGGCGCGGCAGGTCGCGCGCGCGGCCGACGCGCTACGCGAGCGGTTCGGCGACGGCGCCGCGCAGCCCGCCCGCCTCGTCCGCAAGAAATCAAACCGGGGACAGCTACCGTAAGTCGGTAAGCCGAGGAAAGCCCCTCGGCTTACCGACTTACGGTAGCTGTCCCCGGTTATCCTGCTGGCATGAGCAAGGGACTCGAGGCGCTGCTGCCGCTCCTCGCGACGGTGGCCGGCATCACCGTGCTGGCCGGGAGCATCTGGTTCTGGTCGCGCGGGCGGGAGTTCCGGGCCTACGGCGTGACCGCCCAGGCCGTCGTCCTCGAGAAGTTCCGCAAGGAAGGCGGCTTCCCGCTCGAGAACTTCTACGCACGGGTTCGCTTCGAGGACGAGCAGGGGCGCCCGCACGAGGCGGAGGTGAAGATCATCTCGCGCGCCTGGCGCTCGCTCTCCGTGGGCGGCACGACGCACATCACCTACCTGCGCGACGATCCGCGGAAGGTCGACTTCGGGCCGGTGTGGGGCCGCAAGATCTTCGGGATCCTCGCGATCTTCTTCATGCTCGTCTCGACCGGGCTGACCGTCGCCGCGATCGGTTCGATGATCGGGGCGCTGCTCCGGCGGCCGGGACCGCCCGGCGGCTGAGACCGCACCGCCGGCGATGCGAACGCGCGAGGGAGGGGCCGTGGACCGCACGATGATCCTGACGATCGGCGGCTTCCTCGCGGCCGCGGTGGTCTTCATCCTGGTGGCACGCTGGCAGGGGCAGCGGGACCGAGCGGCGCGCCAGGAGTACGCCCGGAAGCACGGCTGGGAAATGCCATCCGGGACGCCGGACGAAGTACGCGAGGCGCTCGCGCTCTTTGCGCCGGCGGAGATCCGAGTCGTCGGGGGGCTGACCGTCGTCGAGGGGCCGCCGCGCTCGCTCTACCTCTTCTCTTTCAACTGGAGGACGCGGGGCAGCCGGAGCGACCTCACCGGCACCGCCTGCCTCGCGCGCCACGACGGGCCGCGCGCCGAAACCCCGATCTCGATCAGCCGCCGCGTGCCGCTGGTCGAGAAGATGACCCCCGACCGGCTCGACGTCGGGTCGTCCGACTTCCGCGCGATGTGGATCGTCACGGGCGAGCAGCCGGGCGTCGCGGCCGAGCTGGTCAACGACGCCGTCCAGCGCGCCTTCCTCGAGCACGACAGGGGCCCGGCGTGGACGCTCGAGGTCGACTTCGTCGGGCCGTGGGTCTTCGCCGGCAGCCACTGGGCGGCCGGGCCCGAGGAGTGGGACCACCTCGTCGACATGACGCGGAAGCTGGCCGAGGGGGCGGGGCGGTAGCGCGCCTAGACGTCCGCGCGTCGCAGCCGGTACGTCCCCAGCGCCGTCGGCACGACGATCCAGAATGCGACCGAGAGCAGCACCTGCGCAGCGGCTCTCGTCGGCCCCTACCGGGCCGTCGCCTCGACGACGCGTCGTCGCGCCGCGGCGAGCAGCGCGGCGTCGATCCCGGGGTCGGCGGCCAGCGTCTCGTAGCCGTCGACGAGGAGCGGCAGCGCCTCGGCCCGCGCACCGCGCTCCAGCATCTGCGCGCCCAGTTCGCTCTTGGCCCGCCCCACCTCCCAGTCGCTCTCCGGCAGCGTTCGGCGCAGCTGAGCCAGGGACTCCCCGAGCAGGCGCTCGGCCTCGGCGGTACGCCCGGCACGCGCCTCGAGCTGTGCGAGGTGCCGCAGCGTCTTGGCGATCAGCGGGTCGTCGGGGCCGCGCAGCGCGCGCGTCCGCTCCAGGCGCTCGCGCAGAAACGCCTCCAGCTCGACCTCCGACCGGTGCTCCTGCAGCAGCTCCACCATCAGGATCTCGGTGGTCCAGGAGCGGATCGACTCGGGCAGGGCCAGCGCTTCGCGCGCCGCGGCGATCGCCCCCTCGGCGTCACCGGTCGCCCGGCAGGCCCGCGCCAGCGTCGCGAGCTTGAGGAACTCGCGGCGCCCGGTCGCGGCGACGGCCTGCTCGGCGAGGACGCGCGCCCGCTGCGGGTCGCGGCAGTCGGGCGGGTCGACCGCGAGCAGGTATCCGGCGTAGGCGTCGAGCAGCGTCGGATCGGGGGTGCCACCCGAGGCCAGCCGCTCGTACGCGGCCGCGATCGTCCGCGCCTCGGTGCGGGCCTCCGCGATCCGGCCGGCCCGCAACAGCAGCAGCTGCCGGTCGCGGCGGGCGCCGATCGTGTCCGGATGGAACTCGCCCAGCCGACGCGTTCGCGCCTCGAGCACCCGCGCGTAGGCCCGCTCGGCGTCCTCGTAGTTCCCGGCCTGGCTGGCCAGCACAGCCAGGTTGCGCAGCGCGCGGATCGTCCGCGGGTGGTCGGCTCCGAGCGCCGGCTCGTAGATCGCGAGGGCCTGCTCGGTCGCCTCGCGCGCCGGCTCGGCCCGGTTGAGCCGGCTCAGGTCGACCGCGACGTCGACCCAGGCGTCGGCCGTGTCGGGGTGCTCCGGGCCCGCCGTCCGTTCGCAGAGCGCCAGCACCTCGCGGTGCAGCGCGAGCGCGTGCGGGTGCAGCAACAGCTTCGACTTCGCCGTCGCGAGCCGACGCAGCCCCTCGATCGAAGCCGGGTGGTCGGGGCCGAGCCGCTCGCGCAGGATCCCCAGCGTCTGCTCGGCCAGGGCCGCCGCGTCCGCGGCCCGCTGCGCCCGCGTCAACGCGTCGATGAGCGCTTCGCGGATCTCCAGCGCGAGGCGCCAGTCGCCCGGCGAGATGCGGGACTGGGCCTCGAGCAGCGCCTGCAGGGCCTGTGCCGCATCGGTCGGTCGCCCCTCGGAGGTGGCGACGCGCGCCGCCAGCAACCGCGCTCGGAGCGTCTCCCCGTGGTCCTCGCCCAGCCCTCCGAGGCACGCGGCGACCAACGCGTCCGCCTCGGCCCGCGCCTCCTGGACGCGTCCCTCGAGCATCGTCAGCTCCGCGAGCTGGCGCCGGGCCCGGAGCCGATCACCCGTCGTCGACGACGCGAAGCAGGACATGGCCGCCTCGGCGTGGGCCCGGGCCTCGGGGTAGTTCCCCAGCGCGACGTAGCTCTGCGCCAGCGCCAGCCGGACGTCCCCCTCGGTCGCCGGTTGCGAGCCCAGCGCGGTGCCGACGGCGCGCGAGGCGTTGCCCAGCACCTCGGCCACGGTCAGCTCGCGCCCGCGCGCCTTTTCCGGCGTCGCGCCGAGCAGCAGCTCCTGCACCAGGAAGTCGTTGATCGCGGCGGCCCGCGCCTCGGCGGACCGGGCGCGGTCCCGCTCGTGCGCCGTGACCCGCGCCTGGGCCAGCACGCCGGCGACGCCGAGCACGATGGACAGCCCCGCCGCCGCGGCGGCCGCGACCGGGACGCGATGGCGGCGCAGCCCCTTGCGCAGCCGGTAGAGCGCGTTGCCGCGCCGGGCCTCGACCGGCCGATCCGCCAGCACGCTCTCGACGTCGCGCCGCAGCGCTTCCGCGGTGGCGTAGCGCTCGGCCGGCTCCTTGCGCAGCGCCTTGAGGGCGATCGCGTCCAGGTCCCCGGCCAGCCGGCGCGCGAGCCGGTCGGCCGCCACGCCCTGGCTTGGCGGCGGCGGGTCGCGGTGCAGCGCGGTGTCGATCAGCTCGGCTGGCGAGGAGCGCGAGTCGCCGTGGGCGCGGCGCCCCGCGATCAGCTCGTAGAGCAGCAGCCCGAGCTGATAGATGTCGGTCGCGACCGCCGCCGGCTCGCCGCGCAGCTGCTCGGGGGCAGCGTAAGCCGGCGTCAGCACGCGCGCTGCCGTGGCGGTCGTCCCGGCGGCCTCCCCGATCTCGTCGAGCCAGCCCGCGATCCCGAAGTCGAGCAGCCGGACCGCACCCGCGTGGTCGACGACGACGTTCGCCGGCTTGATGTCGCGGTGCACCACGAGCCGGCCGTGCGCGTACTCGACCGCCTGGCAAACCTGCACGAACAGCCGCAGCCGCTCGCCGAGCGACAGGCCCCGCGCGTCGCAGTACTCGTCGATCCGTGCGCCCTCGACCAGTTCCATCACCAGGAAGGGGTTGCCGTCGTCGGTCACGCCGCCGTCGTAGAGCCGGGCGACGTGCGGGTGCTGCAGCCGGGCCAGGATCTCGCGCTCGCGGCGGAAGCGCTCGATCGCGGCGGGAGTTCGCACCCCGGCGTCGAGCAGCTTCAGCGCCACCCGCTGCTGGAACTCCCCGTCGTCGCGCTCCGCGGCGTAGACGATTCCCATCCCGCCGCGCCCCAGCTCGGCGACCAGGCGGTAGGGTCCGATCCGGCGGCCAATCTCGGACGAGGCCGCGGGCTCGTCCCCCGGCACGGCGAGCGCGGGCCTGGCGAGGAACTCCCCGGAGGCGCGCTCGGCGTCCAGCAGTTCCCGCACCGCGCGCTGCAGCGCGGCGTCATCCCCGCAGGCGGGACCCACCCTCGCCGCGCGTTCGTCGGCGTCCAGGTCGAGCAGCTCGTCGAGGATCCGCTCTGCGCGCGTCCACAGCCGCAGCAGGTCGTCGTTCACCCGGACCTCCGATCCCGCTCCGAGCACGCAATCGGCGGGGGAACGGGGCCACGAATCAGCGCGTAGAGCAGCGTCCGCGCCTTCTGCCAGTCGCGTTTCACGGTGCGCGGGCTGACGTCGAGCGCGGCGGCCGCTTCCTCGGTGGTCATTCCGGCGAAAAAGCAGAGTTCGACCACCTCGACCAGCCTCGGACTGATCGCCTCGAGCCGGCGCAGCGCAGCGTCGACGTCCAGAACGGTCTCGGGCGACGGGTTCCAACTCGCGTGCGTTTCGTCGAGCGTCTCGGGGCGCGCCGGCCCGCCACGCTTGGCGGCGTGACGTCGCCGCGCGTGGTCGACCGTGATCTGGCGCATCGCGCGAGCCGCGACCGCGAAGAAGTGGCTGCGGTCGCGCCAGTCGGCCTGCGTCTGGTCGATCATTCGCAGGTAGGCCTCGTGGAGCAGGTCGGTCGCATCGAGCGTCGCCGAACCGCGCCCGCCGCGCAGGCTGTTGACGGCGATCTGCTTGAGCTGTGCGTAGACCGACTCCAGCAGGCGATCGCGCTCCTCGCGTCCGCCCTCGCGGGCGGCCAGGAGCTGCTGCGTGATCGTCCCGGGATCCACGCGCCGGCGCTCCGTTCGCGAGCCTTACGCCGGGAAGATACCGCTGTCGCGACCCCGCTTTCGAGCCGTTTGCGTATTAGGAGCACGGAGGTTGGACATGCGCAGCTCGCTGCTCGTCGCACTGATCGGTTTGTCAGCCGAAGTGGCCTTCTCCCAGACGCCGCCGCTCCTGGTCCCGCCCGGCTCCGCCCCCTCGCTCGACGGGGACTGCGGGGACTACGGCGACGGCGTGACCGAGAGCTTCGTCGACGCCGGGCAGCCGGCCTCCGTTTCGTTCAAGCACGACGGCTCGTCGCTCTGGGTCTGCGTGGACGTGCCGCTGGGGAGCGCGGCATCGCGCACGATCGCGCTCTACCTGGATCCGCAGGGGGACGGCGGCGTGACGCCCCGAACCGCCGACGCCGCCCTTTCGGTCGCGGTCGAGAGCGGTGTGCGCGCCAGCCGGCACGGGGACCCGGCCGGAAGCGGGTGGGCTCCCCGGCCCGGCCTCGAGCCGCACTGGAGCGGCGCGGTGCAGATCGGACGCGCGCGGGAGTCGGCCGAGTTCCGGGTCTCGATCATCGGCCTGCAGGCCGGAACCTGCGGCCTTCCGTTTCGCCTCGCGGTGGAGCACGCCGACGCACTCGGGCCGGGCACGAGCGCAGTGTGGCCCGTCGGTGCGGCCCCCACCGTCCCCGCGGGCTGGCGTGCCGCCGAAGCGGACGACGCTCCCTGCGCCTGCGGCGGCCTGTTCGACGCGCTGGCCGACGCCGAGGTGCGGGCCTCCCAGGCGGGCACGAACTTCGGCTCCGACGGCACGCTGCTCGTCGCGCAGGGCGACGACGAGTCGCGGACCCTGCTGCGGTTCGACGTCACGCCCAGCATTCCGGTCGGGGCGACGGTGCAGGCCGCGCGGCTGGAACTGCCGCTCCGCGCTGCGCTCGGAACCGTCCCCTACACGCTCGAGGTGCGCCGCGTCGACGGCGCCTGGAACGAGGCGACGGTGAGCTGGTCGTCGCAACCCGCCGCCGGACCGGTGCACGCCAGCCGAACCTCGACCCTGGTGGCGGGGATCCTCGGGATCGAAGTGACCCCGCTCGTAGCCGCGTGGGCCAATGCCGGACAGGTCGAGCCGTCGCTGCAGCTCGCGACGCCCACCCCGGGCACGACGCTCGAAATCGACAGCCGCGAAGCGCTCGGCGCGGACGGGCCGCCCCGGCTACGCGTGCTGTGCGCGATGCCAGCGACCGAGGTACCACCCGACCTGAGCGCCCGCGACGCGGCGCAGCAGGCCGACCGCGCACGGCTCTCCGCCGCGTCGACCGAGCCGGTCCGCCTCCTGACCGAGGAGGCGACGGGCGGGGTCCACTTCGCGAGCTTCGAGCTCGAGCCGCCTTCGGTGATCGCGCCGGACGGCGCATCCCGCGCGCGCTGGTTCCTGGGCGAGTACCGCGCGCTGCTTCGCACCCCCGATCCGGCGACGGAGTGGCAGCTCGTGCGGCGCGCCCGGGACGACCGGCACCTCTTCTTCCGACAGCGTCACGGCGGGATTCCGGTCTTCCCGAGCGGGCTGGTCGTTCACCTGGAGGGGCGCCGCGTGGTGGGCATCGCCGGCCGCTATGCTCCCGATCTGGCGCTCGACCCCGAGCCGCGCCTCAGCGCCGCGCAGGCGGAGGCGATTGCGACGAGCCACGCCGGCGCGCCGCTCCAGCAACTCGCGCGGACGGGGCTCGTCGTCTACGCGCCGGCGCTGCTCGACGATCGCGGAGTCCGCCCGCCGCGCCTGGCGTGGGCCGTCCGGCTCGACGCCGAGATCGTCCTCGTCGATGCCGCGAGCGGAACCGTCCTGGAGCGGCTGCCGCGCGACGCATCGTGGTTCGATCTCAGGCTGATGAACGGCGACGACGACGGCCCCTACTCGCCGGGATACAAGTGCTGGCTCCCGCTGACCGTCTGGTTCGACGAGCACGGCTACAACATCGGCAACCCCGATGCCGAGGGCTGGGCGGCCTGGAACGCGATCCAGGCGACCGACGCGTACTTCTGGGACGTTCACCAGCGCGACTCGTACGACAACTTCGGCGGGACGATCCACATGGCGATCCACGTCGGGACCGCCGCGAGCTGGGGCAAACAGGGGTTCCCGCAGGCCACGTCCAGCTCCATCTGCGACTTCCTGCAGTTCAGCGGCGGCACGGTCGAGCCCGACGTGGTAGGGCACGAGTACACCCACTCGGTGACGCGTCACGAAGCGGACCTGGTCTACAAGTACCAGCCCGGCGCGCTCAACGAGAGCTTCTCCGACGTATTTGGCCAGTTCCTCGACCCCGGGAACTGGACGCTGGCCGAGAGCTGGCCCAGCAACCCACCGCTGCGCGACATGTCCGACCCGCCCAGCCAGGGCCAGCCGGATCACTGGAGCGACTACAACAGCTCGCTCGACTTCGACAACGACGGTGCGCCCGACGACAACGGCGGAGTGCACCGCAACAGCGGAATCCCGAACAAGGCGGCCTACCTCGTCAGCGCCGGCGGGACGCACAGCGGCTACGTGGTGCCGGGGATCGGACAGGCGAAAACCCAGCGGCTCTGGTACGCCGTCCTGACGCAGTACCTGAGCTCCTCGTCGAGTTTCCTCTCCGCCCGCAACGCCTTCGTGAGCGCCGCCGCGTCATTCGCGAAGTCCGGGAAGCACAGTTTCAATGCCGGTAACGTCTGCACCGTCCGCAATGCGTTCGCCGCGGTCGGGCTCGGCTCGGGAGACGTCGACTGCGATGGGACCGAAGACGTGATCGAGAACGACGACGACGACGACGGCGTGCCGGACACGAAGGACAACTGCCCATTGCAGTGGAACTCCGGTCAAGTCGACCAGGACAAGGACGGCGCGGGGGACACCTGCGACGCGGACGACGACGGCGACGGTGAACCGGACACGAGCGACAACTGCCCCAGCGTCGCCAACCCCTGGCAGCAGAACTCCTTCGGCAGCCCCAAGGGAGACGCCTGCGACGATTTCGATGGCGACACGCTCGTCGACACCAAGGACAACTGCCCGCTCCAGGCCAACAAGGACCAGGCGAACTCC
Source organism: Acidobacteriota bacterium (assembly GCA_025456425.1). Taxonomy (GTDB): domain Bacteria; phylum Acidobacteriota; class Polarisedimenticolia; order J045; family J045; genus JALOKP01. The sequence continues at coordinate 47,789 of JALOKP010000017.1, read as the reverse complement.
GATCACGACGCGGTCGGGGACATCTGCGACTGGGACAAGGACGGCGACGCCATCGAGAACGCATCCGACAACTGCCCGGGGCAGTCCAATCCCTCCCAGGCCGACGCCGACGGGGACGGCGTGGGCAACGCCTGCGACCTGTGCCCCGGCGTCGCATCGGCCGACAACGGCGATCCGGACGGCGACGGCGCAGGGAACCCGTGCGACGTGGACGACGACGACGACGGGGTGCTCGACGGCCAGGACAACTGCCCCTTCGCGGCGAATGCGAGCCAGCTCGACGCCGACGGCGACGGGATCGGCCTGGCCTGCGACGAGGACGAACAGACGACGCTGCAGGCCGCGCTGTTCTCCGGCCTCCACGTTCCGGTCCACTTCGAACTGGACATCGACCCGACGGTGTTCCCGATCCCGATCGGCCCGCACGACGGTCCGGCCGAGCTGCTCTCCGGCCACCAGGTGCAGGTGACGGTGGATCTCGCCGTGCCCTATCTCGCCTCGATCGTCAGCTCGGAGGGGCAGGTTCTGGACACAGCCGGCCCCGGGTCGGGGACCATGGTCCTCTCGTTCCTTCCCGCGGTGCAGGGCGCGACCGTCTTCGGCACGCCTGCGCGCAGTGCGGCGGGACCGCCCGCCGACCTGTTCGTGCCGGCGCCCTACCAGGTGCGGTACGCGCTGGTCGTCGTGCCCGACGACCCGGGCAATCCGCCACCGGGAACGCACGACCTCTTCGTGCAGGTCGTCGAGGGGCCGCCCGCGGCCTGGGTCTCGCACGTTGAAGAGGACGCCTGCGCCGGGACCGGCGCGGGTGGCGACGGCGTGATCGATCCGGGCGAGGACGTGCTGCTGGAGATCGGCGTGGGCCAACTCGCCTCGCTCGCGGCCGACACCTCGGCCACGCTCAGCTCCGACACGCCGGGCGTGACGATCACGCGGGCGGCGGCGACGTTCGGCGTCGTGCCGGGACCGGGGGGCAGACGCAGCGCGGCGCCTCCGGCCTTCACCATCGACGCGGGCGTCGCCTGCGGGACGCCGCTCGAGCTCGAGCTGACGGTCGGAGCAGGCGGGGCGAGTGCGGTCGCGCGGCGCACGCTGGTCGTCGGGGGCGAGTTCTCCGGGCGCGCGGAGGGGCTTCCGGCAGCGATCCCCGACACCGGGACCGCGCTCTCGTCGATCGCGGTCGCGCGGGCCGGAGTCGTGGCCGAGGCCCAGGTGACGGTCTGGATCTCTCACCCCGCCGTCGAGGCGCTGGAGCTGACGCTGATCGCGCCGGACCGGACGCGCGTCCCGCTGGCCCTGCACCGCGGCCCCGGTACCGATTTCGCCGGGACGACCTTCGACGATAGGGCCGAGCGCGGGCTCGACGCGTTCTTCCCGCCGAACCCCTGCGCACTGCGCCCGGAGGCGCCCCTCGCGGCGCTTCACGGCCTGCCCGCAGCGGGCACCTGGCAGCTCGAAGTCCTCGATACGCTGGACGGCAGCGTCGGCACGCTGGACTCTTGGTCGCTGCATCTCGTGTTCGACCAGCCGACCTGTGGATCCTGTGCGCAGGCGGTCCCTGGCGAGGTCGCGGACCTGCGCTGGGGCGGGCGGAACGGCCGCCAGCTCGAGTGGGACCCGGCGCCGCGGGCGGCCTGGTACACCGTCCACGAGGGAGCGATCGCGGACCTGCCCAAGCTGCTCACGCCGGAGGCCGACTCCTGCCGCCGCTGGCAGGGGAGCGCGACCGCTGCGCCCTCCGGGCCGTCGCCGGCGGCGGGTGACGCCCTCTGGTACCTCGTCGTCGCCGCCAACGGCGCCGGCTCCGGGCCCGGGGGGACGGCCACGGCCGGGCCGCGGCAGGTCGCGGCGGCCGGGGAATGCCCCTAGCGCCGGGGAGCGCGGTCAGACGCGACTCGATCCACTCGGCGCCCTGCTCCATCCGCGTCGGCGCCGTGCTGCCGAGGTCCTCGATCGCGCGGCCCAGGGCCGTGTCGAGCATCGCAGCCTCCCAACACGGCTGATGATCGATCGACTCACCTGGCGATTCGCGGCGATCGCGCGACACGCGAGCAGACCGCCGGTTCACAGGTTCGCTCTCGTCGATCAAGCCGAGCGCACGGCACGTCCCAGCGACCACGGAGGGGGGGGTGTAGCCCCGCGGCCCGTCCGGAGATAGCCTCCGTCGAGACGCACTCCTCCCCCTGGAACCGACGCCATGACAGATACCGCCCGCGAGACGCAGTCAAGGGCCGAGGTCCTCGCCGACCTCGAGCTCGAAGTCGAACAGCTGATGGCCGCGCACGAGTCCAAGCGCACGCTCTGGGCCCCGGCCGAGCTGCTCGACCCGGCCCCGGACGCCGATCCCGACCGGCACCGCCAGGATCTGCGCGCCCGCGCCGAGGGGATCCCGCTGCCGGCGCGGATCGCGCTCTGCGTCAACACCCTCACGGAGGAGGGGTTGCCGCACTTTCACCGGATCTTCTCGCAGTACCTGGGCCCCGGCTCCTTCTGGTCGCGCTGGAACAACCTCTGGACCGCCGAGGAGGACCGCCACGGCGCGGTGCTCCACGACTACGCCCGCGAGTCGCGCGTGCTCGACCTGCCCGAGATGGAGCGGATGCAGTTCGAATACCTGCGGGCCGGCTTCGAGCCAGCCTGGAGCGCCGACCCCTACCGCGTCTTCGTCTACACCACCCTGCAGGAGCGGGCGACGCAGGTCAGCCACACGAACACCGGCAAGCTGGCCGGGCAGAACGAACCGCTGATCGGCACGGTACTGGCGAACGTCGCCAAGGAGGAGGCGCGCCACTTCGTCTTCTACCGGGCGGTCTTCGAACGCATCCTGGCGCGCGACCCCAACCGCGCGCTGGCCTCCGCCGCCGAGGTCATGCCGGCGATCGACATGCCGGGAATCAGCATGCCGCACTTCCGCGAGATGGCCGACGTGATCCGGCGCGCCGGGATCTACGGCCCGCGCGACTACCTGAAGATCGTCGAGGAGCAGGTCCGCTACTGGGCGATCGACAGGCTGACCGGCCTGAACGAAGCCGGGCGGATGGCCCAGGAGAAGATCCTCGGGATCCCGGCCCGACTGGAACGGGTGGCCGAGACGATCGAGGCCCGCAGCCGGGCCAAGTCGTTCTCCTTCGCGGTCGCGTTCGCTCGCGCCTTCGAGATGGCGTAGCGCCGCCGGGGGCGGGCGCCGGGGAGGGCCGGGATGAAGGAGATCGAGGTCAAGCTGGCGATCGACGACGCCGACGAGGCGCGGCGCCGCCTGGGCGCGGCCGGCGCGATCGCCCTGGCCGCACGCTCGTTCGAGGACAACCGGCTCTACGACGACGCCGCACGCTCGCTGAAGGGCGCAGGCCGCCTGCTCCGCCTGCGCAGCGTCGGCGGCCGCACCGTGCTGACCTTCAAGGCCCGGCCCGAGGGGACGCCCGGTGACACGCGCTACAAGGTCCGCGACGAGTACGAGACCGAGGTGGCGGACGCCGGCGCGATCGACCAGGTGCTGCGCGCGCTCGGCTACGAGCCGGCCTGGCGCTACCAGAAGTACCGCCAGCCCTACCACCTGGGCGCGATCGAAGTGCTGCTGGACGAGACGCCGGTCGGCAACTTCCTGGAGCTCGAGGGGCCGCCCGACGCGATCGACGCGGCCGCGCGCGCGCTGGGGTTCTCGCCCGCAGACTACGACACGCGCACCTACCGCGAACTGCACCAGGCCCGCACCGGCCGCGAGGAGCCCGGCGACATGGTCTTCCCGGAGTCGGCGTGACGGCCCCGCTGCCCGCGATGATCCTCGCCGCGGGCCGCGGCGAGCGGATGCGCCCGCTGACCACCGCGCGGGCCAAGCCGGCGTTGCCGGTCCTGGGTGTCCCGCTGGTCGCGCGGATCGTGAAGCACCTCGCGGGGCAGGGGGTGAGCGGCTTCGCCGTCAACGCCTGGCATGCCCCGGACTCGATCGGCGCAGCCTGCGCGCGGGCCGGGCTGCCGGCGGGCCGCGTCGAGCTGTACCCCGAGCGCGAGCTGATGGGGACCGGCGGCGCGCTGGCCGCGCCGGCCGCGCGGCTGGCCGAGGCGCCGCACTTCCTGCTGCACAACGGCGACACGCTGCTGGCGGCGCCGGTCGCGGCGCTGCGCGAGGCGGCGGCCGGGACGACGCTGGGCGCGCTGCTGGTCCGCCCGGGCCGCGACCCGCGCTACAACCCGGTGCGGGTCGCGGGCGGGCAGTTTCTCGGGCTCGGTGCGGCGCGCGACGCCGGCGAAGCGGAGGCGACCTACCTGGGCGTCGCGCTGCTGGCGCGCGCGGTGCTCGAGCGCGTCGCGCCAGGCCGCCCGTCCGAGCTGTTCCGCGACCTCCTGCTGCCGGCGCTCGCCGGCGGGGGCACGCTGGCCGTCGTCCCGTACGGCGGACCGTGGATCGAGTTCACCTCGCCGGGCCGCTACCGCGCGCACTGCTGCGCGCTGGCGCTCGCGGGCGGGAACGCGACCGCCGGCCTGGTGGGAGGCGACGCATCGGTGACGCGCACCGGTCCGCCGCAGGGAGCGCGCTTCGCGCTGGCCGGCGGCGCGGTGGCCGATCCCGGCGCGATCTTCGACGGCGGCGTCGTGCTGGAGGCCGGCGCGAGGGCGCACCGCGGGGCCTCGATCACCGGCAGCGTGCTGCTCGAAGGGGCCGAAGCCGCGCCCGGTTCGCTGCTCTGGCAGACGGTCGTGATGCCCGGCACGCGCGTCCCGCCCGGCGCGGCGTTCCGCGACGGCGTCGTCCTCGCGGACCCGGACGACGCCTCCGGGCGCGTGCACTGCGTCCCCTTCGCCGACCTGGAGGGGCCGTGACGCCGCCCGCGGAAGCCCGCCCCGCCGCCACCGTGGAGCGCCTGCTGCGCCGCCGCTTCGGGCCCGCGCGCCGCGTCGAGCGGCTGGCCGCGGACGCCTCGGTCCGCCAGTTCTGGCGGATCGAGCGGACCGCGGGGGGGACCGCCGTCGCCTGCGTCGACGCCCGCGGCGGGACCGCCGCGCTCGACCGGATGCAGGCCGCGTGCGCGCTGCTGCGCGCGATCGAGATCCCGGTGGCGGAGATCCTCGATCGCGACGACCGGATCCCGGCGCTGCTGCTGGAGGACCTGGGCGACTGGCTGCTGGCCGACGCGCTGCGCTCGCAGACCGGCGCCGAGCAGCGCGCGCTCTACGGCGAGGCCGGCCGGATCGCGGGGCGGATCGCGCGGCTCGGCACGCCGGAAGTGAAGGTCGAGCACCCGCTGGCCTGGCCGATGCTGGCGAAAGAGCGCCTGCGGATGGAACTGGCCTTCTTCGCCGTGCACGACGTGGCTGGCCGGCGCGGCGTCTGCGACCAGGGGCTGCTCCGGGCACTCGCAGAGTTCTCCGGCGCGATCGTCGCGCAGCTCACCGCGCGCCCCCTGGCGCTGGCGCACCGCGACTTCCACGCCCGCAACCTGCTGGTGCGCCCCGGCCCGTTGCTCGGTGTCGTCGACTACCAGGACGCGCTGCTCGCGCCGGCCTGGTACGACCTGGCGTCGCTGGTGCGCGACCCGTACGTCGTCCCCGCCCCCGCGCTGGAGGACGAGGCGGCGCGCGCCTACGTCGCCGAGGCGGGCGGCCCCAACCCCGCCGCCGACCCGCTCTTCGCCTGGGTCGCGCTGCAGCGCGATCTCAAGGCGATCGGGACCTACGCCTTCCAGGCGCTGCGGCTGGGCCGCGAGCGCTTCACGCAGTACATCCCGGCCGCCGAGCGGCTGGCCCTGCGCGCGGCGCGCGGGCTCGGCGGCGACGCCGGGCGCGAGGCCGAGGCGCTGCTCTTACGGCTCGGTTTCGCGGACGACCGTCGCACGGCACCCGCGTAACGAAAAGCGCATCCGACCTCCGCGGCGCACTGCACCGCCCTGCGGCGCCGCTCGCCCCGGGAACCCGCCCGAACCGCGGCGAACCGCGCGGAGCGGGTTTCCGCGGACTGGCCCACCGTTTGCATTTCCCGCCCCCGAGATCGTGGGGGATCCGACATGAACACGCGTGGGCCGTCCTCTCCCGTCCGCTCTGACTCGATCCGCCGCCGCCTGGCGCTGGCCGTCGTGCTGGCGCTCGCGCTCGGCGCGGCGCTCCCCGCGCTGGCCGCCAAGTCCAAAGGGCCGGTGCTGATCAAGCTCAAGCCGGCCTCTGCGACGCTGCCGGTCGATGGCATCAAGCGCTTCACCGCGAGCGTCAAGAACACCCCCGACCGGGCGGTGACCTGGACGGTGGACGGCGTTCCGGGCGGAAACGAGGTCGTCGGCACCATCAACGAGCGCGGCGTCTACCGCGCCCCGGCCTGGAGCGGTGGCGGGATCACGGTGACGGTGAAGGCGGCCAGCGTTGCCGACCCGGCCGCGACGGCCTCTGCCCGCGTGAAGATCCTGCCCGGCGGCGCGCCGCTCGTCGTCGACGCCGTCGCGCCGGCCGCGATCGAGTCCGGTCCCGTGAGCCTGACGCTCACCGGTACCGGCTTCACCCCGGCCTGCCGCGTCGCGCTGGGCAAGGTCGAGCTGGCGGCGAGCTTCGTCTCGGCGACGCAACTGGTCGCGACGGGCGTCGTCCCGGACGAGCTCGCACCGCAGGCGGAGCTGGTCGTCGTCGACCCCGGTCCGCCGCGCCGCGCCAGCCAGCCCAGGACGATCGCGATCACCGTCCGTCCTCCCCCCGCGATCGCTTCGGTGACCCCCTCCGCGGTCCACCCCGGGCCGGTCACGCTGGCGATCTCCGGCAGCGGCTTCGACGCCGCCTCACGCGTCCTGCTCGGTGCGCAGGAGCTGGCGACGACGCTGCTCTCGCCGGCCGCGCTCGAGGCCCGCGGCATCGTCCCGGAGTCGATGATCCCCGGCGCCCCGCTGGTCGTCGTCGACGTCGCCAACCCGGCCCGCCGCTCGGCGCCCTTCACTCTGGCGGTCAGTCACCTGCCGCTGGTTCTGGACACGGCAGAGCCGGAGCGCGTCTACAACGGGCCCGTGACCTTCACGGTCAACGGCAGCGGCTTCGAGGCGGACACGATCGCGCGGCTCGGCGAGCTGGCGCTGGCCACGACGGTCCACTCCGCGACGGAACTCACGGCGTCGGGCGAGGTCCCCGAGTCGATGGTCCCGGGCGCCGCGCTGGTGCTGGTCGATGCCAGCACGCCGGAACGCCGCTCCGCACCGCTCGCGATCGTGATCGAGCGCGTGACGCCGCTGGCGCTCGAGAGCGTCGCCCCGCCTGCGGTTTACGTCGGTGCAGTCGAACTGACGATCACCGGGAGCGGCTTCACGCCGACGACCCGCGTCCAGCTCGGCGGGGTCGCGCTGACCACGACCTTCATCTCGGACCGGCTGCTCTTCGCGGCGGGCATCGTGCCGGAGTCGATGGCCCCCGGGGCTTCGCTCGTGCTGCTCGACGAGGGCCCGCCGGCGCGGCGCTCGGACCCGCTGGCCGTGCCGGTCACGCCGGTCGAGCCGCTGGTGGTCACCGCCGTCTCGCCCGACAAGATCGCCCCGGGCAAGGTGACCTTCGCGATCACCGGCACGGGATTCACCGCCGGCACGCGGGCCGCGATCGGCACCACCCCTCTGACCACGAAGTTCCTGTCGGCGACCTCGCTGCAGGCGACCGGCACCGTTCCCGAGAGCCTCGCCCCCGGCGCCGACCTGGTGCTGCACGACGGCGGCCCCCCGGCCCGCGACTCGGCCCCCTACCGGATCGCGATCGAGGCGCTCGCGCCGCTCCAGCTCTCGTCGGTCACGCCGTCGACGGTCGCGACCGGCTCGGCGAGCTTCACGCTCGAGGGGAGCGGGTTCACGCCGGCCAGCAAGGCCACGCTGGGGAGCCTGGCGCTGACCACGACCTTCGTCTCGCCGACGCGCCTGACCGCCACCGGCACGATCCCGACCTCGATGGTCCCGCGCGCCTCGATGACCGTCGTCGAGAGCATGCCGACGCAGCGCCGCTCCAACGCGATCACGGTCACGATCGAGTACGGCGTCAACACCAAGGTCACGATCGACCCGGCCACCGCCTCGATGCCGGCCGCCAGCGGGATGCAGTTCCATGCCACGCTGCAGGGCGACCCGGAGCACCCGTTCGCCTGGGCGGTCAACGGGATCGCGGGCGGCAACGACGCGCTCGGCAAGGTCAACGGCGACGGCTGGTACACCGCGCCGCCGATGCCACCCGTCCCGCCCGTGGTGACGATCACCGCGACCAGCTCGACCACCCCCCCCGCCACCGGGCAGTCGGTGGTCACGATCACCAACCCGCTGCCGACGATCGCCGGCGTCTTCCCGGACGCGGTGCGGCCGGGCGCCTTCATGATCTCGGTGCGCGGCGCCGGCTACATGCCGACCTCGCGCGTGCTCTACAACGGCGTCGACATCGCCGTGACCTACGTCTCGCCGACCCGCCTCGAGGCCCGCGGCACCGCGTCGCGCGAAACGGGACGGAAGGCGGCGATCCAGGTCGTCAACCCCGACCCGGGCGGCTCCATCTCGCCGTCGGCGACGCTGGCGATCCTCTCCGACCCTTCGACGACGACCTACCGCGTCTCCGCCGCCGAGGCCGGCCGCTTCCTCGAGCAGGCCGCCTTCGGCCCCGACGCCGAGACGCTCGACCGGGTCCGCGAGCTGGGGTTCGAGGGCTGGATCGACGAGCAGTTCGCACTCCCCGAGTCGGAGTACCCCGAGCCGCTCGAGAAGTGCCTCGACGTCGACGTCCGCCTGGCCTTCAGCCGCGCGATGCTGCAGGGCGAGGACCAGCTGCGGCAGCGAACGATCTTCGCGCTGGGCCAGATCTTCGTGATCTCGGCGAACAAGACGGGCGATCCCGAGCAGCTCCTGATCTGGCAGCGGATGCTCAGCCAGCAGGCCTTCGGGACCTACCGCGAGCTGCTCGAGACGGTCACGCTGAGCCCGACGATGGGCCGCTACCTCGACCTGGCCAACAGCGCCAAGGCCGCGGCCGACGGCTCGAGCCAGCCCAACGAGAACTACCCGCGCGAGGTGCTGCAGCTCTTCTCGATCGGCCTGGACCAACTGAACTCCGACGGGACGCCGGTGCTGGGCGGCGACGGCAAACCGGTCCCGACCTACACCCAGGACACGATCCTGGAGATGGCCCGCGCGATGACCGGCTGGGGCTGGCCGGTGCCGGAAGGGGAGACCTTCCGCTGGCCGACCCGCCAGAACTACTCGGGGCCGATGGTCCCCTACGACCCGGCCCACGACACCGGTTCCAAGGTGCTGCTGAACGGCTTCACGATCCCCGCCGGCGGCAGCGCGGCGCTCGACATGGAGGCGGCGCTGGACAACATCGCGGCCCACCCCAACGTCGGCCCGTTCATCGGCACGCGGCTGATCCGTCACCTGGTCAAGAGCAACCCCAGCCCGGCCTACGTCGCGCGCGTGAGCCAGGCGTTCGAGAACAACGGCAAGGGGGTGCGCGGCGATCTGCGCGCGGTGCTGAAGGCCGTGCTGCTCGACCCCGAGGCGCGCTCGGCCGAGCTCACGCCCGAGACCGGCAAGCTGCGCGAGCCGATCCTCTACCTGGCCGGCGTGCTGCGCGCGCTGGACGGGCAGGTCCAGCCCGACCGCACGCTGACCCTGACCGAGACCCGCGACCTGGGCCAGCGGCTGCTGGAGTCGCCGTCGGTCTTCAACTACTTCTCGCCGCTGCACCAGGTCGAGGAGGGGCTGTACGGGCCGGAGTTCCAGATCTACACCCCGCTGACCTCGGTCTCGCGGGCCAACCTGCTCTACCGCTACCTCAACGAGAACTACCGCAAGGAGATCGCGATCGACCTCGAGCCCTACCGCGCGGTCGCCGGCCAGCCCACGCAACTGGTCGACCTGGTCGACGAGCGCTTCTTCTACGGCCGGATGTCGGCCGGGATGCGCGACTCGCTGCTGCGCTCGCTGAACGCCCACAGCACCAGCACCACGCGCCGCGCGATGACGGCGCTCTACCTCGCGCTCTCTTCGGGCGAGTACCTCGTCCAGCACGCGGCGGCCGGAGGACACGATGAGAACCCGCAGGGAATCGACGCGTCGCGAGTTCCTCCGCGTCAGCGGCCGCACGGCGCTGGCGCTGGGCACGGTGGGAGCGCTCGAGCGCTTCGGCCGCTTCAACGCCTACGCCCAGGAGGCCGGCGACTACCGCGCGCTGGTCTGCGTCTTCATGTTCGGCGGCAACGACTCCAACAACCTGGTCGTGCCGCTCGACGCCGCGCGCTACGACCTGTACCGGCGGGGGCGCGGCATGCTGGCGCTGCCGTCGACGGGGGTGCTTCCGATCGGGACTTCGACCGCCGGCGAGTTCGGGCTGCACCCCAGCCTGTCGGCGCTGCGCACGCTCTATACCGAAAGGCGGATGGCGATCGTCGCCAACATCGGCAACCTGGTCCGCCCGACCACGCGCGCCGAGTACCGCGACCGCACCGTGCCGGTCCCCGACCAGCTCTTCTCGCACGAGGACCAGATCGCGCAGATGCAGGCCGGGATCCCGGGCGACTCCTCGACCGGCTGGGGCGGTCGCAGCGTCGACCAGCTCCAGGACCTGAACGGCACGCTCGGCTTCCCGCCGTCGCTGTCGATGTCGGGCTCCGCCCTGTTCTGCATCGGCGAGCAGGTCGGCTCGGCGGGGCTTGGCAGCGGCAGCCTGGAGCTCCTGGCGCTCAAGGTCTCGAACGAGCAGGACCGCGCCGCGCGGTCCCAGTCGCACCAGGAGATCCTGCAGATGGACAGCGGGATGCGGCTGATCCAGAAGTCGAACGAGACCCGCGTCAAGGCCGCCGAGCTGGACGAGATGCTGCGCAGCGCGGCGCCCGGGCCGGAGCTGCAGACGCAGTTCCCGAACAGCGGACTGGGGCAGCAGCTCAAGGAGGTCACGCGCTTCATCCAACTGCGCGACGTCTACGGGCTGCGGCGCCAGGTCTTCTTCTGCTCGATGGGCGGCTTCGACACCCACTCCGACCAGCTCCCCTCGCAGGCCGGCCTCCTCGCGGCGGTCTCCGAGGCGATGGCCGCCTTCTACCGCGCGACCGAGGAGCTGGGCGTGGCGGGCTCGGTCACGGCCTTCACCGAGTCGGACTTCAGCCGCACGCTGAACCCCTCGGGGAACGGCACCGACCACGCCTGGGGCGGCCACCACCTCGCGCTGGGCGGCGCGGTGCTGGGGGGCGACATGTACGGGACCTTCCCCTCGCTGCAGCTCGGCGGCCCGGATGACACCGGCGGGCGCGGCGCGTTCATCCCGACCACGGGCCTCTGCCAGTACGGCGCGACGCTGGCGCGCTGGTTCGGCGTGGCGGAAGAGTCGCTGCCGGCGGTCTTCCCTCAGCTCCCGAACTTCGCCAGCCGGGATGTCGGGTTCATGGGGTAGACCGGAGGGGCGCCGGCGCGGGGCTGCCCGTAATCGGTCGGTCGACACACGGCCGCCGGCCGGCGTGGCATCATGCCGTGGCGGCAGGCTCGCCGCCCCGCGAGAACGTCCGACATGGCGAGGTGGCAGTTCTGCAGCGTCCTCCTCCTGCTCGCGGCGGGGCCCACGACGGCGCTCGCCGAGGAAGAGCGGACCGGCAGCGTCTTCGGCCTGACGACCCACGGTTACGTCGACCGCTGGGAACTCGACGAGGCGACGCGGCGCGGCACCTTCGTGATCCGGCCGTACAAGCCGGTGTACATCCTCCCCGTCACCTGGACCGACGATCCCAACGAGTTGCCGGTCAGCGAGGGCGGGGGGAACGAGCTGGCGGAGCCGCTCGTGCTGGACGACTGGGAGGCCGAGTTCCAGCTCAGCTTCAAGACGAAGATCTGGCAGGGGGTGTTCAAGCGGTACGGTGACCTCTGGCTGGGCTACACGCAGACCTCGCGCTGGCAGCTCTACAACGAGGCCGCCTCCCGCCCGTTCCGGGAGTCCAACTACGAGCCGGAGGCGATCCTCAGCTTCGCGACCGACTTCCCCTTCCTCGGGTTCCGCGGGCGACTGCTGGGCGTCAGCCTGAACCACCAGTCGAACGGGCGCGCCGATCCGCTCTCACGGAGCTGGAACCGCGTGATCGGCATGGCCGGGTTCGAGCGCGGCGACTGGGTCGTGCAGCTCCGCCCGTGGTGGCGGATCCCCGACAGCGCCGAGCAGGACGAGAACCCCGCGATCGAGGACTTCGTCGGGCGGATCGAGGTCCTCGTCGTGTGGCGCGGCCACGGCCACGAGATCGACCTGACGGGCCGCCACTCGCTCCGCCTCGACGAGCGCTCGCACGGCTCGCTGCAGCTCGACTGGCACTTCCCGATCGCCGGCGAGCTGAAGGGCCACGTGCAGCTCTTCACCGGGTACGGCGAGAGCCTGATCGACTACAACCACCGCCAGACGACGATCGGCCTCGGGGTGTCGCTGCTGCAGTGGTTGTGAGCGAAGCCGGGAGCCGCCTGCGGGAGGGCCCGGCCGACCCGGCTACCCCCGCCCCACCCGCGCCCGGTGCAGCAGGAACAGGAAGAACGGCACCCCCATCAGCGTCGTCACGATCCCCACCGGCAGGTCGACCGTCACCGACACCACGCGCCCCAGCAGGTCCGCCAGCACCAGGAACGCCGCCCCGGCCAGCATCGACGCCGGCAGCAGCGTCCGCGCCGAGGGGCCGGTCCAGGTCCGAACCATGTGCGGGACCATCAGCCCGACGAAGGCGACCGGCCCCGTGACGCTGACCGCGCCCCCCGCTGCCAGCGCCACCGCGGCGAAGACCGTGGCCCGCCCGCGCAAGAGGTCGACGCCGATCGACAGCGCGTGCTCCTCGCCCAGCGCCAGCGCGTCGATCAACCGCCGCAGCAGGAGCAGCCCCGCGATCCCGCCCGCGACCGGCAGCGCGGCTAGCCGGACGTCGCGCCAGGTCCGTCCCTCGGCCGAGCCGAGCAGCCAGGCGAAGATCTCGTGCACGCGGTGCTGCGCGGTGGCGAGGATCAGCACCGAGACCAGCGCCGCGGCGAGACTGCCGACCGCGACCCCGGTCAGCAGCAGTGCGCCGGTGGTCGGCCGCCCCGCGGCGTAGGCGATCAGGTAGACCACGACGACCGCGACCAGCGCCCCCGCGAAGGCCGCCAGCGGTACGCTGAACAGCCAGCGGTCCGCCAGCCCCGTCGTGTAGGCCAACACCGCGCCCAGCGATGCGCCGCCCGAGACGCCGACCAGGCTGGGGTCGACGAGGCTGTTCTGCAGCGAGGCCTGCAGCGCCGCGCCGGTCACCGCGAGGGCCGCACCGGCCAGCGCCATGATCAGCACGCGCGGCAGCCGGAAGACCCAGACCAGCGGCTCGACCAGCGCCGGGTCGGCGTGCCGCGGCGGCAGGCCGAACAGCACGCGCAGCGCGTCGAGCGGCCCGACCCCCGCCGCGCCGCCGAACGCGACCCCCGCCAGGAGCGCCAGCGCGAGCAGCGCGAGCAGCACGAGCCAGCGCGAGACCGGCCCGGCCGCGGGCGGGCCTGAGCGCGCACCCGCCGCGCCGCTGCCCGTCACCGGAAGGCCTCCGGATGCAGCTTCCGCGCGAGCTGTTCGGCCCCCTCGACCAGGAACGGCGTAACCGTCGTCAGCAGCCGAGGCGGCAGCAGGATCACGCGGCCGGTCTTCGCGGCGCGGGTGGCCTCGAGCTGCGGGTAGGCGCGCAACACCCGGACGGCGTCGGTGTCGAGCCCCTGGCCCAGCAGCAGCACGTCGGGATCGAGCGCCAGGATCTGCTCGGCCGAGAGCTTGCGGTGCCCCTCGATCGCCGCCGCGGCGTTGACCCCGCCGGCGCGGCGGATCAGCGCGTCGACCGTCGTCCCGCTGCCGGCCACCACGAGGTGCGAGAGCGAGAGCACGCGCGGCCGCACCAGCGGCTGGGCCCGGGACAGCGCGCGCTCGAGCCCGAGCAGCCGCGCCCGCAGCTCCGCGGCGCGCGCGCGGGCCGCCTCGTCCGCGCCGACCGCCTTCCCCAGCGCCAGCAGTGTGCGCTCGATCCCCTCGAAGTCCTCGGCCGCGTCGAGCGTCAGCGAGCGCACCCCCAGCGCCTTCATCCCGGAGAGGAAGGCCCGGTCGTTCCACGGCGCGGCGACGATCAGGTCGGGCCGGGCCGCGAGCACCGGTTCGGTGCGCGCGACCAGGCGCGGGACCGATGCCGGGTAGCGCCCCGCGACGTTGCTGGCCTCGGCGTCGTCGGCGAAGCTCGAGACGCAGACCACGCGCTCGGGCGGCACGAGCAGGAAGAGCAGCTCGTCCCCCATCAGGCTGACCGAGCAGATCCGCTGCGGAATCGCGCCCTTTCCGCCGCCCCCGGCCGGTGCCGGTGCGGCGCCCGCGGCCGCCCCCGTGGCGCCGACGACCGCCAGCGCGGCCAGCGCGACGAGCCGCAGGGCCCCCCGGTGCATCAGACCCGCGTGTCCCAGAGCACGTCGCCGGCGCCGCGGACCTTGTTCTCGTAGCGCGCCACGATGAACAGCAGGTCCGACAGCCGGTTGAGGTACTGGACCAGCGCCGGTGCGACCTCGGTCGCGTGCGCCAGAGTCACCGTCCGCCGCTCGGCGCGCCGGCAGATCGTGCGCGCCAGGTGGAGCTGCGAGGCCCCCGTCGTTCCGCCCGGCAGGATGAAGTTGGCCAGCGCGCCCAGCTCGGCGTTGAAGCGGTCGCACTCGGCCTCGAGCTGCTCGATGTGCCGCGGCTCGATCAGCGCGCGCGGCGGCCGTCGGCCCCCGCTCCCGAGCATCGACAGCTCGCCGCCGAGGTTGAGCAGTTCGCTCTGGATCCTGGTCAGGGAGGCCGCGACGTCGCTCGACAGCCCCAGCGCCAGCGCCAGCCCCAGCGCGGAGTTCAGCTCGTCGACGGTGCCGTAGGCCTCGACCTGGGCGTCGTCCTTGCCGACCCGCCGGCCGTCCGCGAGCCCCGTGGTGCCGTCGTCGCCGGTTCGGGTGTAGATCTTGGTCAGGCGGGCCATGCGTCCTCCGGGCGCGCATTGTAGCGGGGGGGAGGAGGGAGCGGGCCCGCGGCGGCGCGGCCCGGCCTGCCGCCGGGTCAACCCGGCGCCGCCTCCCGCGTCTTGCAGGAAGGAGCCGAGGACCCGTGCCGAGCGAGCGAGACCTCCCGGACGAACAGCTCGTGGCACGCGCCCGGCGCGGCGACCGCGAGGCCTTCGCCGTCCTGGTCGCCCGCTACCAGCGACCGCTCACCGGGCGGGCCCTGGCCAGCACGAGGAAGCTCGAGGATGCCGACGACGCGGTGCAGGAGACCTTCTTCCGGGCGTGGCAGGGGCTGCCGCGCTTTCGCGAGGACGCGCGCTTCGGCCCGTGGCTGTTCCGGATCCTCGACAACCACCTCGCCGACCGCGGCCGCCGCCGGGGCCGCGAGGTCCCAGGGGCGGAGCAGTTCGCCGAGGTCCTGGCCGACCCGGCGCCGGGGGCCGACGAGCGGCTGGTGGCCGACGAGCTGGCGACGGCGGTGCGGGGCGCGCTGGACCGGCTGCCGCCCGGTCGCCAGCGCGAGGTCTTCCAACTGCGCTACGAGGAGGGGCTTCCCGTGAACGAGATCGCCCAGCGCCTCGGGCTGCACAGCGGGACCGTCAAGGTGCACCTGTTCCGCGGGGCCCGGGAACTGCGCCGGCTGCTCGGCGGCGCGGTGGAGGGGACGCGATGAGCGACGGCCGGCAGGGCGCCCCGGAGCTCGCCGACCTGGAGCTGGAGCGCTTCTTCGCGCGCCAGCGGGGCGAGATCATGGCGCGGATCGAGGCTCACGAGGCGCGGCGCCGCGCGCGCGGCTGGCTGGCCGCGGCCTCGGCCGCCGCGGCGATGATCGCCGTCGCGGTGCTGGGCGTCGCGGGCACGGCGGGGCCCGACGCCCCCGTGGTCGGCACGGCGTGGCTGGCCGAGCCGCTGTTTGCCGAGCCCGCGAACGAGGTGGCCGACCCGCTCGAGGCGTTTGGCGCGTGGCCCGAAGGACCGGCGGCGACCGACCCCGCCGAGGAGACGGACAGCCTCGGCATCATGGAATGGGAAGAGACGCTCTCTTGAGAGGACCGTTGATGATCCCCAGGACGAATCGAACGACGACGCACCGCGCTGCGCGCACCGCCTCGGTGCTGGCGCTGCTCCTCGCCCTCCTCGCCCTCTTCGCGCTGCCGGCGGCGGCGCAGGCCCCGCCCCCCGGCGACGACGAGCCGGGCGCCGGGCCCGGCGGTCCGGGCGGATTCGGTCCCGGCCCCGGCGGCCCCGACTTCGAGTGGTGGACCTCGCCGCGGCTCAAGACGCAGTTGGGACTCAGCCCCGAGCAGGAGAAGGCGATCCAGTCGATCATGTTCGGCTCGGGCGAGAAGATGATCGATCTGCGCGCCGCGATCGACAAGGCGCGGCTCGAGATGGTCCGCGTGATCTCCGCCGACGCGATCGACGACGCCGCAGCGAAGAAGGCGATCGACCGGCTGGTCGACGCCGAGTGCCAGGGGGCGCGGCTGCGCCACGCCTCGCGCGTCGACGTGGCCAAGGTCCTGACGAAAGAGCAGCGCGTGCAGTTGATGCAGTTGCTGGAGCGCCGCCAGCGCGAGCGCCCGCGCGCCGAGCGGCCGCGCGGGCGGTAGCGCGCCCCTACCGCACCAGGCTGGCCAGGTTCATCGACGCAGCCGCGGCGGCGAGGTCCTTCGCGCTCACGCCGCTCCCCTGCATCGTGACCCGGATCCGGCCTCCGGGGATGACCTGGAGCAGGCTCGGCAGGCCGTCCGCTCCGTCCGCGACGACGGCCGGGAACCCGCCGATCTCGGTCCGGCGCAGCACGCGCCCGGTGAACTCCACTTCCTGCCCCGGCTCCGGAAGGGGGAGGATCTCGCCGATCTTCGGCAGCCCCGCCGGGTCGAACACGGCGACCTCGGCCGTCCGGGCCGCGCCGGCCGCGCCGTAGCGCCCGGTGGCGACCGAGATCACGACCGGGCCGATCGGCTGCACCGATTTGTCCGTCCCGGTCCGCGACAGTCCCGCGACTTTCGCCGGGAGGACGCGCTCGAGCGTCTCGGGCGGCACCGGCTTCACCTTCGCCGCCTCGACCAGGTCGGGGCGCGAGGCGAGATCGGGCGCGGCCAGGCTGAGCGACTGGGGCGGCGGGTCGCCGCCCGGTTTCGGGTCCGGCGCCGGCGACTGCCCCGCCGCGGGCCGAGCGGCAGCGAGGGGAAGCAGGACCAGCGCGGCGAGCAGCGCCAGGCTGCGGGAGATGGGAGGAGGAGTCGGCGTGTCGATCATGACGGACAGCCTCGCACGATCCGGGCCCGGACGCACGATCGCGCCGCAGACCCGCCAGCGCGGCTCAGCGAGCGGCCTGTCGCCGCGCGTCCGCCAGCAGCGCCCGCGCCCGCTCGTCCTCCTTCAGCGCCAGTCCGCGCTCGAGCAGCGGGACCGCCTCGGCCGGCCGTTGCAGCAGCACGAGGCTGCGCGCGAGGTTGAAGAGCGTTGGGACGTGGTCGGGATCGGCCACCAGCAGCGCCGCGAACGCGGCTGCCGCTTCCTCGTGCTTCCCCGCCTGGTCGAGCTGCATCGCGGCGCCGAACCGGCTGCGCAGCACGTTCGGGTCGCGGGCCGCCGCCTGTCGGAACGCGGCGGCCGCCGATTCCGGATGCCCGGCCCGGGCGAAGACCTCGCCCGCGGTCCAGGTCCCCTCGGCCGACAGCGCGCCGCTGTCGAGCCCGCGCTGCGCCAGGTCGACCGCCTCCTCGGCGTGTCCCTCGAGCAGCCGCTTCTGCGCCAGCCGCACCTGGGCCCGCGCCTGCAGCGCCGCGATGCCCGGTTCTCGCGGCATCAGCTCGTGCGCCCGTGCCAGCGAGCGCACCGCGGCCTCGAACTGGCCGTCCTCCAGCTCCGCCTCGCCCAGCCCGGCGTAGAGCATCCCGATCTCGGTCGGCGCGTTGCGAATCGCCTCGCGGTAGGCCTTGACCGACTCGCCGTAGCGCCCGAGGCGCTTCTCCGCCAGCGCCAACGCGCGCCAGATCTGCGCCGCGCGGTTCTCCACCGCGAGCGACCGCCGGATCGCCTCCGCCGCGGCGGTGTGTTCGGCGCGCGCGGCCTCGGCCTGTCCCTTCGCCTCCAGCTCCTGCGCCCGCTGCCCGTGGGCCAGCCCGACCTCGTACCAGGCCCGGGAGTTCTCCGGGTACCAGCGCAGCGAGGCCCGCGCCAGCGCCTCCTGCGAGCGCCAGTCGCCGACGCGGTTCATCGTCAGCACCAGGCAGACCAGGAGCGCTCCCGCCATCGCGATCCGGCCGGCGCGCTCGCCCGCCGGCCCGGTCGCGTAGCGCGTCAGCAGCCAGCCCACGCCCAGCGCGAAGCCGGCCAGCGGCAGGTAGAGGAAGCGCTCGGCGTAGAGCACGCCGGCGACGCTCACGGTGTTGAGCGAGGGCGCGAGCGGCAGCAGGAAGAGCGCGACGGCGAGCGCCGGGACCGGGTCCATCCGCCGCGCGATCGAGCGCACGGCCCACGCCACGAGCAGGCCGATCAGCACGATCCCGGCCAGCGCGCGCGGCTCGAGGAACCCCTTCACGATTGCGATCGTTCCCGCGCCGTAGAAGTAGTCGTGGGCGACGGGGAGGACCATGAAGCGCGCCGAGACGACGACCAGCCAGAGGGCGGTCGCCAGCCTCACGCCGAGCGGCTGGTCGTACAGCGGCTGATCGCCGTCGCCCAGCATCGGCACGCCGCCCAGGGCCCCGATCAGCGCGTAGCGCAGCGCGAGGTAGCCCACCAGCAGCCCCAGCGCCAGGCCGAGGACCACGGGCTGCCGCCGCTCGTCGGCCCGCGAGCTGCGGCCGCAGGCGCGGAACGCCAGGTCGCAGGCCGCCAGGATGAACGGGAACGCGACGGCGTACTCCTTGCAGAGCAGCCCGGCGCCGAGCAGCGCCAGCGCCCCCGCTTCCCAGGCCCACGGTGAGGCCCTGCTCCCGGCGAGCAGGTGCAGGATCAGCGCCCCGAGCAGCGCCGCCGCGGCCATGATGTCGGCGCGCCCGACGATCGACGCGACCGCCTCGGTCGCCACCGGGTGAACCGCGAACAGCGCGCCCGCCGCGAGCGCCCACGGGCTGCCCGCCAGCAGCAGAGCGGCCAGCAGCGTGACCAGCACCGCGGTCCCGGCGTGCAGCAGCATGTCGGTGACGTGGTAGACCTGCGGCGCGTTGCCCAGCGCGCGCGCCTCGATCGCGTAGGTCAGGGCGACGAGCGGGCGGTAGGACCGCGTGCCGTAGGAGGCGTCGGCCGGAGCCCCCCAGAAATCGCTGGAAAAGACCGCGGAGAGCGGCTTCTCCTGGACGACCGGGTTCAGCGTCACGGCCCGCACCGCGTCGCTGATGATCGGCTTGGGGGGGAGCATCAGGTAGGCGAAGAAGGCCAGTGCGGCGATCGCGAGCAGCGCCTTGCCGGAGGGAAACGGCGGGGAAAGCGACGGCGGCGCGGCCGGAACGGGCTGCGGGGACCCCTCTGTTGCTGCGCTGGAACGACGCTTCGACATGGTGGCAGGCGCCGGAATGCTAGCCCGAAACCGCGGTGCGCGCCGCGGGGGCCCGGCGCCGAAGGGCAGAAAACCGCCGCCAGACCCAAAAAAAACGCGTTTCCCGCTTGAATCTCCCGCACCGGTAATGCTACCTATAGCCCGTCCTTTCGCGCGTGCGGCGCGCGACGTGCCGCCGGATCGACGAAAGAGAGGAGCCAGAGAACATGGCAAAGAAGGCTGCCAAGAAGACCGCCGCGCCGAAGGCCGGCAAGGCGAAGGCCGTCGAGATGCTGCTCGTCATGAGCAAGGTCAAGGGCGCCCTCCGCGACCACGGGATGAACGTGGCGTCCGACGCCCCCGAGGCGCTGAACAAGGTGCTGTACGACCTCTGTGTGCGGGCTGCGAAGCTCGCCCAGGCCAACGGCCGCAAGACGATCCGCCCCTACGACTTCTACGTCTGAGGTGGAGTCCCGAGGGGGCGGCTGATCGGCCGCCCCCCCGCGTTTTCCCGGCCCTGGCGCCCGTTTCCGGGCGTCCGTCAGGCTGGCGCTAGCTCTGCAAAGCGCTGGAAAAGGCGTTGCAGCCGCAGCCTGTCCGCGGGCAGGACGAGGAACGAGTCTGCCGTGCCGGCGTGCGCGGCCCGGACCAGGTCGGCCGTGGGGCGGTCCGAGCAGGCGACGATCAGCCCCGCCCGGCGCTTCGCGAGCGACGCGGCCAGCCGCATCCTCAGGTCGATCGGGGAGCGGCTGAAGACGAACAGCACGCTCGGCTGCGGCCCGGCGCCACCCGCGGAGTAGGCCGGCAGGACGTGGCAGCCGGCCTCGGCGAGCGCCGTTCGCAGCGCGGCCGTTGCGCGGTCCTTGGGATCCCCAGCGACCTGCACCCGAATCCCCTGCGGGATCGGCGGCGGCGGGCCGGCCGCCTCGGCGTTCGCGGGAAACGGCGCGGGCGCGGCGGCCGTTCCGGCGTACTCGTCGCTGCCGGGCGTCGGCTCCTCGACGAAGACCTCGGCCGTGTCGGCGTCCTCGTCGAGATCGGTCTCGAGCGGGCCTTCCCAGCGCTCGCTCGAGCCCAGCAGGATCGCGCCCGCCGGCTCCCCGTCGATCCGCAGCCGGAAGCCGAGCAGGTCCCACCGCACGCCGTGGTCGATCTCCCCGACGATCGCCGGCCAGGCGCCCGCCGTGACCCGGCGCAGCTCGTGCCCGCAACCGAAGCCGCACGTCCTGTCCGTGCCCCGCGCGCGGACCATCCGGCGGGCGGCGCCGCCGAGGATCCCGGCGACCTCGCGGATCGCGCCGAGCAGCGGCTCCGGCAGCTCGCCGGGGTCGGCCGCCTCGCGGACCCCGCCGGTGTTCATCAGCCCGAAAGCCGCGCCCGTCGCCACCGCCGCGGGCCGGTCGAGTGCCAGGAATGTCGGCAGCGCGCGGCCGTCCCCGTCGGCGAACGGGAACAGGAACAGCTCGCGCTGGCCGAAGAGCCGCGGTAGCTCGGGGTGATCGGCCTGCAGGCGCTCCAGCTGGACCGAGCGGCCGACCAGCGCTTCGAGCGATTCCCGCATCTGACCCGCGAGCGCGCCGGCGTGGCCGCGCAGCATGCGCGCGAGAACGCTGGGCGGGGTCCGGTCCACGCGCTCGCTCCGCGAGGCTCCCCGGCGCCGCGCCGGCGAGTCCCTCCTCGGAGGACCGTTTCGGACGGACGCGGCGCCGCTTGAGCCGGCGGGCGGCGCCGCGCCTGCGGCGTGCCGTCAAGCATCCGACGGCCGGCTGCCGGCACCCCGCCGCGAAACCCGGGTCCGATCTCCGGACAACCGCACCAACTGGCGCTCGATCAAGCGGATAGCGGCATCCCCCGCGCGGCACACGGCTTGCTGAAAAGGCTCTCGCACGGAAGGGGTGCGGTCCGCCGCCGCGACGGCGACGGGACCGCCCCGGGAGCGCGGCGATGGCCGGGACGAGGGACGGACGCTCGGGAGGGACGCCGGACGCGGGGCTGCTGCGCCCCGAGCTTGCCGCGCTGCCGATCGCGCTCTCGGCGCGGATCGCCACCGGGCGCGCGCGCCTCGCCGCGCTGCGCGAGCTGGCGCCCGGCCAGCTGGTGCCGCTGACGACGCCGGTCGGCGAGCCCTGCCGGCTGCTCGCCGACGGAGCGGTGATCGGGGCCGGGGAGGTCGTCGAGGTCCGGGGGCAGCTCGCGTTGCGCCTGACGCGGTTGGGACAGGACCGTGGCTGAGCGCGCCGGAAGCGGTGAGCTGAGATGATCCTGCGGACCTTCTTCGGGAAGACGGCGGCCGAGGCGCTGGCGCAGGTGCGCGAGCAGTTCGGCCCCGGGGCCGCGGTGCTCGAGACGCGCCGCGGCGCCGGCGGCGTCGAGGTCGTCGCGGCCGCGGAACGGCCGGGGACGTGGGGCGCCGCGGCGCCCGCGGCACCGGTCCTGGCGGCGGAACTGGGCGCGCCCCCCGCCGCCGCCGAGCGGCTGCGCGACGACCTCGTCGCGTGGGGGTTCTCGCTCCCGTTCGCTGCCCGGATCGCGGCCGCCGCCCGGCACAACCTCGACGCGGAGCAGCTCGAAGACCGGATCGCCGCGCTCTCGTACGCGCGCGGGCTGGTCGCGCTCTGGCTGCCGGCCGGTCCCGCCCCCGCCCCCGCGGTGCTGGCGCTGGTCGGCCCCCCCGGCGTGGGCAAGACGACGACGCTGGCCAAGCTCGCCGCGCGCGAGATCTGCCGCGGCGAGCACCCCGTGGTCCTGGCCTCGGCCGACGGCCGGCGTCTCGGCGGCGCGGAGCAGATGGAGGCGTTCGCACGGATCCTCGGCGCGCCCTTCGTCGCGGTCCGCGAGCGGCGCGACCTGGAGCGGGCGCGCGAGCGCGCCGGCCGCGGCGCGCTCCTGATGCTCGACACGCCGGGGATCCCGCGCGGCGACCGGGCCGCGATGGAGGGGCTCGCCGGTCTGCTGGCGGGCGTGCGGCGCGAGGAGATCGAGCTGCTGCTGGCGGCCGACCGCGACGCCGACTCGCTGACCGAGAGCGTCAAACGCTTCGCCCCGCTGCGCCCCGGTGCGCTGGGCGCGACGCGGATCGACGAGGCCGTGCGGCCGGGCGGCCTGGTGACCGCGCTGGCGCGGGCCGGACTGCCGCTGCGCCACCTCGGGACCGGCCCCGACGTCCCGGACGACCTCGAGATCGCGGATCCGCGCCGCCTCGCGGCGTGGGCCGTGCCGCTGCCGGGCGAGCCGGCCGCCCCCTGGCGCGGCGCGGGGACCGGGCGATGAGCGACCGCGCCGCCCCCCCGCCGCGCCGCGCGCGCCGCGCGCTGGTGCTGGCCGTCACCTCCGGCAAGGGGGGTGTCGGCAAGACCTTCGTCGCGGTCAACCTGGCGATCGCGCTGGCCCGGAACGGCCTGGCGACGACGCTGCTCGACGCCGACCTCTCGCTGGCCAACGCCGACGTGCTGCTCGGTCTCGCTCCGCCCCGCACGATCGAGCACTTCTTCCGCGAGCGCGTCCCGCTGACCGAGCTGGCGATCGAGGGGCCCGGCGGGATCCGCCTGATCCCCGCCGGCTCCGGGATCCCCGAGCTGGCCAGCCTGCCGCCCGAGGAGATGCTGCACTTCGTCGAGGGGCTGCGCGCGGTCGGCGAGTGCTGCGACGTGCTGCTGATCGACACCGCGGCCGGGATCGGCGACCAGGTCTCCCGGATGCTGATGCTGGCGGACCGCACGCTGCTCGTGACCTGGCCCGAGCCGGCCGCGCTGGTCGACGCCTACGCCGCGCTGAAGGTCGCGCTGCGGCGCGATCCGGGCCAGGAGATCGGCCTCGTCGTCAACGGCGCCGACGACGAGGACGAGGCCCGCCGCGTCCACCGGCGCCTGGTCGCCGCGGCCAGCCAGTTCCTGGGCCGCGGGATCGACTTCGACGGCTTCGTCCTCAAGGACCCTGCGGTCGCCGACGCCGCGCGCCGCCAGGCCGCGCTCGTGATCGAACAGCCCCTCGCCCCCGCCAGTCGCTCGCTCGAGCGGTTGGCCGCCAAGGTCGTCGCGCGCGCCCGCGCGCGCAGCCTCTCCGGAGCGTCGCCACGATGGGACGGGAACGCAACGCACCCGGGACTCCAGCACTGATGCGCGGCGCCTCGCACACCGACGCCCCGCTCGTCGACCCGACGGTCGAATGGGCGGCCGCGGCCCGGGTTCCCGGTTCTGCCGCCCGCGAGCGCCTGCTCGTCGGGCACACCGGGCTGGTGAAGTACCTCGCCCACCGGATCGGCTCGCGGCTGGCCGGCCCGGTCGACTTCGACGACCTGGTCGGAGACGGGATCCTGGGGCTGATGGAGGCGATCGACCGCTTCGACCCGTCGCACGGCGTGCAGTTCAAGACCTACGCCGAGGCGCGGATCCGCGGCGCGATCCTCGACGGCGTGCGCTGCCGCGACTGGGCCCCCCGTTCGCTGCGCCGCGCCGCGCGCCGGCTCGAGACCGCGATCGTCGCGGTCGAGCACCGCACGCGGCGCCCCGCCGAGGACGAGGAGATCGCGTCCGAGCTGGGGCTCTCGGTCGACGAGCTGCACGCGCTCTACCAGCAGGCGCGAGGCGTCCGGCTCGGCCACATGCCGGCCGGCGAGGACGAGGGGAACGACCCGGCCGATCCCGGCGCCAGCCCGCTGTTCGCGATCCAGGAGAAGGAGCGGCGCGAGGTCCTGGCCCAGGAGATCGACCACCTGCCCGAGCGGGAGCGGATGGTCCTGTCGCTCTACTACGAGCGGGGCCTGACGCTGAAGGAGATCGGCGCCGTGCTCGACGTCACCGAGTCGCGGGTCTGCCAGATCCACACCCGCGCCATCAGCCGGCTGCGCGCGCGCGTCGGCGAGCGGCTCACGGTCCCCCTGGAGGAGGCGCTGCGATGAGCCGCCTGCTGTCCCAGGCCGAGGTCGACTCCCTGCTTCGATCCTTCGGGGCCGAAGAGGCCGGCCCGGCCGGTTCCGACGCGGTCCCGTACGACCTGAGGGCGCCGCTGCTGCTGGCCGGGGAGCGGCTCTCGCTCGTCCACGCCGCCTGCGAGAGGCTGGCCGGCGAGGTCGCCAGCGCGTTCACGACGATCCTCGCCGCGAGCGCGCCCCTCCGCGCGGAGTTCACCGGGCTGATCCAGCAGCCGGCGGGAACGGTCCTGGCGACGCTGGTCCAGGGCGAGCCGCTCGGGCTGTTCGTCGACGAGGCGGGCGAAGTGGTCGGCGGGATCTCGTTCCAGCACGAGCTGGCGCTGGCGATCGTCGATCGGCTGCAGGGGGGCGAGGGGCGGCCGGCCGCGCCGCGCGCGCTCTCGGTGGTCGAGTCGCGCCTGCTGGAAGAGGCCTTCCAGCGGCTCGCCCGCGCGCTCGGCGAGCGCTCCGCGCTGGCGCCGCTGCAGCCGGGCGGGCTCGACCCCGAACCGGACTTCGGCCGGCTCGTGCGCCGCGGCGGGATGCTCGCCGCGGCGGCGTTCCGGCTCGAGCTGCCCGGGGGCGAGGCGGTCTGCCGCCTGCTGATGGCGCCGCCCCTGGCGGGCCGGCTCGCGTCGGACGCGCCGCGGCCGTCGGCGCGCGACGCCGCGCCGGAACTGCTCGACGCGCTGCGCCGGGCCCCGGTGACGTTCGAGCCGGTCCTCGCCGGGGCCAGCCTGCGGGTCACCGACCTGCAGCGGTTGCGCCCCGGCCACGTGCTGCAGCTCGACCTGCCCGATCCGGAAGGGGTCGGGCTGCGCCTCAACGGGGCGCTGCTCGCGGAAGGGGTGCTGCGCCGCCAGGACACGCGGCGCGTGCTCGAGATCCGCCGGTTCGTGCCGGCCGCGGCCGGCGCGGAGGGGAGGGAACCGTGAACCTGCACGACCTGCACGACGTCGAGGTCCCGGGCGGGGCGGCGGCCGACGCGGCGCCGGGCGCCGACGGCTCGCCGTTCGATCGGATCGAGCTGCCGCTCGAGGTGCGGCTGGGCCGCCAGGTCTGGAGCCTCGAGCGCGTGCTCGGGCTGCGGGCCGGCGACGCCGTGCCGGTCGGCCTCGACGGCGACGACACCGTCACGCTGTTCGTCCAGGACCGGCCGGTCGCCATCGGCGATCTCGTCGTGGTCGACGGGCGCTTTGCCTTCCGGGTGCGCGAGCTGGCCCGCGGGGGGACGCCGTGATGCGCGAGCTGCTGTGGGTCCAGCTGGCCTTCGACCTCGCGATGCTTTTCGCCCTGCTGGCGCTGGAGCGCAGCACGCGGCAGCGCGCGCGCGGCGCGCGGGCCGCCGCCGGGGACGGACTCGGCGGGCCGGCCGCGCGGGCCGGTCGCGGGGGGCTGGCAGCGGAGCCGGCCCTGCGACGGCGCCTGGTGCGGTTCCGCCAGCGCGCGGGCTGAGGCGGCGGTGGTCTCCCGCCGGGCCTCAAGCCGCGCCCATGGCGGCCGATACGCCACTCGGGGTGGCCTATGCCGCGGGCCCGGCCCGTGGCGCGGCACCCGAAGGCGGACCCCTTGAGGATCCAGCACGACAACCCGGTCCGGGCCCTGCACGGGCTGTTCGACCGGCTCGACCGGGCCGAGCGGGAGCTCTCTGTCGCGTGGCGCGGCGCGTCCCCCGGGACGCCGGGCGCCGGCGCCACGGCCCCGCTTCCGGAGAACGGCCGCGGCCTCCCCGCCCGGGCCCGCGAGTTTGCGGCCCTGCGCGCCGCGCTCGCGGCAACGCCGGATCGGCGCGAGGCGCTGGTCGCGCGGTTGCGCGCGCAGCTCGCCGCCGGGCTCTACCGTCCCAACGGCCGCCGGATCGCGGAGGCGATGCTCGACGAGGAGCGCACGATGTCCGCCCGCATCGAAACGAGGTTCCCGTGAGCCCCACCGTCGCCGATCGCGAGTGCCGGTCCGCGCTGCAGCGCAGCGCGCCGACGGTCGTCTACTTCGACCGGGGCCTGCCCGGGTACGACGGCCTGCGCCGCTGGGAGCTGGTCGAGCGCGACGAGACGCGCCCCCTCCGCTGGCTGCGCTCGGTCGAGCAGCCGCAGCTGGCCCTGCCGGTCGCGGACCCTGCCCTGCTGCTCGCCGGCTACCCGCCCGCCATCCCGTCCGGCGTCTGGTCCCGCCTGGGGGAGGGGAGCGAGGGCCGCAGCCTGTGCCTCGTGGTGGTCCAGCTCGAAGCTGAGGGGGCCAGCGCGAACCTCCGCGCCCCGCTGGTGATCGACCCGCAGACGATGCGCGGGGAGCAGGTGATCCTGGACGACGGCGATTGGCCGGTCCGCTTCGAGTTCGCGCGGCCCGAGCAGGCCGCGGCGCACTCCGGGACAGGGAGGTCCCCCGCATGCTCGTCCTCAGCCGCAAGATAGGGCAGTCGCTCCTGATCGGGAACGACATCCGGATCAAGGTCGTCGAGATCCGCGGGCAGCAGGTCCGGCTCGGGCTCGAGGCCCCGGACGACGTGCCCGTCGTCCGCGAGGAACTGCATCGCGAGGTCGCCGACAACAACCTCCGCGCGACGGCGGCCGACCCCGCGGCGGTCGCCGACCTCGCCGCCCGGCTGCGGCGCCACGCGCCCCGCGGCGGGTCCTCGAACGGAGACGACAGGTAGCCCGCGTGGATGCCTCGACCGTCATCGGCCTGATCGTGGCCGTCGCCCTGATCGGCGCCGCCGTGGCGCTGGGCGACCGGCCGGTGCAGTTCGTCGACGTGGCCTCGTTGCTGATCGTGCTGGGCGGCACGCTCGGCGTGACCTTCATCAAGAACCCGCTGGGACGGGTCTTCTCGACCTTCGCCGTCGTGCGCAACGCCTTCACGCGCACCGCATCGCGCCCCGACGACCTGATCGCCGAGCTGGTCGAGCTGGCGCGCACCGCACGCCGCGAGAGCCTGCTGGCGCTCGAGCGCCGCCAGATCCGCGACCCCTTCCTGGCGCGCGCGGTCGCGCTCGCGGTCGACGGCTACGAGCCCGGCGCGATCCGCCAGATGCTCGAGACCGAAACCGCAGCGCTGGTCCAGCGGCACCGCTACGGGCAGGAGCTGCTCGAGGGGATGGCGGCCTCGGCCCCGGCCTTCGGGATGATCGGGACCCTGATCGGGCTGGTGAAGATGCTCTCGACGCTCGACGAGCCGGCGCGGATCGGCCCGGCGATGGCGCTGGCGATCCTGACCACGCTCTACGGCTCGCTGATCGCCTACCTGGTCTGCCTGCCCCTGGCCGAGAAGCTGAAGAACCGCAGCCGCGAGGAGGTCGCGGCGCGGATGCTGGTGCTGGAGGGGATCCTGGCGATCGTCGAGGGGGACCACCCGACGTCGGTCCGGCAGAAGCTGACCGCGCACGTCCCGCCCGCGCTGCGGCAGGGCGCCGAGCGAAGCGCGGGGACGGAGGCGGCGTGAGGCGCGAGCCCCTGGCGGCGCTGCTGGAAGAGGACGTGCCGCGCCCGGGCGCGCCGGCCTGGATGCTGACCTACGGCGACATGATGTCGCTGCTGCTCTGCTTCTTCATCATGCTGCTGGCCTTCAGCACGATGGAGCGCGAGCGCTTCAAGGTCGTCTCGGGCTACATCCGCGACGCCTTCGGCACGCAGACCGAGCGCCGCGCGGAGGCTCCCCTGTCGGGCGCGACGCTCTTCGACCGGCCGGCCGCGATGCCGGCCGAGGCCAAGGCCCGGATCTTCGAGCAGGCGCACGATGCGCTGCGCGGCGCGGCGCCGGAGCTGGGGGCCGAGGTGATCCTCGAGGACCGCGGGGTGCGGATCCGGATGAGCAACGGACCGCTCTTCCGCCCGGGCAGCGCGCGGCTGGAGCCGGAGGCCGGCGCGCCGCTGGCGCGGATCGCGGCGCTGGTCCGCGAGTCCGGTGCGCGGGCGACGGTCGAGGGGCACAGCGACAACCTGCCGGTTCGCGGCGCGGCGTTCCCGAGCAACTGGGAGCTGTCGGCGGCGCGCGCCGGGGCGGTGGTCCGGTTCCTGGCCGCGCACGGCCTGGCCCCGGCGCGGCTCGAGGCGGTGGGCCACGCCGACACCCGCCCCGTCGGCGACAACGCGACGGAGGAGGGGCGCCAGCGCAACCGGAGGGTCGAGATCCTGCTCCGCGCCGGGCCCTGAGCGCCTGCCGCGCGAGGAGCCGCGATGTCGCTGCAGGCCCAGTCCGAGGACGGATCCGGCCGCCGGATCCCGCTGCTGTTTCTTGCCGGTGCGCTCCTGGTTCTCGCCGCCGTGGGCGGGACGACGGCGCTGCTGCTGCGCGGCGGCGCGGGGCGGGCGGAGGCCCAGGGCGTCCGGGCCGGCGCGCCGGCCTCGCCGTCGCTGGTCGCGTTCGACGCCTTCGTCGTCAACCTCGCCGACCCCGGCGTCGAGCGCTACCTGCGGGCCTCGGTCCGCGCGGTGGTGAGCGACCCGCGGCTCGCGCGCGAGCTGCAGCGCGACGAGCTCATGCGCGCCCGTGCCCGCGACCGGATCCTCTCGGCGCTGTCGGCGAAGACCTTCGAGGAGGTGACGCGCCCCGGCGCCCGGGACGCGCTGCGCGACGAGCTGCGGCGCGAAATCAACCGAACGCTGCCGGACGACGGCGTGGCCGAGGTGCTGTTCGTCGAGTTCGTGGCGCAGTAAGGGCCGGCGATGGCGGGCCGCGCTCCCCGCGCCGGACGGCAGCCTCCAGCTTGCAACCGGGGCGCCGCAGTCTTACTCTCTTTTCGTCAACGCGCACCCGTGGGGGCGAAAGGACTCGACGGGGTTCGGAAAGCGCGGGTGGCACGCCGAGGCTCCCGATCCTCGTAAAAAACGGGAAGCTTACAAACGCCAACACCAACTACGCAATCGCTGCCTAACTAAAGGCGGTGCGTCCTCTCCGATCCGCCCGTGGGTGGGAGGCAGGGCGTCAATGAACGCGGGCTGGCTCGAGGTGGGCGGCCCACCCGCCGAGAGCGAGATCAACGGGCTGGCCGGACGCGATCCTGCCCTTCGGAGCGCGCGAGGCGAGATCCAAATGAAGCGGCTAAGCGTGTAGAAGCCCGTCGTGGACCATCCTCGGACGTGGGTTCGATTCCCACCGCCTCCACCATCGCAAAGAATTCGAACCGGCTTCCGGGCCGCGCAGTAAGATGTCCACGTCCCTTGGGTCGCACCCGACCGGCCCGCGGGGCGGGCCGTTGAAACGCTGGTTCGCGCCGGCTGTCGCGGGTGAAACAGCCGCGGGAGGGCCGTCCATGTACCCCTTCAGGAAGATCCTCTGCCCGACGGACTTCAGCGAGCCCGCCGACTCCGCCCTGCAGGTCGCGCGCGAGATGGCGCACGCGATGCACGCCGAGCTGCTGCTGCTCAACGTCGTGGTCCCGGTCGCGATCCCGGTGGCGGTCGAGATCCCGGTCGGGGCCGCGGTCACGCCGGAGGTGACCCTGCGCCACGCGCGCGAGCAGGCCGAGCAGATGATCGGCGCGATGGCCGAGACGCTTCAGACGACCGGACTCGCGGTGCGGGGCCTCGTCGTCGACGGCGACCCGGCCGACGCGATCGTCGCCGCGGCCGAGCGCGAGCACGCCGACCTGGTCGTGATCGCGACCCACGGCCGCACCGGCTGGCGCCGGCTGGTCTTCGGCTCGGTCGCGGAGCAGGTGATCCGCCACGCGACCTGCCCGGTGCTGACGATCCACGAGCCGCGCGCCGCGCACACCGGACTCTGACCGTCAGCCGAGCGGCGCCACCGGCCGCAGGCCGCGCGCCGCGGCCGCGTCGAGCACGCGCGGCAGGACCTCCAGCACCGCGCGCTGGCCGGGGCCGTCGTGCAGCAGCAGGATCGCCCCCGGCCGCACCGCCGGGGCGAGCCGCCGCCAGACGGCGCCGGGATCGGTCCGCACGGCGTCGAAGCCGCGCCGCGTCCACGACACCAGCGACAGGTCGAGCGCCGCCAGCACCGGATCGAGCAGCGGCGAGCGCAGCCCGGCCGGCGCGCGGAAGTAAGCCGGCCGCCGCCCGGTCAGCGACTCGATCTGCGCGTTGGCGGCCGCCAGCTCGCGCGTCAGCCGGCGCACGCCGTACCACGGGAAGTGCGGGCTGTGGCGCAGCGTGTGGTTCTCGACGGCGTGGCCGCGCCGGGCCGCCTCGGCCACGAGGCGCGGG
The DNA here is from genome assembly GCA_025456425.1 of Acidobacteriota bacterium. Classification (GTDB taxonomy): domain Bacteria; phylum Acidobacteriota; class Polarisedimenticolia; order J045; family J045; genus JALOKP01. The sequence continues at coordinate 17,261 of JALOKP010000017.1, read as the reverse complement.
TGCCGCTCGGCCCGCTCGCCCACCACGAAGAACGAGCCCTTCGCCCCCGCCGCGTCGAGCAGGTCCAGCACGCGCGGGGTGACCTCGGGGTCCGGGCCGTCGTCGAACGTCAGCGCCAGCTCGCCGCGCGCGGCGGCGGCGGCCGGCAGCTCGCGCCGGTTCGGGCCCAGCAGGCGCGAGCGCGGCCACATCCCGGCGGCCGCCAGCGCCGCGTGGTCGGCGACGAGCAGGCCCAGCGTCCAGGGCCAGGCCGCGGGCGCGAGCGCGGTCAGCCCGAGCAGCCCGCCGTGGAGCCCCGCCGAGCCCCAGAGGAACGGCGACGGCCGCCAGCGCGCCATCAGTCGGCCGGGTCCGGCGCCCCCGCGCCGTCCGCGAAGCGCGCCAGGATCGCGCGCCGGTCGAGCTTGCCGCGCGCGCTGCGCGGCAGCGCCTCGAAGAACGCGATCGCGCGCGGCGCCTTGTGCGCGGCCAGCCGCTCGACGCAGAAGGCGCGCACCGCGTTCCAGCTCAGCCCGGCGCGCGTCGCGATCGCGGCCGCGACGCGCTCGGTCCCGGTCGCGGGGTCGCGCAGCGCGAGGATCGCGACCTCGTCCACCCCCGGCATCGCGGCGATCACGCGCTCGACCTCCGCCGGGTCGACCTTCTTGCCGCGCACGTTGATCCAGCCGTCGGCGCGGCCGGCCAGCCACAGCTCCCCGCTCGAGAGCCGGCCCCAGTCGCCGGTGCGGAAGACGCCGCCGGCGAGGCGCGGGTCGGGCAGGGGCAGGTAGCCGGTCGTCACCGCCGGCGAGCGGACGACGACGCGCCCCGCCCCCTCCGGCGCCCCGTCCTCCGGGACGAGTTCGAGCGTCACGCCGTCCACGGGCGCGCCGATCGCCCCGCGCTCGGCGGCGTCGCCGCGCCGGTCGAAGGCGATCCCGCCGCACTCGGAGGCGCCGTAGAAGGCGTGCACGCCGCGGCCGTAGGTCGCGCGGAAGCGGCGGGCCGCCTCCGGCGACAGCGGGGCCCCGGCGGTGATCACCAGCCGCAGCGAAGGGGGCCAGGATGGCGGCGTCCCCAGCGCGACCAGCGCGGCGATGAAGGCCGGCACGGTCGGCAGGAAGGTCGCGTCGAACTGTCGCGCCGCGTCGAGCGCCGCGAACAGCCCCTCGGTCCCGGGGAAGATCAGCGCCGCGCCGCGCCGCAAAGCCGGCAGTGCGACCGACGACAGCCCGTAGGAATGCGAGAGCGGGATCGCCGCGACGATCCGGTCCTCGGCCACCAGCCCCATCGAGCGCGTCAACTGCTCGTCGTCGGCGATCAGCGCGGCGGCGCTGGCGATCACCCCCTTGGGCTCGCCGGTCGTGCCGGACGAGAGCTTCACCGCGGCCGCCCCGGCCACCGCCGCGCGTGCCGCCGCCGCGCGGGCTGCGTCCGGCGCCGCCGCCGCGGCGATCGCCAGCGCGCCGGGCTCGGCCAGCGAGGCCGGCCAGGGCTCGCCACAGCGCACCACCGCCGCCGCGCCGAGCGCGCGCGCGACGCCGAGCAGTTCCTCGTCGGGCGCGCCGCTGTCGGCCAGCGCCGGGACCAGCCCCTGGTCCCAGAGCGCGACCAGCCCGGCCAGGAAGGCGCTGCCGTTGGGAGCGGAGAAGACGACCAGCGCGCCCTCCGGCAGCGCTGCGCCGGCGATCCGCGCGGCCGCCCCCGAGGCCAGCACGGAGAGCAGCGCGCGCGTCGTCGCCGGCGCGCCGGGACGCAGCAGGAGGGGCGCGTCGGGCGCGGCTTGAAGCGTCCGCCGCCAGTCAAGTAAGATCGCGTTAGTCATCGATTTAGCCGACAGGTTACCGGAATCCGCGAGTGCCGGTCACCGGCCCCACGGATCGTGTTCCGGTCCTCGCCCCCGGCCTGGAGAGACGCCGTGAGCCCGCCCGAAAAGTCCCCCGCCCGGCCGCTCGTTGTGGTCACCGGGACCGGCGCGGTCACCGGCTTCGGCTGGGGCGTGGCGCCGCTGTTCGAGGCGCTGGCTCGCGGGGCGCGCGCCTTCCGCGCGATCGGGCGCTTCGACGCCGCGCGCCACCGCACGCACCTGGCGGCCGAGGTTCCCGCCGCCGGCCGCCCGCTCGCCCTGGAAGGGATGCCGCACGCCGACGCCTTCGCCGTCTTCGCGGCCGAGGAAGCGTTGGTCGCGGCCGGGCTGGGGCGCCGGGAGCTGGGGCCGGAGGCCGCGGTCTACTTCGCCAGCTCGACCGGCAACATGGTCGAGGCCGAGCGCTTCTTCGCCGAGCTGGCCGCGACCGGCGGCCGCCGCGCGCGCGCCGGCCTCCTGGCCTCGCAGCCCTGCAGCGGCCCGGCCGAGGCGGTCGCGCGGCGTATTGGCGCGGCCGGGCCCAGCGAGACGGTCTCGGCCGCCTGTGCCTCGGGCGCGATGTCGGTCGCGCGCGCGCTCGACGCGCTGCGGCTGGGCGATTGCGACCTGGCGCTGGCCGGCGGCTCCGACTCGCTCTGCCAACTGACCTACGGCGGCTTCAACGCGCTGCGAGCCGTCGATCCCGGGATGACGCGGCCGTTCCGCGAGGGGCGCGAGGGGCTGTCGATGGGAGAGGGCGCCGGCGTGCTGGTGCTCGAGACGCGGGAGCACGCCGCGGCGCGCGGCGCGGCGCCGCTGGCGATCCTGGCCGGCGCGGGCGTCAGCTGCGACGCCTCGCACATGACGGCGCCGCACCCCGAGGGGGCGGGAGCGGTGCGCGCGATGCGCGACGCGCTGGCCGACGCCGGGCTGCGCCCCGACGAAATCGACTTCGTGAACCTGCACGGCACCGGCACGCCGCTCAACGACGACGCCGAGTGGGCGGCGCTCTGCGCGGTCTTCGGCGCGCGCGCGCGGGAAATCCCGGTGGCCTCGACCAAGGCGCTGATCGGGCACCTGCTCGGCTCGGCCGGCGCGGTCGAGGCGGTGGTGACGATCGACGCGCTGCGCTCCGGCGCGCTGCACGCGACGCCCGGCGGCGGGCCGCCGGCCGAGCCGCCGTCGTCGCGGACGCCGGTGCGGATCGGGCTCGACGGTCCGCTCGTGGTCCCGGGGGCGCGCTACGCGCTGTCGGTGAACTTCGGCTTCGGCGGCGCCAATGCCGCGCTCGTCTTCGAGCGCGCCGGGGAGCCGGCGTGAGCGGCGCGGGCGGCGAGGCGATCCGCGTGCGCGACCCGTACCCCGGGCTGCGCGACGTCGTCGTCACCGGGCTGGGGGCGCTCGGCGCCTTCGGCGCGGGCCGCGAAGCGCTGGCCGCGGGGCTGCGCTCGGGAGCGCCGCGCCTGTCGCCGGTCGAGCGGCCGCCCGGCTACCACCGCAGCCACTCGGCGCGCCGCGCCGCGCTGGTGACCGAGCGGGACTTCGCGCGCTGGATCCCGCCCGCCGCCGCCCGACGGATGGGGCTGCCCTCGCGCTTCGCGGTCGCGGCCTCGATGATGGCGCTCGAGGACGGCGGGCTGCCGCGCGCGCAGGTGACGCCGGAGCTGGCGGCCCGCGGCGCGGTCTTCCTGGGGACGGCGTTCGGCTCCGCGCTCTTCTCCGAGCAGCTGCTGGGCGAGATCTTCCGCGACCCGGAGCAGGCCTCCCCGTTCCGCTTCGCCGAGTCGGTCGCCAACGCGCCGACCGCGCAGGTCGCGCTGGCGCTGGGGATCACCGGCGCCAACGTCACGCTGACGCTGCGCGAGGCCAGCCCCCTGGCCGCGGTCGCGGGCGCGGCGCGCGAGATCGGGCTGGGGCGCGCCGACTGGGCGCTGGCCGGCGCGGTCGAGGAGCTGTCGCCGCTGCTGCACGCCGCGCTCGACCGCTTCCGCGCGCTGGCGCGGCCGCATGGGGCCCAGCCCGAGGCGGCGCGGCCGCTCGACGCGCGCCGCGACGGCTTCGTCGCCGCGGAGGGCGCGACGGTCCTGCTGCTCGAGAGCGCCGAGCGCGCGGCCGCGCGCGGCGCTCGCGTCCTCGCCCGCGTGCGCGGCGCGTTCCAGGCCACCGACCCGTCGGCGCCCGCCGCGAGCTGGGGCTGCGGCGTCGACGAGCTGGCCGAGGCGCTGGCCGCCGGCCTGGCGCGCCACCGCGTGCTGCCCGAGGAGATCGGCCTCGTCGTCAGCGGCGCTTCCGGAGCGCGGCGCGGCGACCTGCTCGAGGGGCAGGTACTGCGCGCGGGCTGGGAAGGGGCGCCCCTGCCGCCGGTGACCGCGCCGAAGGGGGCGACCGGCGAGTACGGCGGCTTCCTCGCGGGGGCCGCGGTGCTGGCGGTCGAGTCGGGGCTGGTCGCGGCGCCGCGCTGGTTCGAGGAGGAGGACGAAGGGGTCGGGATCGTGCCCGTCGACGCGCTCGACGCGCCGCCGGCGCAGACGGTCCTGGTCTCCACGCTCGCGGCGGCCGGAGCGGCGGCCTGGCTGCTGCTCGACCCGGCCTGAGCGCGATGAACGCCCGTCGCGTCGCCGTCGCGATCCCCGCCTTCCAGGCCGCGCCGACGATCGCCGACGTCGCGCGCCGCGCGCTGGGGCAGATCCCGCAGGTCCTGGTCGTCGACGACGGCTCGACCGACGGCACCGCCGAGGCCGCGCGCGCCGCCGGCGTGCGGGTGCTGTGTCACGAGCGCAACCGCGGCAAGGGGGCGGCGCTGCGCACGGCGTTCGACGACCTGTTCCCGCGCGGCTTCGAGGCGGTCGTCACGGTCGACGCCGACGCGCAGCACCCGCCCGAGGAGATCCCGAAGCTGCTCGCCGCCTGGGAGCAGGGGGCGGATCTCGTACTCGGCGTGCGCGACCACCTGTTCGCCGAGATGTTCTGGGTGCGGCGGCTCTCCAACCGCCTGTCGTCGCGCGGCATCTCGTTCCTGGCGGGGCAGCTCCTGTCCGACGTGCAGACCGGCTTCCGGCTCTACACCCGCACGCTGTACGCCCAGCTCGGGATGCCCGAAGACCGCTTCGAGGCCGAGAGCGCGGTGGTCGTCCGCGCGGTGCGCGCCGGGTTCCCCGTCGCCTGCACGCCGGTTCGCCTGGCGTGCGCCGACGGCCGCACGACCAGCCACTACCGCCCGCTGATCGACAGCCTGCGGATCGCCCGCGCCGTGATCCGCGCGCGGATGGAGACCCACTCGTGGAACAGGGCGTCGTCCTTGTGACCGGCGGCAGCCGCGGCATCGGCCGCGCGCTCGTCGAACGGCTCGCCGCGCGGGGCGAGCGGGTGGCGTTCACCTTCCACCGCGGCGAGGACGAGGCCCGCGCGCTGGAGTCGGCTCTGGGGCCGGGCGTGCGCGCCTTCCCGATGGACCTGCTGGACCGCGCGGCGCCGGTGCGCGTGGTCGAGGCGGCGGAGGCGGCGCTGGGACCGGTGCTCGGGCTCGTCAACAACGCCGCGGTGCGGCGCGAGGCGCTCGTCGGCTTCTGCAGCGACGAGGACTGGGACGCCGTGATCGACGCCAACCTGGGCGGGGCCTTCCGCTGCGCGCGCGCGGCGCTGCGCGGGATGATCGCCGCGAAGCGCGGCGCGATCGTCAACGTGGCGTCGCTCTCGGCCTATCGCGGGGTCTCGGGCCAGGCGGCCTACGCGGCGTCGAAGGCCGGGCTGCTGGCGCTGACGCGCTGCCTGGCGCGCGAGTTGGGCCGCTCGGGCGTGCGCGTCAACGCGGTCGTGCCGGGGCTGGTCGATACCGCGATGACCGCCGACCTGACCGACGCGCGCCGCGCGCAGTTGCGCGCCGACCAGTGCCTGCGCGCGCCGGTCCCTCCGGCGGGGGTGGCGGGGGTGATCGACTTCCTGCTGTCCGGCGACGCGGGTCACGTCACCGGGCAGGAGGTCGTCGTGGACGCGGGGACCTCGGCCTGAGCCGGCCGGGCCCCCGCGCCGGGAACGCTACGGCGTCATCGCCGTCGCGACGTTCGAGTAGGTCGAATCGCCCGCGCCGTTGCGGGCCTTGACCCGGTAGCGGTAGATCGCGCGCCGGGCCACGCCGTTGTCGCGCCAGCTCACCGCGTTCGCCGCGGGCTGCGCGACGACCGCGAAGTTGGTGCAGCCGCTCCCCTTGCAGCGCTCGACCACGAACCCGGTCTCGTTGCCGGAGTTGTCCTTCCAGCGCAGGTCGACCACCGCGCGCATGAACTTCAGGCTGCTCGTGGCCGTCAGCTGCGTCGGTGCCGCCGGCCGGCCGACCGAGGTCGTGACCTGCGCGGTGTTCGACCAGCCGGAGTCGACCGTGACGCCGCGGGCCTTGATCCGGTAGCTGTAGGTCGTGTTGGGGGAGACCATGTAGTCGCTGTAGGCCGTGGCATTGGCGGCGGGCCAGTCGAGGAACGAGAACAGCTCGGGCGAGGCGTTGCAGACCGCGGCCGTCCCGGTGCAGCGCTCGATATAGAAGTCGCGCTCGTTGTCGGAGTTGTCCTTCCAGGTCAGATTGACCTGCGTCGTCGAGGCGGCCGTCGCGACCAGGTTCGAGGGGGCGGCGGGGGGAGTCTCGGCCGAGACGGTGACGGTGAGGGTGTCGGTCCCCGTCGCGTCGCTGCCGTCGTAGACGGTCAGGGTCACGTGGAAGGTGCCGGCGTCGTAGAAGGTGTGGTAGGCGGTGGCGCCCCAGGACTCGGATCCGTCGCCGAAGGTCCAGCGGATGTTCCCCAGCCAGCCGTCCGGGTCGTACGACCCGGTCGCGGAGAAGACGACGTCCAGCGGGGCCTGGCCCGAGGCGATGTTCGAGGAGGCGTGGGCCACCGGCGCGACGTTAGGGGTCCGGGCGTCGATCAGGACCTCCTGCGTCGTGCGGGCGCCGGCGGTGTCGGCGACCGTCAGCGTCGCCAGGAACGGCCCGCCCGCAGCGTAGACGTGGGTCGGGTTCGGCTCGGTCGCGGTCCCGCCGTCACCGAAGTCCCAGGCATACGAGGCGAGCGTGCCGTCGAGGTCGCCGGATCCGGCCGAGCTGAAGGAGACGCCCAGCGGGACATCGCCGCCCGCCGGCGCTGCGGATGCGACGGCGACCGGCCAGGCGTTCCCGCCGGCGCCGAACAGCTCGTAGCCGATCCGGTAGTTGACCAGCGGCGGCTCGTTGCGCACGACCGCCGCCGCGATCAGCGTGCGGCCGTCCGCGGTGGCGGTGACGCTGGGGAAGGCCTCGGCGGCCGCGCTGTTCGAGAAGACGAATCCCTGCGGGTCGAGGATCGCCCCGGACGGCGTGATCCGCATCCCGAACAGGTCCGAGCGCGCGTCGAGCTGCTCGAGGCTCCAGCGCGTGACGCGCGCCTTCTGGTCCTGGAAGACGACGACGAAGCGCGACCCGTCCCAGGCCACCTGCGGCCGGTACTGGTTGCCCGCCCAGGGCGTGATGTTGAAGTACGGGGCGACCGTCCCGTCGGGGCGGACGAAGACCCCGAGCAGGTCGTTCTCGACGCCGGAGGTCAGCTCCTGCGACTGAACCAGCAGCGCCACGCTCCCGTTCGAGGCGAGGCCGAGGGTGAAGATCCCGTTGCCGCCGGCCGTCGAGTACGGGCCGTGGATGCTGAAGCTGTTGGAGGCCGCTCCGGCCGCGTCGATGAAGGCCCCGGCCGTGCTGGCGCCTGGATCGTCGTGGCTCCAGTTGTCCTGCCAGGCCGCCAGCCAGCGGCCGCCCAGCACGGTCAGCCGCGGGCTGCTGCTGTAGGTCCCGTAGAGCCCGATCGGGCTGGGGTCGAGCAGCGCGCCGTCGCTGCCGCGCACGCGGGCCGCCACCGGGTTGATGTACTGGCAGGTGTAACCGCAACGCAGGCCGATCACGAGGAAGTCGCCGCCCAGCGCCTCGGTGTCGACCGCGCCGAAGCTGGAGGCCAGCACGATCGCCGGGGCGGCGTCGGCCAGCGAGCCGTCGGGGCGCACGCGGCGGGCCATCACGCCGTTCGGCCCGGGCCACGCGACCAGGTAGGTGCTGCCGTTCCAGGCGACCGCCGGGGCCCCCCGCAGCGACAGCGGGTCGCCGGCGTCGAGCTCGGTCGGCTCGGCGGTCAGCGGGTTGCCGGCCGCGTCGAGCGGCTGCGCCAGGATCCGGTGGCGGGCCGAGGTCATGCTGCGGTAGGCCACCATGAAACCATTCGAGCCGGTCGCGAGGTCCGGCTGCGACTGGGCCGGCGCGCCGGTCGACGCGGTGCGGTTGGGGCCGGCGACGTTCGAGGACGAGACGTTGGCCGTCACGACGTCGTTGGTGCTGGCAGCGAAGACGGTCCAGGCGAGCTGCAGGCTGCCGTTGCCGACGCTGGCGGTCGGGCCGGTCTGCGGGCCCGGGACGGCGACGCCGCCCGGGTCGAGGACCTGGCCGCCGCTGCTGATCCGTGCGAGGCGCGTCCCGCCCGCCGCGCCCCAGCTCGCCTTCCAGTTCGCGCCGTCCCATGCCACTGACGTCGAGGTGTAGGCAACGGGCGCATTGAGCCCGGAGATGTTGACGCCGGTGCCGTCGAGCGCGTGGCCCGCCGTGTCGATCCGCGTGCCGAGGACCGCGACGCTGTAGTCGGGAAGCTGCTCGGTCCAGACCGCGTAGAAGCCCGAGCCGTTCGAGGCGAGCATGCCGATCGGGTGGGGCAGGAGGGTAACGGGCGCCGGATCGAGCGGCGTCAGGGTTGCGTCGAAGCGCAGCGCCGAGGTCTCCGAACTGCCGGTCATCGCCTCGTCGAAGGTCATCAGGTAGACGCCGCCGGCGAAGGCCAGGCGCAGCGCGCCGCGCAGGTAGTAGGTCTCCGCCACCAGGATCCGCGGGTTCGGATCGAGCAGGACGCCGGCCGCCGAGATCCGAGCCGCGGTCAGGTCGCCACCCGTCGCGGAGCCCTGCATCGCGACGACCCAGTCCCTGCCGTCGGAGGCGACGGCCCAGGTCGCCCCGACCGGGCTGACGTTGAGGATCCGGATCGGGACCGGGTCGAGCACGCTCCCGTCGGGAGCGACGCGTACCGCGGCCAGCGACTTCTGGTAGTAGTAGCCCGTCCCGGTCAGGTCGTAGCTCTCGAACACGACCAGCCAGTTCGTCCCGTTGAACGCGGCGCGCGGGAACTCCTGCGACGCGCGCGCGGCCGTGACCGCGAAGGGGACCGCGTCCAACGGCGCGCCGTTGCCGTCGAAGCGCATCGCGTAGATGTCGCGCGAGGTTTCGCCCTCGTAGCCGCCGGTGCTGTTCGCCCGGTTGTCGGACCAGAGCGCCAGGACCATCCCGCCCCCCGCGGCCAGCGACGGTGCCGACTGGTCGGCCGCGGCTGGCGAGACCGCGGCGTCGCCGGGAACCCAGCGCGCGGGGAGCCGCTCCGCGGCAACGGTGGAGGTGCACGGGATCAGGATCGCGAGGAGCAGGAGACTGCAGGCGGCAAGCGGGCGTCGAAGCATGGCGATGTCCCTCCCGAAGCACCGCGCCCCCGGGCGGGGTTGGCGCGGGGATGTCCGTGGCATCCGGGCCGGAGCGTACTGCGAGGGGCCCGGGAGCGAGTGTGCGCTCGTCACATCCAGAGGCGGCCCGGGCGAAAGAGATACATGGGTCAGGCCGCTTGTTAGCTGGCCCCGTCTCCGCGGGAGGGCCCGCGGGGCGGCCGTTCTCGGCCGGGCTTGGCGAGCCGGGGGTGATTCGGGCCGGGCTAGAGCGCCAGCCCCTCGATCTCGAGCAGCAGTTCGGCCCGGCAGATGTCGGCCTCGAGCCATACCGTCGCGGCCGTCGGGGCCAGTCGCGGCATCAGCGCGGCCCGGACCACCGGCAGGTCGGACGATCGCCGCAGGTAGGTCTTCACGTAGTCGAACCGCGCGAGGCCCGGCCCCGGGCGGGTCGAGACCGCGCCGACTGACGCGGCCAGCGTCTCGATGTTCCGCAGCGTCTCATGAAGTTGGCGCAGGACGTCCCCCTCGTGGCGCGACTCGTGGCCGACCACGCTTGCCGTTCCAGAGAGCAGGAAGGCGTGGCCCAGGGCCGCCGGGGAGAGCGTGCCACGCGCGAACGACGGGCTCTTCTCGCCGTACTGCGGCGGGTAGCGGAAGGCGCTGACCTGGCGCGGGTTCTCGACGTGGCGGCCCGGCTCGCGTGCGGCCAGGAAGGCGACGACGAGCGCGTCGCCGGTCGTGCCGATCGCCGAAGAGGCCGGGAAGTGGCGCTCGGCCGGGGCCCCGAACGCCGCTTCGAAGGCTCGCGCGCGCCCGGCGGAGAAGCGCTTGTAGCGCTCGACGCCGCGCTGGTCGCCGTTGATGTCGGGGAGGTAGTTCCAGATCCGCTGCAGCGACGCTGCGCCCGAGCGCGGCAGGAGATCGAGCAGCTCGCGGTAGACGGCGAGCGTCTCCCCCTCGAGGTCGCCGGCCAGCGGGCAGACCGTGGCCCCGAACAGCACCGTGCCGTTGCCGGCGCACAGGAAGCGGCCCTCGCGCCGGACCTGGACCGGCTCCGGCGAGAGCCACAGCTCGATCGAGGGGCCGTCGCCGAGCACGGGGTTCGCGAGGTCGAGGACCGGTGTCGCGTCGGCCGAGAGTGCCGCGCGGGGCATCCCGTAGCGGACCGCGAAGAGCAGCCGCCCCGCGTGGCGACGGACCGCTTCCGCCAGCCCCTCGCGAGGGGCGAGCGACAAGCCGAAACCGTCCCGGCGCACGGCCGGCACGGCCGGATGCGGGCTGCTCGTCGCGCTCAACCGGGCCCCTCCACGGGCCCTCACCGCGGCCCCTCGGCGAGTTTATCAGAACGCGGCCGCCCCCCGGGAGCCGCCGATCCGGGGCGGTTTATCGGCCGGCGGCCGCAGGCCCCGGAGTGATGGCGGTGTACTCGCTGAAGATCCCCAGCTCGACGTAGCGGGAGACCTGCAGGAACCCGGCCTCCTCCAGCGCCTTCATGATCACCGGCGGGGCGACGCAGTGCTCGATCGTGTCCCAGTAGTACTGCATCAGCGTCTGCGAGCCCGTCCCGCCGCCGGCGATCCGCGCGACGAGCGGGACCAACCCCCGGAGGTAGAACTTCAGCAGATGGAAGGAGAGCCGCGAGCGCGGCGGCGTGATCTCCAGGATCAGCAGCTTCCCGCCCGGCTTGAGCACGCGGCGGTACTCGGCGAAGGTCCGGTGCAGGTCGACGACGTGGCGCAGCGCGTAGCCCATGCTCAGCATGTCGAACTTCGCCGTGCGGAACGGCAGCGCCTCGGCCAGCGCCTGGACCAGCCCGCGGACGCCGCGCGCCCGCGACTCGTGCAGCATCCCGATCGAGGGGTCGAGCCCGACCGCCAGCCCCTGCTCGCCGACGACGTCCTGCGCGTGGTGCGCGATCACCCCCGTGCCGCAGGCGACGTCGAGCAGCCGCATCCCGGGGGCGAGCCCGGCCCGCAGCAGCGCCTGCTTCCGGTACCAGTGGCCCGAGCCGAAGCTCATCGCCTGCGTGATGAAGTTGTAGTGCGGCGCGGAGGCGTCGAACCAGGCGTCGACCTGGCGCCGCCGCTGCTGCTCGTCGCCGTAGTAGTCGGTGAGCAGCGGGTGCGGGCGGAGCGGATCGTGTCCCGGGCGCTCGCCCGGCGGGGGGGTGGAGGCGCTCATGGAGCGCGCAGCGTAGCGCATCTCCGCCGGCCCGCGAAACCGGAAACCGGGGACAGCTGCCGTAATTCGGTAAGCCGCGAATTCCGGGGACACCATGCTCCGAAACGGGACGGGGCCAGGAGCGGGGAGCGATCCGTCGTGCCTGGATACGGGGTTATGCTGTCCCCGTAATTCGCGGCTTACCGAATTACGGTAGCTGTCCCCGGTTTTCACGGTAGCTGTCCCCGGTTTTCGGGAGAGGTGAACGATGCGGCTGGCGCTGGGGGTGCTCGCGCTCTTCGCGGTCGGGCTGGTGGTGACGATCGTGATCGCCTCGGGGCAGGAGGACGTCCTGACCGCGCTGGTCGCGATCGGCAGCGATCCATGGGGCCTGGTCACGCTGATCGACCTGTTCTGCGGCCTGTTCTTCGCGGCGCTCTGGATCGGCGTGGTGGAGTCGGACCGACGCGTTTCGTTCGTCGCGATCGCGCTACTGCTCGTGCTGGGGAACCTGGTGACGGCGGTCTACCTGCTGCTGCGCGCGCGGCGCGCGCCGGGCTGGCGCGCGTGGCTCACGGAGCGGAGGGGGTTGTTCGGGGCGGCGCAGTAGATACGCGCCGCGCCACCGCCAGCGTCACCGGCACGGCGACCGCCCACGCCACCGCCAGCACGCCCCAGCGCCGCAACGGATCCGGAGCCAGCACGACCGCCCCCAGCCGCTCCGCGGCCAGGTACGACAGCGGGCCGCTCACCGCGCCCAGCAGGGCCGCCACCGCCGGCCGCCCCTGCAGCCAGGCCATCGACGAGCCCAGCGTGCTGGCGTAGAGCGCCCAGAGCGCGGTGATCCACGGCGGGCAGGGCCAGGGGGCCGCCGGCCAGTCCGGGAAGGCGGTCACGCCGGCCCAGCGCAGCAGCGTGTCGAGCAGCGTCCCGAGCGCGGCGACCGCGACGATCGTCCTGAGGCGCCCCCCTCGGTCCGGGGCGACCGCCAGCTGGAAGGCGACGAGCACCGCGGCGAGGATCGGTCCCGCCCACGGAAACCCGAGCGCCGCGCCGGCCACCGTCGCGAACCAGCCGATCTGGAAAAACAGGAAGTTGGCGACGCGCTCGATCACGGTCGCCCCTCGCCGGCCCGCTTGTCCGGGTGCGTGAAGAACGGCGTCCCCTTCAGCCAGAGCCGGAGTGCCTGCCAGTAGATCGCCGCCAGCACCTTGCCCGTCATGAACGGGTGCCAGGCCAGCGTCGCGGCCAGCGCGCCGCCCGTGATCTCGCGCCGCTTCAGCGTCATCGTCGCGTCGAAGACCTTCCGGCCGCCCCGGTTGCAGTCCATGTGGACCGCCAGGAAGCGCCCGGGGTCGACGAAGCGCCAGTCGTAGTCGAGCTCCATCGGCAGGAAGGGGGAGACGTGGAACGCCTTCGGGAAGCGGTAGCGGTGGCGGCCGTCGCGCCCCTCGTCGCGCGCCGGGTCGAGCACGTAGACGTGCCGCTCGCCCCACGGCGTGTTGTCGACCTCGGCGACGATCGTCTCGACCCGCGACCCGTCCGCGTCGAAGCAGTAGAAGAAGCTCACCGGGTTGAAGCAGTAGCCGAAGTAGGCCAGGTGCGTCAGCAGCCGGATCGGCCCGGCGGGGGCGCGCCCGGTCGCCTCGCGCACCGCCTCGATCACCGCCTGCTTGAGCGGGACCGCCGGGTCTCCCAGGTGGTCGGCGCGGCGGAAGCGCGCCGGCGCCGGCCGCTCCGCCGACCAGAGCCAGCGCCCGCGGAACAGCTCCGGCAGCTCGTCGAGGTCCAGGTAGGCCAGGAAGATCCGGTACGAGAAGGCGTGCGGGTGGGGCTGGAAGCGGCGGTGCCGGACCCACCCGCCGTAGATCGCGCTGGCGCGGCTCACAGCGTCAACCCGAAGCGCTCGGTCACCGCGAGCGCGCTCTTCGCCCCGTCCTCGTGGAAACCGAAGCCCCAGTACGCCCCGCAGAACGAGGTCCGGCGCACGCCGTTGACCTGCTCCCAGCGGGCCTGCGCCGCGATCGAGGCCGGCGTGTAGCGCGGGTGGTGATAGACGATTCGCCGGAGCACCGCCCCCGGGTCGATGGCGGCTTCGGCATTGAGCGTGACGAAGTAGTCGCGGGTCCGCGGCAGCGCCTGCAGCCGGTTCATCCAGTAGGTCAGGACGAGGCGGCCGCCGCCGTCCCCCTCCCGCCGCAGGTAGTTCCAGCAGCACCGCGACGGTCTCCGGGTAGGGGAAGGCCGACAGCACCTCGCGCTCCACCGGGTCGGCGTCGGCCAGGAGCGCCAGCGCCTGGTCGGCGTGGCAAGCCAGCACGACCTCGTCGAAACGCAGTGGCTCGGCGCCGCGCGGCGTGACGGTCGCGTGGGTCACGGAGCGCTCGACCCGCGCCACCGGCGTCCCGGCCAGCACCCGCCCGCGGAACCGTGCGCGCAGCGCCTCGACGGTTGGCGAAGAAGCGGACGAAGAAGCGCGCGGGGAAGCCGAACATCGTCGCCGGGTCGGCCGACCAGATCGCGGCCCCCATCGGCACGATGTAGTCCTGGACGAACCCGTCTGAGTAGCGGCCTGCGGCGAGCATCTGCCCCAGCGTCTGCCCGTCCTCCGGCTGCTCGAGGACCCGGGGCGCCTCGCGGTGGAAGCGCAGGATGTCCCGCACCATCCGCAGGAAGCGCGGCGAGACCAGGTTGCGGCGCTGGGCGAAGAGCGTGTCGAGGCTGGTCCCGTTGTACTCGAGATCCCGCGCCGCGCAGCTGACCGCGAAGCTCATGTCGGAGGGCTGCCAGGCCACGCCCAGGTGGTCGAGCAGGCGGATGAACGTCGGGTAGGTCCAGTCGTTGAAGACGATGAAGCCGGTGTCGACGGCGCGCACCGTGCCGTCCGGCTCCGTCACGTCGACGGTGTGGGTGTGGCCGCCCAGCCGGTCCTCGGCCTCGAACAGCGTGACCTCGTGCTCGCGGCCCAGGACGTACGCGGCGAGCAGCCCGGAGATCCCCGCCCCGACGACCGCGATCCTCACGCCGCCTCCCCGCGGCTCAGGCCGCCGCCCGTTCCGTCCGCCAGGACTCCCGGACCCGCGCCGGCACCGGCTTCAGGTCCCAGATCACGCCCAGCCACTTCAGCACGAGCAGCCCGTAGTAGGTGGGATCGAACTCCCACCAGTAGAACCCCTGGCGCGCCGCGGCGGGGTAGCGGTGGTGGTTGTTGTGCCACCCCTCGCCCAGCGTGATCAGCGCCAGCAGCCAGCTGTTGCGGCTGTCGTCCTTCGTCGGGTAACGCCGCCGGCCGATCCGGTGGGCCAGCGAGTTGATCGTGAAGGTCCCGTGCAGCAGCGCGACGGTCGAGATGCAGAAGCCCCAGACCAGCAGCTGCGGCCCGGTCACGCCGAGGCCCGGCGCCCAGGCCGCGAGCGCGGCGCCCAGGCCGAACAGCGCGGCCGCGAACAGCACCGGGACCAGCACGTCGAAGCGGTCGAGAAAGCGCAGCTCGGGGAACTTCGCCAGGTCGGGGACCAGGCGCAGCCGGGTCGGGAAGTTGGCCCGCGCGGTGATCCAGCCGACGTGGGCCCAGAGCATGCCGTGCCGCCGCGGCGAGTGCGCGTCCTGGTCCTCGTCCGCGTGCGCGTGGTGGTGCCGGTGGTGGGCGGCCCACCAGAGCGGGCCGCGCTGCACGCTGGTCATCCCCAGCAGCGCGAACGCGAACTGCCCGGCGCGCGTCGTCTTGAAGGTCCGGTGCGAGAAGTACCGGTGGTAGAAGCCGGTGATCGAGAACATCCGCACCAGGTAGAGCGCCAGCGCGGCCGCGACCGAGAACCAGCTCCAACCGACCCAGATCACGGCCAGGCACGCGAGGTGCAGCCCGAGGAAGGGCGCGACGCGCAGCCAGTCGACGCGCAGCGGCCCGTCCGCCTCGTGCTCCGCGATGCCGGCGTGGCTGTCGACCCAGCGCCGCAGCGCGGTCCCCAGGGCCTGCAGGCGTCCGCCCCCGCCGGCCGTCACCGCGGGCCGCCCGTTCAGCTGCCGCTCGGGACGCCGGCCCCGGCCGGCTCGACGAGCAGCGGGATCGCCGGGTCGAGCGCCAGGTAGAGTCGGCGGGCGTCGTCCGGCGTCATGAAGAGCGTCACGCGGGTCGAGATCGGCTGGCCCTTCATCCAGTGCTGGAAGCCGCTCCAGCCCTCCTCGAACTGGAACCACATCCGGCGCATCCGGCTGCGGAAGTCCTGCGCCGGCGGCTCACCGCGGATCACGACGTCCAGGGCGGGCTCGAAGTGCAGGCGATAGACCGGCGGGATCCCGGCGTAGGTCCGCTCGCGGAACGAGGAGAGCGACTCGGCCAGCGAAGCCGGCTTGGCGGCCGCGCTGCCGTCGCCGGGGGCGTCCCCGTCGGCGGCCGCGGGGGCGGCGCCGCTGGCCGCCTGGACCGAGGCCTGTTCCTGCCCTGCGGCCGGCGGCGTGATCACCGGACGGTCCGGCTCGTCGACCTCGGAGGCCAGCTTGTACGCGAGCGCCGGCCACTGCGGCGTCCCGCCGCCCCGCAGGCGGGAGACGCCGATCAGCGCCCGCTCGAGCGGGAAGCGCTTGAGGGTCACGCCGATCAGGCGCAGGTCCAGCGTGCGGTCCGCGGGGTCGAGCACGAGGTAGAACTTCTGCCCCTTCGCGGCGTCGAACTCCTGCTGCACGAAGGCGGCGCGCACCGCGCCGTTCGCGCCACCGTCGCCGCCCGCGAGCGCGGCCATCGCCGCAGCGGCCAGGGCGAGCGCGGCCAGCAGGCCGCCGACGAGCGCCGGGCGCCGCATCAGAACAGCAGCACCGGCGTGCCGACCGGCGACGCCTGGTAGACCGCCTCCAGGTCGTCGTCGCCGAGCCGGATGCAGCCGTGAGTGACGGGGCGGCCGAGGTATCGCTGGTAGAGCGTGCCGTGGATCATGTAGCCGTCGCCCAGGTAGAGCGCGTACTCACCCAGCGTGGCCTCGTCGATCCGCTCGCTCCACTTCCTGGGAAGCGGCTCGCCCTCCTCCACGAAGGCCCAGTCGGGCTTGGTCCAGACCGGGTCCTTCTTCTTCTCCTTGACCTTCCGCACGCCGCGCGGCGTGTCGAAGATCCACTCCTTGCCCGACTTCGGGTCGCGCAGGATCGCGCCCGTGCCGGCCGAACAGACCGCCTCGCGCAGCACCTGGTCGCCGCGGCGCAGGAAGACCTTCTGCTCGACCACGTCGACCACGATGTAGGTCCCCTTGGGCTGGAGCGCCGCGAACTGCTTCTCGAGCTTAGACAGCGCCTTGGGCGCGGGCGGGGGCGGCAGTTCCGGCAGGGCCGCGGAGGCGGCCGGCGCGTAGGCGTAGCCACCCACGAAGGCGACGATCAGCGCGATCCCCGCAGCCCCGGCCAGCACGCCCAGGAAGCCCGCCAGGCCCCACAGGAGCGTGCGCACCCGCCGGCTGCCGGGCTGCCGCCGGGGGGCGGGCGAGGGGGCCGGGCGTGACGGGAGGGGGGACGGCGCCGGCGGCGGAAGGGGCGTGCCGGGGGCGTCGTCGGGCGGCTGGGACACGGGGAAACTCCGGGGGGCGGACCGCCCTCACGCTACGACAACTGCGACGGGCGGACAAGTTCGGCGGCCGAGGAGGACGGGCTCAGTCCCCCGGAAGGCGCGCGGCCCCGACGATCGTCACGGGGGTGCCGGCGTCGATCAGCTGGAACAGCCGGTCCATGTCGCGGTCGCGCACCGCCACGCAGCCGTCGGTCCAGTTGGTCCCCTTGCCGCCGCCGCCGTGGATCTCGATGTTGT
>JALOKP010000016.1 GCA_025456425.1 Acidobacteriota bacterium | reverse complement strand
CAGGAAGCGGTTGCGGTAGACGCCGCGCAGCGACTTGAAGTCCTCGCGCACCGTCTCGCAGTCGGCGACGGTCGGCTTGCGCAGCCAGGCCTCGACCAGGCCGACCAGCATCCCCGAGGCCAGGGTCGGGTTGAGCGCCGCCGCCGGACCGAGCACCAGACCCGACAGCGCGGTCAGGATCCGCGAGCCGCCGAGCAGCGAGAAGACCGCCGTGCCGACCGCCACCGGCACGCCCCACGCCATGACCAGCTCCATCAGCCCCTGGCCCGAGTGCTCGCGGTACCCGAACGCGAACGCCGCCAGGATCAGCGCCGGGATCGCCCACTTGACGACCGTCATCCAGCGCGACGGCGGCGGGATCGTCGACAGCGCGGCGAAGTCGACCGGGTGCCCCATGCGCTGCAGCATTCCCGGCACGTGCGCCGCGCCGACGACGGCGACCACCGTCTCGCCGGGCGCTTCCGCGGCGCGGCCGGCCAGCCACGCGTCGCGCTCGTCGATCAGCGGCTCCTTGATCTGCGGCAACTCCTCGGCGAACTCCTTCATCATCGTCGAGAGCGCCTCGCCCCGCCGCAGCTCCTCGAGCTGCTCCTCCGTGATCTCCTCGTGCTTGAAGAACCCCTCGATCAGCGCCCCCAGCAGCTTGGCCCGGTCCCAGAGCGACAGCCGGCCCCAGACCCGCTTGAGCGTCACCTGGATGTCGCGGTCGGCCAGCACCAGCGTCGCGCCGGCCTCCTTCGCCGTCTTCACGGCGGCCAGCAGCTCGGCCCCCGGCTTGACGCCGAAGCGCTCTCCCATCCTCGCCTGCCAGGTGGAGAGGGCGAGCGAAGCCATCAGGAAGGGGACCTTCCCCTGCTTGATGACCTGGAAGATGTCGAGCTTCTTCCAGCGCTCCTCGTCGGTCATCGCGGCCAGGCGGTTCTCGTCCAGCTCGACCGCGACCGAGTCGGGGCGCACCCGCTCGATCACCTCGCGCACCTCGCGCACACTCTCCGGCGAGACGTGCGCGGTGCCGACGATGTAGATCGTCTTGCCGCCCGAGCAGACGGTCGTCACCGACTCCGGCAGGGAAGGGCTCTGCGGCGGGAGGCCTGCGGCGGGAGAGTCTGTCATGGCAGCTCCGGAAGGGCGGCCATGCTAACCCGGCGCGGGCGGGGCGCCACCCGGCGGAGGCCTGGATCGCAGGAGAGAAGGGGAGCCGGCGCGCCCCGGACGGGGTGCGCCGGCTCCCGGGAGAGCGGACTACTCGCGGGCCTTCGCGGCCGCCGCCATCGCCGCCTCGAGCTTCTTGACGTCCTCGGGCGACAGCTTCGGCCGGTCGAGGCTGATGGTCAGCCTGTTCAGCTTGCCGGTGAACGCGAACGGCACCTGGTAGTCGGCGTCGTTCACGCTGGTCAGCGTGTCCGAGCCGATGTCCAGGCTCTCGTCGATCGGCATCAGGAACGGGATCGTGTGCTCCATCTTCTGCGTTGCGACGGCCTTGCCGTCGACCTTGAGCACCCCCATGCCGCCCTGGCCGACGCCCGCCATGCTGGCGTATTGCAGAGTGCCCATGCCCAGGCCGTCGTACCTGAAGTCGAACTCGAGCACATGCTTGCCGGGGGCGAGCGCGTCGGGCCCTTCCCACTTGATGCGCCGCAGCGCCAGCAGGTTCCAGAGGAAGACCGGCTTCCCCTTGAGCACGTAGAAACCGTAGCCGCCGAAGCGTCCGCCCTGCGTGATCAACATCCCTTCGGCTCCACCCTGGGGGATCTCGACCTCCGCCTTGATGGCGTACGAGGTGTTGAGCAGGCTCGGCGCCGCGCCCATCGGCGTGCCGGTCAGCGGGAGCGTCCAGGTGAAGACGTCACGACCGGCCGTGATGCTCGGGCGAGGAGTGATCACGCGCGTGATGACGGTCGCATCGAGCGGCAGGACCTGGTACTTGCGCGCCTCCTCCAGGAAGAGCGCCTTCATCTCCTTGACCTTCTCGGGGTACTTGGCCGCGAGATCGGTCGACTGAGACCAGTCCTCGTTCAGGTTGTAGAGCTCCCAGGGGTAGGAGAACGGATCGGCCCCGAGGCCGCCCGCCGTGACCCACGGCGGACGCATCACCTTGGTGCCGGCCAGCCATCCGTCGTGGTAGATCGCGTGATCGCCGAACATCTCGAAGTACTGGGTCTTGTGTGTCGACGGGGCGGTGGCGTTCTTGGGGTCGAATGTGTACGCGATGCTGACGCCCTCGATCGGGCTCTGCTTGACGCCGTCGACGGCCTCGGGCTGCGGGATCCCGGTGGCCTCGAGGATCGTGGGCACGATGTCGATGACGTGGTGGAACTGGTGGCGAATCCCGCCCTTGTCCTTGATCACCTTCGGCCACGAGATCGCCATCCCCTGGCGGATGCCGCCGAGGTGCGAGCAGATCTGCTTCGTCCACGGGAACGGCGTGTCGAAGGCCCAGGCCCACGGTACCGCCATGTGCGGATAGGACTGGTCAGTGCCCCAGGCCTCGTAGAAGTACTTGAGCTGGTCCTCGACCGGAACCATCACGCCGTTGAACATCGCCGTCTCGTTGGGCGTCCCGATCAGCGTGCCCTCGGAGCTGGTCCCGTTGTCGCCGTTGATGTAGAAGATCAGCGTGTTGTCGAGCTTGCCCATGTCCTCGACCGCCTGGATCACGCGGCCGATCTCGTGGTCGTTGTAGGCCACGTAGGCCGCGAAGACCTCGGCCTGGCGGATGAACATCTTCTTCTCGTCGGTCGTCAGCTGGTCCCACTCCTTGAGCAGGTCCTTGGGCCAGGCACTCAGCTTCGTGTTGGGCGGGATCACGCCGAGCCGCTTCTGGTTCTCGAAGATCGTGTCGCGCAGCTTGTTCCAGCCCTGGTCGAACAGGTGCATCGCGCTGATCTTGTCGACCCACTCCTTCGTCGGGTGGTGCGGCGCGTGGGTGGCGCCCGGCACGTAGTAGATGAAGAAGGGCTGGTTCGGGTCGAGCGCATTGATCCGGTTCATGTACGAGATCGCATCGTCGGCCATCTCGGTGACCAGGTTCCAGGTGCCGGGCGGCTTGCCCTCGAACGGGTAGATCTGCGTCGTGTTGCGGAACAGGTTGGGCTGCCACTGGCTCGAGTCGCCGCCGATGAATCCGTAGAAGTACTCGAAGCCCATGCCGATCGGCCACTGGTCGAACGGACCATCCTGGCTCGACTGGAACGACGGCACGTTGTGGTCCTTGCCGAACCACGAGGTGCGGTAGCCGTGGTCCTTGAGGATCCGGCCGATTGTCGCCTTGTCGGGCTCGATGATGCTGTTGTAGCCGGGGAATCCGGTCGACTGCTCGGAGATCACGCCGAACCCGGCCGAGTGGTGGTTGCGCCCGGTGATCAGGGCGGCGCGGGTCGGCGAGCAGAGCGCGGTCGAGTGGAAGTTGGTGTACCGCAGGCCGTTGGCCGCGATGCGGTCGAGGGCGGGGGTCGGGATCACGCCGCCAAAGGTGCTCGGCACGCCGAACCCCGAGTCGTCGGTCATGATCAGCAGGATGTTTGGCGCCCCCTTGGGGGGCACGATGCGCGGAGGCCAGTACGGCTTGGAATCCTGCGCGAGGTTCTTGATCTCCCCGCCGAATTTCGGCGGAGGGGCGGGCAGCTGCTTGCCGTCGATCGTAGCCGTGGCGCTCGGCGATCCCGGCACGCCGGTAACCTGCTGGGCGACGACCAGGGTGAGGAAGAGCGCCCCCACGGCCAGGACAAGTCCCGTCTTTCCTTTCATCTCCACTTCCTCCTGCTCAGGAATCGATCGTGCGGTTCGGTTTCCGGAGAGGGGCAGGCGCCGGCCGCAGCCGGTGTCGGTCCAGTCTCGATCGGTGCCGCCGGCGCCCCGTGCGAGCCCGCGCCGGCAGGCTGCGGACCACCACAGGTTCTCACCATCGCCCCCCCGGACAACGGCGGCGATCGCGCCGGCTCGAGGGCCGGCTGGCCTCGCCCTGGCCTACTTCGGGAACAGCAGCTGGACCTGGATCCGCAGCTGCCAGTCAGCGGCGGGGATGGTGTCCGGCTTGACGACGTTGTAATACGCGCTGACCTGCGCGTTCATCGGCTGCTTGCCGGCGCGGAAGATCCTCCCGACGCCTCCGCCGATCGGGATCGTCCAGCGGTCGTCACTCGAGGCTTCCCAGTTGGCGGTGTTGATCGGGGCGGAGGTCACGTACCAGCCCTTCTCGAAGTTGTAGTTGACGAAGTACTGCAGCAGCATCGCGTTGACGTCGGCTCGGTCCGAATCGCCGGCGAAGGACCACTGGTTGTTGACCAGCGCCCCCAGCACCCAGCGCCCGGGCATCGTCAGCACCACGAACGCCGGACCGGCGCTCCACTTCCCGGAGCCCAGCACGTCGTCGGTCGCGGTCGGGAGGGTGAAGGTCGGGCCGGCGCCCCAGATCACCTTGCTTGGCTTCGCGGGCGAGAAGAACAGCGTCTCGTTCAGGTCCCCCAGCCCGAAGGCCCCATCGACGGTCACGTCCTCGACGACCCCCGGCGCGACCTTGAGCGGCAGCGTCAGGTCCGGCTGGTAGATCACCGGCAGGATCGTCCGGGTGATCAGGTTCCAATCCGGCGCGATCCGGAACGGCCAGACCGGCTGGATGTTGAGGACGTTCTGGACGTCGTCGTCCGGACCGTAGTCGAAGTTGGTGTTGTTCTGGAACGGCAGGCTGATCATGTCGGCGACCGGGTTCTGGGCCGCCTTGGCCAGCTCTTCCGTTGACTTCTGCGCCGCAGCTGGAGCGACGCAGAGCGCCGCGGCGAGCGCCGCGACGGCCGCGGTGCGGACGATCTTCCCTTCAGGCATCCGACCCTCCCTCGAGAGAAAAAGGGGCCGGGGGGACTGCCGCCCCCCGGCCCCGCGGGACGATCCTACAACGACTCTTCACCAGACGGCGCAGGTCTTCTCCGGGTTCATCGGGGTGCCGGCCTTGCACTGGAACGCCGCCGCGAATTCCGGCAGGTTCGAGACCGGACCGTTGACCCGGAACCTGGGCGGCGAGTGCGGGTCGACGTTGGCCAGCACGCGCTCGATCTCCGGCGTGGCCAGCGTGCACCAGGTCTGCGCGAAGCCGACGAAGAAGAGCTGGTCGTCGGTCAGGCCCGGGACCGCCGGCGTGCTCGACGGGTTCTTCTTCGCCCACTCGCGGTAAGCCATGTGGGAGTACTTGATCCCGCCGAAGTCCGCGATGTTCTCGCCCAGCGTCAACTTGCCGTTGAGCTTCACGCCCGGCTGGACCTCGAACGTCCCGTAGAGGTTCTCGATGCAGGCGGCCTGCTTCTCGAACTTCTCGCTGACCGCCGGCTCCCACCATTCCTTGAGCTGGCCGTCCGGTGCGAACTTCCGCCCCTCGTCGTCGTAGCCGTGAGTCAGCTCGTGTGCGACGACCATCCCGATCCCGCCGAAATTCATCGCCATCGGGAACGAGGCGTCGAAGAAGGGGGGCTGCAGGATCCCGGCCGGGAAGACCATCTCGTTCCAGAGCGGGTTGTAGTAGGCGTTGACGGTTGGAGCCGACATCCCCCACTCGGTGCGGTCGACCGGCTTGCCGATCTTGTCCGCGGCGCGCCGGAACTCGAAGACGTCGGCGCGCTGCCCGTTGCCGAAGTAGTCGCCGGCCTTCACCTCGAGCTTGGCGTAGTTGATCCACTTGTCGGGGTAGCCGACCTTGTTGACCAGCGTCGCCAGCTTCCCGGCGGCGCGCTTGCTGGTCGCCTCGTCCATCCAGGAGAGCTGGCCGAGCCCCACGCCGAACGACTCCTCGATCGCCTGGATCATCTCCTTGGCGGTCTTCTTGCTCGCGCCGGCGAACTGCTTTTCCACGAACAGCTTGCCGAGGATCTCCGGCAGCGCGCCGTCCGTCGCCGAGACGCAGCGCTTCCAGCGGGCCTGCAGCTCCTTCTGGCCGGCCAGGGTCTTGCCGTAGAACTCGAAGTTCTGGTCGACGAAGGCCTTCGGCAGCCGCGGGGCGGCGCCGCGGATCAGGTGCCAGCGCAGGTAGTTCTGCAGCGTGGCGGACGGGGTCGCGGCGACCAGCTTGGCCAGCCCCTCGAAGAACTCGGGCGTCGCGACGTTGACGTCCTTCGGGGCGGCCAGCCCGGCTCCGCCCAGGAAGTCGTTCCACGGCAGGCCAGGGGTCGACTTCTGCAGGCCGGCCATGTCGGTCTTGTTGTAGAGATTCTCGACGTCGCGCAGCGCGGCGCGCTCGCGCGAGACCTTCGAAAGCTCGGTCTCGAAACCGACGATCGACTTGGCGGCGGCGGCAGCCGCCTCCGGCGTGTCGCCGGCGAGCTGGAGCAGCTTCGCGACGGTCTGCTCGTAGGCGGTACGCAGGCCGACGCTGCGCTCGTCGTCCTTCAGGTAGTAGTCGCGGTCGGGAAGTCCGATGCCCCCCTGGATCAGCATCGCCATGTTGACGTTGGGGTTCTTGAAGTCGGCCTCGACCCCCAAGCCGAACAGCGGGCCGTAGGTCAGGGCCTGCATCTTCCCGGCGACCGTCATCAGCGACGCCCCGTCCTTGACCGTCGCGATCTCCTTCAGCATCGGCTCGAGCGGCTTGGTCCCCAGCTCCTCGATCTTCGCCTCGTCCATGCACGAGGCGTAGAAGGTGCCGACCTTGCGCTCGTCTTCGTTCTTCGGCGACTTCGCGGCCGCCTCGAGGATGTCCTTGAGGACCAGGCGGTTCCGCTCCGCGATCTCGGTGAAGCCGCGGCCCCAGCGCGCCTGGTCGGGCGGGATCTTCGTCGAGTCCAGCCACCCGCCGCAGGCGTAGCGGTAGAAATCGACGCACGGGTCGGCCTTGGAGTCCATCGCGGCCAGGACCGACCGGGCGGCGGAGGAAGGGGCGGCGGCGGCGGGGGACGATGCGGCGGGCTGGCCGGCGGCCTGGGCCAGCGCGGCCGGAGCGGCCGCCAGGGCGAGCAGGAGCAGCAGGGCGAGCAGAGCGGGACGGCGTTTCATGACAGGGGTTCCTCCGGGAAAAAGCCGTTAAGACTGTCCCTTGCGAACGCTTTCCGCAAAGAGACGGCCCGCCGGGCGGTCGGCCCGGGGTGACGAGCGGCTTCGATCCGCGGCCCCTACGATTCGTCCAGCGACTGCGGCCAGTCCCGGCCCAGGAGGCGCGAGAGCGCGCGGTCGGCCAGGACCCGGCCGCCGGTCTGGCAGCGCGCGCAGTAGTTGCACTCGTTCTCGGCCCGCACGATCCGCTGTACCGGCGCGCCGCAGTCCGGACACGGCTGCCGGAACCGGCCGTGCACCGCCATCCCGTCGCGGAGGGCCGTGACCTTCTCGGGCCAGCCGTCCCCGGTCTCGGCGATCAGCCGGTCGCGCCACTCGCACAGCACCGACCGGGTTGCGGCGTGCAGATGGGTTGCCTCCTCCCCCGAGAGGTTCCGCGTCAACTGCAGCGGCGACAGCCGCGCGCGGTGCAGGATCTCGTCTGAATACGCATTGCCGATCCCCGCGATCATCAGGAGCAGCGCCGCGAACAGCTCGCCTTCGAACCCGATCACAATCCGCTTGCCGATCCGGGCCAGCGACACGACCTTCCGTCCAGCCAGCTCGGCCGGAGCGGGATCGACCGTCCGCAGAAGAAACGAACTGGTAAGCCGCAGGCGGTCCAGCGGCACCCCGAGAACGCGCCGTTCCAGGCTGGCGAGATAGAGCTCGATGTCGGGCAGCTCCGGCACGTGCGCATTATCCCGACGACCGGTGCAACTCCCGGGGGGTGCGGTGCGTTGTACAGAGTGCGCACGAGGCAACTGACCCGATGATCCCGGAGAACCCCATGAGCGCAGCCCCGACCGTCGCCTTCCGACCGTCCCCTTCCGGAAGCGGTCCCGCCGGCCGTCGCCCGCCGCTGCTGGCTCCCGGCGCCTGGCTGGAGTCCCGGGTGGCTTGCCCCCCGCCGCTTCTCACGCGCCTGGGCTCCGTCCTGAGCGGGTCGGCGACCGACCTCTCCCCGGCGGTGCGGCCCGACGTCCGCCGCCCCGGCCTCTATGACCTCACCCTCGACGGCTGGGCGATCTGCGTCCTGGTCTACCCCGGAGGGAAGGGCGCCCGGGTCCTGGCCGCCGTGCCGCTGGGGACCCGGCGCGAGAGTTGACACGCGCCTGAGACTTGTCGCCGGCCCCCGGCCGACCGACAATCCCCACTCGGCGGGGCGCCACCGAGCCCGATGCACCAGCCCCGGGAGGATGGACCGATGGTGTCGATCAAGACCCTTGTCGGGCGCTGCGCGCTGGTCGCGGGCGCCCTCGTCGTGTGGACCGCGCTGCCGGCGGCCGCGGACGTCAGCGAGTGCATCGAGGCCTGCCGCCAGCAGGTCTGCGCCGACCGCGAGGCCTGCGAGGACCTGCTCGAGCAGCGCCGGGCCGAGGTGGAACGCCAGGTCCAGGCCTGCGCCCAGGAGCACCCGGCGCAGTCGGCCGCCTACCGCAGCTGCGTCAAGCGGGCCTCCAGTTCGCGGACCAAGACCAGCGCCGAGTACCGCCGCTGCATCAACCTCGCCAACACCACGGGGGCCGCGTGCGCCCGCTCGTGCACGCCGTCGCCGAACAAGCCGTTCCCGGTGCCGATCCCGGGACCGTTCCAGGTCTGCCCGTAGGGACCGGCCTCCGTCCCGGCCCGATCCACGCCGGCCCGTCCCTGGCCCGCCGGCCGATCCGGGCCGGGATCCGATCCGTGAGCGGGGCCGCTCGTCGGCCCCGCTCTCCGTTTTCTTGCCCCGCGTTTTGACCCCCGGCGGCTTTGGGGCGAGACTCCCGCGTTCGCCCGGCCCTCTGCCGGGTCCCGGAGACCGCATGAGATCGTCGATCCGCACCCCGTTTGCGCTCGCGCTGCTGTGCCTCGCCGCGCTCCTCACCATCGCCTGCCAGGGCGGCGCCGAGAAGGCGCCCGACGCCGCCGCCGCCGCGAAGCCCGCCCCCGCCGGCAAGGTCCCGGTCGGCCCGACGACGATCGTCGCGGTCGTCAACGGCGAGAACATCACGCTGGCCGACGTCGACAAGGAGGCCGCAGCCCAGCTCCGCCAGCTCCGCCGCCAGGCGGTCGAGCAGGAGCACGCGCTGCGCCAGGGCGCGCTCGAAGCGATGGTCGCGAAGCGACTGGTCGAGGCCGAGGCCAAGAAGCGCGGGGTCAGCGAGGAAGACCTGCTCAAGGCCGAGATCGAGGAGAAGACGCCGCCCCCGACCGAGGTCGAGATGCGCGAGTTCTACGCCAACAACCAGGCCCGCATGCCGGGCCCCTACGAGCAGATGAAGGACCAGCTCGGCCCATACCTCCGCAACCAGAAGGCCCAGGCCCGGCTGATGGAGTACATCGGGCAGCTCCGCTCCGCGTCGCAGGTCGCGATGACGCTCCCCGAGGCCGAGATGCCGCGGGTGGAGGTCGCCGCCACCGGGCCGTCCCGCGGCCCGGCCAACGCGCCGGTCACCGTCGTCGTCTTCTCCGACTTCGAGTGCCAGTTCTGCGCGAAGAGCAAGCCGGTGCTCGACCAGATCGCGAGCACCTACGGCGACAAGGTCCGGATCGTCTTCCGCGACTACCCGCTGCCGTTCCACACCAAGGCGTCCAAGGCCGGCGAGGCCGGACACTGCGCGGATGCCCAGGGGAAGTTCTGGGCCTACCACGACTACCTGTTCGCCAACCAGGCCAAGCTCGAAGTCGCGGACCTGAAGGCCGCCGCACTCGCGGTCGGCCTGGACGCTGCGGCGTTCGACGCCTGCCTCGACGGCGGGAAGATGGCCGAGGCGGTCACGAAGAACACCGAGGCGGGCCGCGAGGCCGGCGTGAGCGGCACCCCGGCCTTCTTCATCAACGGCCTTCCGCTCGACGGCGCGCAGCCGTTCGAGGCCTTCAAGCCGATCATCGACGCGGAGCTGGGCGTGACGCCTGCGCCGGCGCAGCCGGCGCAGCCCGCCCAGGGCTGAGGCACCGGGGACAGCTACCGGTTCTCCGGTGGCTGTCCCCGACTTTCGCGCAGCGTCGCGAACGCGAACACCGCGAGCGCGGCCCAGATCAGCCCGAAGGCGACGAGCCGGGCCCCGTGCAGCGGCTCCCCGTAGACGAAGACCGCCAGCAGGAACTGCAGCGACGGGGCGATGTACTGCAGGAAGCCCAGCGTCGAGAGCGGCAGCCGGCGCGCGGCCCCCGTGAACCAGAGCAGCGGGATCGCGGTCAGGGGGCCGGCCAGCAGGAGCAGCAGGTCCGTCAGCCGGCCGCGTTGCAGGAACACCGCGCGGCCGCTCGATTCGGCCCAGGCCAGCCAGGCGACCGCGAACGGAAAGAGCAGCATCGTCTCGATCGTCAGTCCGACCAGCGCGCCGACCGGCACCAGCTTGCGCAGGAGGCCGTACATCCCGAACGAGAAGGCCAGCGTCAGGGAGATCCAGGGCAGCGATCCGACGCGCAGCGTCAGCCACAGCACGCCGGCCGCGGCCAGCGCCACCGCGATCCGCTTCGGCCAGGACAGCCGCTCGCGCAGCAGCACCACGCCCAGCGCGACGTTGACCATCGGGTTGATGAAGTAGCCCAGGCTCGATTCCAGGATCCGGCCGGTCGCGACCGAGTAGATGTAGACCAGCCAGTTGACCGCGATGAGCGCCGTCGTGGCCAGCAATGTGAGCAGCGTGCGCGTCGTCGTCAGGGCCCGCACGATGTCGCGCCCGTGCCGTTCGCGCAGCACCAGCGCGGCCAGCATCGGGAAGGCCCAGGTCACGCGGTGCGCCAGGACCTCGACCGCCGAGACGCCGGCGAGCGCCTTGAAGTAGACGGGGAAGACGCCCCACGAGCCGTAGGCGAGCAGCGCGTAGAGCAGCCCGAGGGCGTGCTGGCGGTGGAGGTGGTGGGCGAGGACGGCCTGCGCCTCGGCGTGGGCGGTTGCGCCGGGGTCGGGGGCGGGGGTGGCGGCGCTCGGGTCGCGGGTCGTCACGAGCGTCGATGGTACGCCGGAAGGGGCCCTGGGCGTGGCGCCGTGGTGATGACACGCCGGGCAGGGCGCTCCGGCGATCCGGTCAGGCCAGCGGGTCGATCACTTCCAGGAACCCGAAGCGGTGGAAATCGGTGTCGCGCGTACAGAGTGCGCGCACCCCGTGCTCCTTCATCAACGCGGCGGTGTGCAGGTCGTGGACGATGTTGCCCCGCAGTGCGGGGATCGTGCGCACGATCTCGCGTGTGACTTCGGCGTGCCGGTCGGTCTCTTTCAGGACGGTGAGGGTGGGCGATGCCAGCAGCGCGTCGATGAACTGCCAGGCCTCGGTCAACGTCCAGGGAGTGCGAAAGACGCGAGGGTGGGTCACGACGCGGAGGAACTCGTAGATGACGGCCCAGGTCAGGTACCACGGGACCGAGCCGCCGCGGCAGGCCTCGAGCCGCGCACGGCAGGGAACGTGCTCCGGCGACGACGTGTCGGCCGCGTAGACCAGCACGTTGGTGTCGAGCGCCAGCATCAGCGCCCCTCCATCGCCCGGTAGAGCGCGTCCCGATCGGAGATGTCGACGGCTGCGCCGCCGCCATCGAAGGAGGGGAGCGGCGGCAGCGAAGGGGCCGGCCGGGCGCGGCTCTCGAGAAACAGCCGCAGCGCTCCCTCGACCAGCGCGGAGATCGTCGTTCCTCTGCGGGCGGCTTCCTGGCGCAGGCGCTTCATCACGCCGTCGTCGATCATGAGCGTGGTTTTCATATGGAAAACCATACAGCGCATACTCCTATACGGCAAGATCTGTTCGCGAGGAGAATGTACGCCCGACGTCGCGCTCCGGCTGCGGGCCGCGAACCGTCCCGTCCCGTGGCCGGGATCGGTCGCCGCCGGCGCGAAATCGCGCCTCCCACCCCCATCCCCCGCCGGGTTTGACACCCCTCCGCCCCCCCCGATACCCTTCCGCCATGGACAAGAAGCTCTGGATCGTGCCGGGCGAAACCAAGGCCTGGGTCAACCCCTACACGGAGCAGGCGCTGGGGGAGAGCGCGATCACCACGCGCCTGTCCGCGATCGTCGACTGGGGCCGCAAGAACTCGCTGTGGCCCTTCCCGATGGGGCTGGCCTGCTGCGCGATCGAGATGATGGGGGCGGTCGCCTCGCGCTTCGACCTGGCGCGCTTCGGCGCCGAGGCGCTGCGCTTCTCGCCCCGCCAGGCCGACATGATGCTGGTCGCCGGCACCGTCTCCAAGAAGATGGCCCCGGCGGTGCAGAAGCTCTACGCGCAGATGCCGGAGCCCAAGTGGGCGATCGCGATCGGCGCCTGCGCCGGAGGCGATCCTCGACGCGCTGATCATGCTGCAGGCCAAGATCATGCGCGGCGAGCCGTCGGCCCACGAGCGCTGGAAGGCGACCGAGGCCGCGGGGGGTGCGAAGCCGGTCGAGCTGGGTCCCCCCGGCGAGACCGCGCAGAACCCGGTGACCTACGCCTCGGCGGTCTACCCGCGCCCGGCGCTCCCGGCCGACCCGGCCCGCACCGCCGAGAAGTTCGGCCGCTACTGAGCCGCGGTTGAGCGACGCCCCCACCCCGGTCGAGCGCGAGGTGCGCCGCCGGCTGGCCGCCGGCGCGTCCCTGACCTTCCGCGACTTCATGGAGCTGGCGCTCTACCTCCCTGGTGCCGGCTACTACGCCCGTCCCGGCGCCACGACCGGCCGAGCCGGCGACTTCTCGACCTCCTCCGACGTCTCGCCCGACTTCGGCCGCCGGCTGGCGGTCCAGGCGGCGGAGGTCTGGGAGCGGCTGGGGGGCGGACCGTGGCAGCTGGTCGAACTGGGCCCCGGCCGGGGGCTGCTGGCCGGCGACCTGCTCGACGGGCTGGCCCGCCACGCCCCCGCCGCGCGCGCCGCGCTGGCGGAGCTGGTGCTGGTCGAGACCAGCGACGCGTTGCGCGCCGCGCAGGCCGAGCGGCTCGCCGCCGCGCATCCCGGCCTGGCGCTGCGCTGGGCCGCGTCCCCCGCCGAACTCGCTCCGGCCTCGATCCAGGGCGTGATCCTCGGCAACGAGGTCCTCGACGCGCTCCCGACCCACTGGCTGACGCGGCGCGCGGTGGGCCTCGTCGAGCGCTGCGTGACCGTTGACGGCGCAGGGGCGCTCGCGCTGACCGACGGCCCGCTCTCGGACCCGCGCCTGGCCGAGCGGGCCGCGCGCTACGGCCTGCTGGCGCGCGACGGGGACGACGCCGAGGTCTGCCTGGCGATGGAGGACTTCGTCGCCGCGGCCGCGCGCGCGCTGGGTCGCGGCGCGCTGCTCTTCATCGATTACGGCCACCCGGCCGCACGGCTCGCCGACGAGGACCACGCCGACGGCACGCTCGTCGCCTACTACGGGCACCGCGTCGTCTTCGACCTGCTGGCGCGGCCGGGGGAGCAGGACCTGACCGCCCACGTCAACTGGGACCACCTGGCCGACCTGGCAGCGGCGGAGGGGCTGGTCTCCTGCGGCCGGGCCCGGCAGGAGCGCTTCCTGCTGGCCCTCGGGCTGCTCGAGGACCTGCTCCTCGACCCCGATCCGGCCGCGATGCCGCTCGCCGAGCAGGCCCGCCGGCTGGCGGCGCGCGCCCTGATCATGCCGGGGGCGGGCGGCGGCGCGCGGTTCGAGGTCGCCGGCTTCGTCCGGGGGATCGCGCCCGACCTGCGCGGCTTCGGCGACCCCTTGGCCGGGATCCCCGTTTAGTTCAAGAATGGCCGTCTTTTGGGCCGCCGGAGCGGCCCTCCGCCCGGCGCCCGAGGACCTCCCGACCATGAGCAGCGACGCCTCTCCCAACTCCCCCGTCCATGGCCTGTTCCTGGGCCAGCTGGCCGACGAGCTGATCTACCCCTTCCCCGAGCAGGACCCCGAGCAGCGCGAGACGACCGACCAGGCGGTCGACGCCTTCCGCGAGTGGGCCCGCGACAACGTCGATGCGCGGGCGATCGACGCCGCCCAGGAGATCCCGAAAGAGGTCCGCGACGGGATGGCCGAACTGGGGATCATGGGGATGACGGTCCCCGAGCAGCACGGCGGCTACGGCTTCGGCATGACCGCCTACTGCCGGATGGTCGAGGAGCTGACCCGGCACGACGCGTCGCTCTCGGTCTACGTCGGTGCGCACCTCTCGATCGGCGGGCGGCCGATCATCCTCTACGGGACGCCGGAGCAGCAGGCGAAGATCCTGCCGCAGGTCGCCACCGGCGAGACGCTCTGCGCCTTCGCGCTGACCGAGCCCGGGGCCGGCTCCGACGCCGGTTCGATGCGCACGCGCGCGGAGTGGGACCCGGCCAAGGGTGTCTACCGGATCAACGGCAACAAGATCTGGATCACCAACGGCGGCTACGCCGACCTCTTCACCGTTTTCGCGCGCGGCTCGGGCGGGCCGGCCGGGGAGGGCGAGGGGTTCTCGGCCTTCATGGTGCGGCGCGGCACGCCCGGCTTCAGCAACGGTCCGTCCGAGCACAAGCTGGGGATCCGCGGCACTTCGACCACCGAGCTGGCCTTCGTCGACGTCGAGGTCCCGCCGGAGGACCGCGTCGGTCCCTGGGGCGAGGGGTTCAAGATCGCGCTGCAGTCGCTCGAGACCGGCCGGCTCTCGCTGGGCGCCGGCTGCACCGGCGGGGCCAAGGAGATGGTCCGGCTGGCCGTCGAGCACGCGCGCGAGCGGCGCCAGTTCCGCCACCCGATCATCGAGTTCGGGATGATCCGCGAGAAGCTGGGGCGGATGGCGGCGTCGGCCTTCGGCGCGGAGTCGGCGGTCTACCTGGCCGCCGGGCTCTACGACGCGAAGCGCGGCGACGTCGGGGTCGAGGCCGGCTACTGCAAGGTGCTGGGGTCCGAGACGCTCTGGCAGGCGGTCAACGACACGATCCAGGTCACGGGTGGGATCGGCTACATGACCGAGTACCCCTACGAGCGCCACCTGCGCGACAGCCGGATCAACCTGATCTTCGAGGGAACGAACGAGATCCTGCGGCTGTCCGGCACGCTCGAGGCGCTCAAGGAGCCGGGCCGCCGCGTGACCGACGCGATCAAGGCCGAAAAGGCCGAGCTGGGGGCGCAGGGTCTGGCGGCCGCGCTGGCGGTCGAGGGGATGCCGGCCCGCGCCGCCGCCGGGGCGACCGTCCCGCGCTGGGCCACCCCCGCGCTGGCGGCCGAGGCCGCGCAGTTCGGCGCGACGCTTGCGCTGTTCGGCGAGACGGTGCGCGCCACGCTGCGCAAGCACCGCCGCGCGATCCTCGGCGCGCAGTACACGATCCGTCGGCTGGCCGATGCCGCGATCCAGCTCTACGCCGCCTCCGCCGCGCTCTCGCGCGCCAGCACGCTGGCCCGCGACAAGGGCGAGGAGGGCGCGCGGCGCGAGATCCTGCTGACCCGCCGCTTCGTCGACGAGGCCTGCCGGCGCGCCCGGCACGAGCTGGACGTGGTCGACGGGTCCCGCGACGCGATGGACGACGAGATCGCGGGCCTGCTGGCGATCGAGGGGCGCTACCCCTCGCCCCTCTTCACCTAGTTCGGAACCGGCGGAGGCCGCATGGCGCTGCTCGACGGCAAGTACGGGCTGATCCTCGGGATCGCGAACGAGCGCTCCTACGCCTGGCACATCGCCAAGGCGCTGGAGGAGGCCGGGGCGGAGCTGGCCTTCAACGCGCTCCCCGGCGAGAAGAACGAGGCCCGCACGCGCTTCGCGGTCGACGCGCTGAACATCGCCGACCCCTGGATCGCGCCCTGCGACGTCTGCAAGGACCAGGACGTCGTCCGGCTGTTCGAGCTCTACGCGAAGGACTTCCCGCGGCTCGACTTCGTGGTCCACTCGATCGCCTTCGCCGACCGCGAGTACCTGCAGCCCGGCAAGTTCGTCGAGACCCCGCGGGCCTCGTTCCTGATGGCGATGGACACCTCGGTCTACTCGCTGATCGCCGTCGCGCGCGGCGCGCGGCCGCTGCTGGCCGCGGCCGGCGGCGGCTCGATCATGACGATGAGCCACTACGGCGGCGACAAGGTCTTTCCCGGCTACAACGCGATGGGGGCCTGCAAGGCCGCGCTCGAGTCCAGCGTGCGCTACCTGGCCGAGGAGCTGGGGCCCGAGAAGATCCGCGTCAACGCGATCTCCGGCGGCGCGTTCAAGACGCTGGCCGCGTCGGGGATCGGCGGGCTCAAGTCGATGCTCTCCGAGTCCGAGCGGCGCTCGCCGCTGCGGCGCGGGGTCGAGGGGGTCGACGTCGGCGGCACGGCGGTCTACCTGGCCTCGGAGCTGTCGTCCGGGGTGACCGGGGCCACGCTGTTCGTCGACTGCGGCATGAACATCCTCGGCGCCTGAGCGCGCGCGGGAAGCGGGGCGGCAGGGCGCGATGGTCCCCCCGAACCGGATCGTGGCCTGGCTCCACCGGACCTTCGCGCTGCGCCGCGGCGAGGGGCGGCGGGCCCTGCTGCTGACGCTCTACCTGGGCGTCGTCATCGCGTCCTACCTGATCCTCAAGGCCGTCCGCGACGCGCTGTTCATCTCGGCCTTCAGCGCGATGAAGCTCCCCTACGTGATCTTCGGGATCGCGCTGCTGGTCGGGATCTTCGTCGACGGCTACATCCGGCTCTCACGGCGGGTCTCGGCGGCCCGGCTGACGACCTGGACCCTGGCCTTCTTCATCTCGAACCTGGTGCTGTTCTGGTTCCTGGCCCGGATGGGGCTGCGCTGGCTTTACCCGGTGCTCTACATCTGGGTCGGCTTCTTCGGGATCGCGGCGCCGGTCCAGGTCTGGACCCTGGCCAACGAGGTCTTCACCACGCGCGAGGCCAAGCGCGTGTTCGGGCTGGTCGGCGGCGGCGGGATCGCGGGGGCGATCGTCGGTGGCGCCCTGGCCAGCGTGCTGGCGCTGAAGGTCGGGACCGAGCAGCTGCTGCTGGTGGTCGCCGGGCTGCTGGTCGTCGCGATCGTGCTGGTGCGGCTGATCGCGAGCTACCGCCTGCCGGTGCTGCGAACCCGCCGTGACGAGGTCCTGCCCTGGAGCCTGGCGGTCAGCGCGCAGAAGATCGCCGCCTCGCCGCACCTGAAGGTGCTGGCTTCGCTGGTCTTCGTCGGTGCGCTGGCGACGACGATCGTCGACTTCCAGTTCAAGGCGGCGGCGGCCGGGGCGGGGTTCGACCGCGACGAGCTGACCGCCTTCTTCGCGGCCGCGCTGTCCGCGATGTCGGCGATCGGCCTGGTGGTCCAGCTCGGGGTCGTGCGGCCGGTCCTGCGCTCGCTGGGCCTGGGCGCGGCGATCCTGGTGCTGCCGCTCTCGCTGCTGGCGGGCGAGACGACGCTGATCGTGGCCGGCGGGCTGTGGGCCGCGGTCTTCATGAAGGCCAGCGACGGGGCCTTCAAGCACTCGATCGACCGCTCCAGCAAGGAGCTGGCCTACCTGCCGGTCCCGATGGAGATCAAGGTCCAGGTCAAGTCGGCGATCGACATGGTGCTGGACCGGCTGGGCGACGCGACCGGCGGGCTGGTGCTGCTGGTGCTGGCGACCTGGCTGAACCTCTCGATCGGGGCGATCGGCTGGGTCAACCTGGTGCTGCTCGCGCTCTGGCTGCTGCTGGCGCGCCGGCTGCGGCAGTCGTACATCGACGAACTGGCGACGTCGCTGGGAGCGAAGAGCGCGCGCGCCAGCTACGAGCTGGACGCCTCGCTGATCGACGCCGACGCGCGGGCCGGCGTGCGCCGCGCGCTGGCTGCGGCGGATCCGCAGACGATCGGGATCGCGCTCGAGATGGCGGCGCTCGCGCCGGGGCCCGACCTCGAGCCCGAACTGGCCGCGCTGGCGCGCCACGAGAGCCCCGAGGTCCGCGCGCGCGTGCTGGGAGTGTTCCTCGCCCCCGGGGCGTCGGGGATGCCGCCCGAGCTGCTCGACCGGCTGGAGGAGGCCGACCAGGACCTGCTGGCCAAGGGACTGGACCTGGTGCTGGCCCAGACCCCCGAGGAGCGCCGCGAGCGGGCGCTCGCCCTGATCGGAAACAAGACGCCCGACACCCAGGGGGTGATGCTCGCGCTGCTGGTGCGGCGGCTCGGCCCCGAGTTCACGCCGGTCGCGGCCCACGTGCTCACCGGCATGCTGGCCGCCGACGCGCCGGCGCCGCTGCGCCGCGCGGCGACCCGCGCGATCGGCCTGCTGCCGTTCGACTCGGCGCTGGCCGGGCAGCTCGACGCGCTGCTCGACGACCCCGACCCCGAGGTCCGCTCCGACGCCGCCGAGAGCGCGGGCCGGCTGGGGCGCGCCGACCTGGCCCCGCTCCTGGTCGCGATGCTCGGCTCGCACCGCACCCGGCCGGCGGCGCACCGCGCGCTGGTCGCGCTGGGGGCCGAGGCGATCGAGCCGCTGCGGACCGCGCTCGAGGCCCCGCCGGACGGGACCCGTGCGGTGCGCCGCGCCGCGGTCGCGGCGCTGCAGCATGTTCCGCCGGTGCTGCGCGCGCTCGGCTCCTCGGGAGCGATCGCGCTGCTGGTCGAGCACCTCGGCCACCCGGACGAGAACGTGCGCGAGGCGGCGATCCACGCGATCGAGCGGCTGCGCCAGCGCGACCCCGAGAACCTCCTGGCCGGCCCCGAGCTGGTCGACCCGCAGATCGCCGCCGACGGCGAGCGGCACGCCCGGGCCCTGGCGGCCTTCGGCGCGGTCGCGGCAGAGCCGGGGCCGGCGGCCGGGTTCCTGGCGGCCCGGCTGCGCGACGAGCTGGAGCGGACGCGGCGGCGCGTGCTGTCGCTGCTGCGCCTGCGGCTCGGTCCCAAGGCGGCCCAGGCGGTGGCGCGCGGGCTCGAGTCGGGGCGCAAGGACCTGCGGGACAACGCCCTCGAGCTGCTCGACTCGGCCCTGCCGCGGCCGCTCCGGGCCGCGGTCGTGCCGATGCTCGAGGACGAACCGGCACACGTGATCGAGATGCGGCACGGGGAGCCGATCGGTTACCCTTCCCCCCGCCGCGGCGAGGCGCTGCGGGAGCTGGCGCTGGGCGCCGACCCGTGGACCGCCGCCGCCGCGCTGCGGGTCGCGGCGGCGCACAGCCTGCCGTGGGCGGAGGCGGCGGCCTCGCGCCGCTGGGACCACGACGACGAGGTCCTGCGCGAGGAGGCCCGCCGGATCGTGCGGAGGGACGGTGCGGGCGAGGGGGACCGGCGCGTGACGATGTCGCTGCTCGACCGGGCCGTCGCGCTGCGTGGCGTCGACGCCTTTCGCGGCGTCACCACCGACCAGCTGGCGCTGATCGCCGCGATCGCTCACGAGCGCGTGCTGCCCGACGGAAGCCTGCTGTTCGACGAGGGCGCGCCGCCCGACAGCCTGTTCGTGGTGCTCGACGGCAGCGTGGCGCTGAGCCGCGGCGGGGCGCCCATGGGGACGGTGGGCGGAGGCGAGGCGCTGGGCACCTGGTCGCTGCTGGACGACGAGCCGCGCTCGGCGCGCGCCCTCGCGGCCGGCCCGGTCCGGGTGCTGGCGATCGACCGCGAGGACTTCTTCGACGTGCTCGCCGAGCACAGCGAGATCAGCCGCAGCCTGATGCGCGACCTGGTCGGCCGGCTGCGCACGCTGGCCGGCTGAGCGGCGGCAAGGGGAGACGATGGGCGGGCCGGGGAACGCGAAGATCGAGGTCGTCCTCGTGGACGACGACGCACTGGTGACGCGCACGCTGTCGTTCCTGTTCGCGGGCGAGGACGCCTTCTCCGTGCAGCTTTTCAACGATCCGGTCGCCGCGCTGCGCCACCTCGAGCAGCACCCGGCGCACGTCGTCGTGGCCGACTACCTGATGCCGGGGATGGACGGGCTGCAGTTCCTGTCGAAGGTCCGCGAGCTGCATCCCGAGTCGAGTCGGATCGTGCTCACCGGGTACGCCGACAAGGACGCCGCGATCCGCGCGATCAACGAGGTCGGGCTCTATCACTTCCTCGAGAAGCCCTGGCGCAACGAGGAGCTGCTGCTGGTGCTGCGCCGCGCCGGCGAGCGGGCCCTGCTGCTGGCCGAGCTGGCGCGGCGGACCGAGGACATGGCGGCGTTCCGCGAGAAGCTGTTCCGGGCCCTCCTGTGACCGACGCGCCCGGGATCCCCGATCCCTGCCGCGCGCTCTTCAGCGCCCACGCCGACCCCGCTGCGGTGCTCGACCCGGCGCGCACGATCCGCGAGCAGAACGCCGCGGCCCGCGCGTCGTTCGGCGAGGCCGCCGGCCGGCCCTGCTGGGCCGTCCACTTCGGCCGCGAGACGCCGTGCCCTCCCTGTCGCGCGGGCGAGGTGCTGCAGGAGGGGAACGCGCTGCGCTGGATGATGGAGCGGGCCGATCCCGCCGGGCCGGCGGCGCCGCCCGGCGTTTGGGAAGTGACCCTGGTCCCGGTCCGCGACGCCGCGGGGCGGGTCACGCACCTGGTCGAGCTGCTGCGCGACGTGACGCTGACGCTGGGCCTCGAGCGGCACCTGATCGAGCTGGCCCGCGGGCTCGACCTGGAGATCGCGCGGCGGACCGCGGAGGCCGAACAGCTGGCCGGGCGCGCGCGCGAGCTGCAGGCGGCGATCGAGCAGCTGCGGGAGGAGCAGGCCGACCTGCTGCGCACCGAGCGGATGGCGGCGCTGGGGCGGATCGTGGCCGGCGTCGCGCACGAGATCCACACCCCGCTGGGGGCGATCCTCTCGTCTCTGGAGCTGGTCCGGGCCCGGCTCGCCGCGGGCCGGACGGACGGCCTGAACGAGCTGATCGACCTGCTGCAGGAGGCCAGCGAACGGATCCGTAAGGTCGTCCAGACGCTGCGCGCCTTCTCCCGGCTCGACGCCGCCCCGGTCGAGCGGGTCGACCTGAGGGAGGGGATCGAGTCGTCGCTGGCCCTGCTGGCGCACGAGATGCACCCGCGGGTGGCGGTGGAACGGGCCTACGGCCCGCTCCCGAAGGTCCGTTGCCGGCCGGACGAGGTCAACCAGGTCTTCCTCAACATCCTGCGGAACGGCGTGCAGGCGATCCGCGGTCAGGGCACCATCACCGTGCGCAGCTTCGCGGAGGGGGGAGTGGCCGTGATCGAGATCGAGAACACCGGACCGGAGATTCCCGAAGAGGACCGGGAGCGGATCTTCGAGGCCGGCTTCACGACCAAGCCCCGCGGCGAGGGGACCGGCTGGGGCCTCGCGATCTGCCGGCGCATCGTGCGCGAGCACGGCGGCGAGATCGAGGCCCGCAGCGCGCCCGGGCGCGGCGCCACCTTCCGCATCACGCTGCCGATCGAGGGACCGCTATGAACCGTCCGCCGCGACGCGCTTCACACCTCCTCGCCGCGCTGGCCCTGCTCGCGGCCGCTCTCGACACGCTTCCCCCCGCCCGGGCCGCGGCCCCGGCCGACGCCGCGCCGTGGCGCGTCACCGGCGCCGAGCGGGTCGTCGCGATCGGCGACGTGCACGGGGCTTACGAACCGCTGGTCGAGCTGCTCCGCGCCTCCGGTCTCGTCGACGACAAGCTGGCCTGGAGCGGCGGGAAGGCGCACCTCGTCATGCTGGGCGATCTGCTCGATCGCGGCCCGCAGGAGCGCGAGGTGCTCGACCTGATCATGCGGCTCGAGCGCGAGGCGCCGCAGGCCGGCGGGCAGGTCCACGTGCTGCTCGGCAACCACGAGGTCATGAACCTGGTCGGCGATCTGCGCTACGTCCCGAAGGCCGGTTACGCCGCCTTCGCCGAGGCCTCGCCCCCGAAGGAGCGGGAGCAGGCGCTGGCCCGCTTCATGCGCAACAGCGGGGCGGAGTCGGGCCCGGAAGGGGTGCTGCTGCAGTTCGACGAGAGCTACCCGCCCGGCTACTTCGAGCGCCGGAAGGCCTTCGCGCCGGACGGCCCGTACGGCCGCTGGCTGCTCTCCAAGTCCTTCATCCTGGTGATCGACGACGTCGCGTACGTCCACGGCGGGCTGCCGGAGAGCATCGCCTCGGAAGGGGCCGAAGCGCTGAACCGGCAGCTGATGCAGGAGATCCGGGTCTACATCGAGGCGCGGGAGTCGCTGGTCGCGGCCGGCGTGCTCGACCCCGAGACCAGCTTCGTCGAGTCGTTCCAGAAGGCCGGGCAGAAGGTGGAGCAGGCCGAGGCGGGGGGGAGGCCCCTGCCGGCGGCGGCGGCGAAGGCGGCCGAGGTCCTGCTGGCCAGCGCCGGGGCCTACGCCTTCAACAACGAGAACCCGTTCTGGTACCGCGGCAGCTCGCTCAACCCGGAGCCGCAGGAGCTGCCGATCTTCGACGCTGCGCTGGCGAAACTGGGCGCCAAGGCCGCGGTCGTCGGCCACACGACGACGCCGGGCGGTCGCGTCACGTCGCGCTTCGGCGGGCGCCTGCTGCGCGCCGACACCGGGATGCTCAGCGCGGTCTACCGCGGCCGCAGCGCCGCGGTCATCGCGCAGGGGGGCGCGATCAGGGTCTTCTACCCGGCCGAGCCGGGGGACACCACGGCCGTGGCCGAGACCCGGGAGCCGATCCGCCCGGTCGTGGTGCAGGGGATGCCCGACCCGGCGCTCGAAGCGTTCCTGAAGACGGCCCAGGTCACGAAGACCGAGGACATCGGGTCCGGCATCACCCGCCCCAGGCGCCTGACGCTGCAGAAGGACGGCCTGACCCGCCGCGCCGCGTTCAAGTACGTCGACGAGACGCACGACTCGACGGTGCGCGTCGCCGGGCGGCTGGAGATGCAGTTCAACGACCGCTATGTCTACGATGTCGCGGCCTACAGGCTGGACCGGCTGCTCGACATGAACATGGTGCCGGTGGCGGTCGAGCGGACCGTCGACGGGACCGCCGGCGCGGTGCAGGACTGGGTCGAGAACGCGATCGACGAGGGCCGGCGGGTGACCGAGAAGCTCGAGCCCTACGACGCCGAGTCCTTCAAGCGGCAGACCCAGGTGATGCGGGTCTTCGACGCGCTGATCTACAACGCCGATCGCAACCAGGGGAACATCCTCTACACGCCCGGGGACTGGAAACTCCACCTGATCGACCACACCCGGGCCTTCCGGCTCGGCACGGGGCGCCCGCCCGGACTGGTCGACGTGCCGCTGGAGATCGCGCCCGGTCTGCGCGAGAAGCTGGCCGCGCTGAACGAGGCGCAGCTCAAGCAGGCGCTGGGCGGCCTCCTGAGCAACGCGCAGATCGGCGCGATCCTGAAGCGGCGCGACAAGCTGCTGGCGGAAACGGGGCCCAGGCCGGCCCCCGGAGGGAAACGATGACAAGACGGATCACGGGCCTCGCCCTGCTGGGACTGGCCTTCGCCTTCGCGGCGTGCGGCCCGCGGGACGAGTCGCGACCCGCGCCCCCGGAGCCCGCAGGATTCGCCCGGACGCTCGAGTTGCAGGGGATCACCTTCCGCGTGACCTGCCCCAACGCGTCGTCGCTCAACAAGGTGACGATCACCCCCAGCGGCCTCGAGATCGACAACGCACCGGTGGAGCGGGAGGCCGATGGGACCGTCGTCGGGGCCGAGGTGGCCGACCTCAACGTCGACGGCTCGCCGGAGGTCTATGTCTACGTCCAGTCCGCCGGCAGCGGATCGTATGGCTCGCTGATCGCCTTCTCGGCCAACCAGAAGAAGTCCCTGAGCGAGATCTACCTGCCGCCGGTAGCCGACGACCCGAAGGCTTCGAAGGGCTACATGGGCCACGACGAGTTCGCGGTCGTCGAGTCGACCCTGGTCCAGCGCTTCCCGCTCTACGCGGGAGGGGACACGAACACCCAGCCGAGCGGAAAGTGGCGTCAGCTGCAGTACAAGCTGGCACCGGGCGAGGCTGGGTGGCTGCTTCGCGTGGACAAGGTCGTCGAGTACTAGCAAATCGGGGACAGCTACCGTAAGTCGGTAAGCCGCGAATTACGGGGACAGCATGGCCCCGTAACTCTGCGTTCATGCGCGGAAGTCGGCGTGCCGAGACGATATAAGGGTACCGCGCGCGCCGCCGCACGCGGCTTACCGACTTACGGTAGCTGTCCCCGGATAGACCGGCTTACCGACTTACGGTAGCTGTCCCCGGTTACGGTAGCTGTCCCCGGTTAGAACGGGCCCACAGCGACCCGGTAGAACGCCAGCACCGGCCCCGAGCCGTCCGCGCCGACGACCCACGCCGAGGTCGGGTTGCGGCTGTAGCCGTACGAGACCGTGGCGTTCGACGCGAGCGAACGCGAGAACAGCAGCCGCATCGTGTTGCCGCTTCCCGTACCGGAGACCGGCTGAAGCGGCGTTCCACCGTCCTGCGCGCGGAACAGTCCGGGCGCCCCGGGGGTCACGTTCCTGTCCCAGCGGACCTCGATCTCGGTCCGGGCGCCGTTGGCGAACTTCGCGGAGACCAGTTTCGGCACCTGGACCGCCGGCTGCCCGTACGAGCCGGCCCGCACGACCCGCGACAGCCGCACGCCTGCCGTCTTGTAGCCCTCGACGCTGAGGTGGATCGTGTCCGAGCGTGGCTGGTCGACGAGCGGAATCACGCCCGACAGCGGGTCGAGCCCCTGGCGGCGCTGCGCCTCCTGGATCGGCAGCCAGGTTTCGTAGTCGGCGGTGAGGAAGGTCGCGAGCTGGCAGTTGCCGAAGAAGAGACTCGGCGCGCCAAGGTCGGTCCGCAGGTTCGAGACCAGCGCGCGCAGGTCGGCCAGGTACAGGTCGGTGCCGCGGCCGGCGTCCGACTCGCCCTGGTACCAGAGCGCGCCGCGGATCGGGTGGGCGTAGCCCTGGGCCAGGACCCGCGCGATCGCCGAGCCGTAGAGCGTGCCGCGGTTCGCCGGTTCGGCCGCGTTGCGCTGCCACTGGCTGTAGAGGTTCGTCCCGCCCAGCGGGGCCGGAATGATCGCGACCGGCACGCCGACCGTGCTCTCGATCTCCTTGGCGAAGCGCAGCATGAGCGTGTGGGCCGGCGCTTCTTCGCTGACCCGGTCGACCTGGTCGGTGCCGTCGTCCATCGGCTCGCGGGCGCGCTTCCAGGCGTAGTCGTTCCCGAACAGGTGGACGCGATCGATCGGCGGCTCGGCCGGGTCGAGGGTTCCGGAGTAGCCCGACATGTTCGACTGGCCGATCGCCAGGAAGACGTCGCCGACCGCGATCTCGGCGACCGTGTCGGCGCCGAGCACCTGGCCGGTCGCAGCATCGACCAGCCGTGCCTCGAGGTCATAGTTGCCGCCCGCGGGGACCTCATCCAGTACGAACGAGACGGAGGCGCCGGCCGGCGCCGCCGAGACCGGGACGGCGTGGTCCGCCCAGTCGAAGCCGGGCAGCGGCGCGCCGTTCGCGCTCTCGACCAGCCGCAGCTCCAGCCGCGCCGCGCCCGCGGCGCGGTAGGCGACCGGCACCGGGATCGGCGCGTGCCCCGCGGGGCCGCGCTGGAACAGCTTCCAGTCCGCGAGCCCGTCGTGCGTGCGGAACAGCGCCAGCGGCGCCGCGGGAAGCGTCGCCTCCGCCGTCAGGCGCAGCAGCGGCCGCCGCCCGTCGACCAGGTCGGACAGTCCGAGCCCGCGCCCGAACAGCCGGCGGTCGTCGGCGATCGGGAAGACGCCGGCGTCGAGGTCCCAGCCCGAGCCGTTCCAGCGATCCAGCCGCAGTGTCGACTGCGTCCCGAAGTCCTTCGCCAGCCGCAGGCGCAGGCGCGTCGCCCCGCCGAGCGCGGCCTGGCCGAGCGCGGTGAGTTCGCGGCCGCGCCGGACCCAGGCGAAGGCGGTACCGGACGCGTCGATCCGGAAGAGCAGGCCGCCGCCCGCGTTCTCGGCGTAGCTCCCCTCGTTCCAGAGATTCACCTCGAACGAGTCGGAGAGCGCGGTCGTGTCCAGGTAGACCGCCTGGCCCTGCTGCGGGCCGTCCTGCGGCAGGCGGTCGAAGGCGTCGACGCAGCCCTGCCCCGAGCCGTCGTACGACACGGCGAGGTCGCCCGCCGCGTCGCGCACCAGGAAGCCGCCGTTGGCGGCGCCGTACTGCGTCACCTCCGCCGGCCGCAGGCCCGGCAGGTCCCCGTCGAAGGTGTAGGTCTTCGGGTCGCAGGCGTCGCCCAGCCCGTCGGCGTTCTGGTCGGCCTGCGACGGGTTGGCCGCGGCGGGGCAGTTGTCGCGGTCGTCGCGCACCAGGTCGCCGTCGTCGTCGGCGCAGCGCACGGCGGCGGCCCGCGGGGTGCCGTCGGAAGCCTCGCCCAGCGGCCCCTCGCCGGCGGGGTTCCAGGCCGCGACGAGGTAGGTGAAGAGGAGCCCCGGTGCGTCCGGGTCGGAGGCCGAGAGCCCCGGCTCGCGGAACACGAGGCACGCCAGGTCGCCGCCATCGGCGCGCGCGCCGCGGTACAGGTCGTATGCCGCCGCCCCGGGGACGCCGTCCCAGCGCAGCGTCGAGCCGTCGGCGTCGAAGCGCAGCGTTGGGCCGACCTCGGGCGGGGCCTGGGCGGCCGCGGCGAGCGCGGTGAGCGTGCAGGCAAGGACCAGCGCGGCGCGCACGGCGCGGCGGGCCAGGCGGACGGCGGCCATCAAACCTCCCCGGGGGTGGGATGGATATACGCCGATTCCCGGGGTTGCAGAGCCGATTCTGCCGCGAACCCGCAGGGGTTGCCCTCCGAGCCGGCCCGAGTCTCAGCCCAGGAGCGCCAGCAGCGCCCCCGCAGCCAGCGCGGTCCCGATCACCCCGGCGACGTTCGGTCCCATCGCGTACATCAGCAGGTAGTTGTGGGGGTCGGACTCCTGGGCGACGTTGTGGGCCACCCGGGCCGCCATCGGCACGGCCGAGACGCCGGCGGCGCCGATCAGCGGGTTGACCGGGCTGCCCGGCAGCTTCGCCATCAGCTTCCCCAGCAGCACCCCGCCGGCGGTCGAGAGCGCGAAGGCGGCGCACCCCAGCACCAGGATCTTGATCGTCTGCGGCCGCAGGAAGCTGGTCCCGTCCATCGAGACCCCGACCGACAGCCCGAGCAGGATCGTCACCGTGTTGATCAGCGCGTTCTGCGCGGTGTTGGACAGCCGCTCGGTCGTGCCGCACTCGCGC
Organism: Acidobacteriota bacterium; assembly: GCA_025456425.1. Taxonomy (GTDB): domain Bacteria; phylum Acidobacteriota; class Polarisedimenticolia; order J045; family J045; genus JALOKP01. The sequence goes on along the minus strand of JALOKP010000016.1, from coordinate 19,799 downwards.
AGCAGGTTGCCGAACATGAGCAGCCCGATCAGGCTGGTCGCCGCCGGCACCAGCAGCGCGCCGACGATCGTGACCGCGATCGGGAAGATGATCCGGATCGACCGCGGTACGATGAAGTCGGCCTGCATCCGGATCTTCCGCTCCTTCTCGGTCGTCAGAAGGCGCATGATCGGCGGCTGGATCAGCGGGACGAGCGCCATGTAGGAGTAGGCGGAGACCGCGATCGGCCCCAGCAGGTGAGGTGCCAGCTTCATCGTCAGGTAGATCGAGGTCGGGCCGTCGGCACCGCCGATGATCCCGATCGAGGCCGCCTCCTGCGGCGTGAACCCCATCCAGCAGGCGGCGAGGAAGGTGCCGAAGACCCCGATCTGCGCCGCCGCCCCCAGGAACAGCGTCTTGGGGTTGGAGAGCAGCGGGCCGAAGTCAGTCATCGCGCCGAGGCCGAGGAAGATCAGCGGCGGGAAGATCTCGAGCCGCACGCCGTAGAAGAGGTAGTGGAACAGCCCGCCGATCTCGTGCTCGGAGGCCGGCGGGGTCATCAGCCCGGAGAGCGGCAGGTTGGCCATCAGAGCGCCGAAGCCGATCGGCACCAGCAGCAGCGGTTCGAACCCCTTGACGATCGCCAGGTAGAGCAGCAGGAGCGCGACGCCGAGCATCGCCCCCTGCTGCCAGGTCATGTTGGCGAGGCCGGTCGAGTGGAACAGTTCGTACACGGGTGCGGGCCTCCCCCGGGCGGGCTAGCTGGTGCGCTTGGGTGCGACGCGGTGCGAGGCGAGCACGTCCAGCCGCCCGGCGCGCGACCAGGCCTGCGCGGCGGGCTCGCCGTGGATGTGGACGCGGTGGATGCGGGCCCGGGCCCCCAGCGCCTCCTCGGCCGCGGCGGCCAGGATCGCGATCAGCTCGGGCTGCAACTCACCAGGGAGTGCCACGGTTCCCGCGCCCGCCGCCACGGCGCCGCGCGCGGGGCGTTCCGGGCGCGCCCGCCCTAGCGCGCGCAACGCGAGCAGGAGCAGCGCGATCAGCGTCATCCCCAGGAAGACGACACCGAAGGCGAGCAGGGCGACGCCAGGGATGCTCAGCGGCACGGGAGGCTCCGGGTTCCGCGGCTCACGCGCCGGGCCGGTAGCGGAGCAGGATGTCGGTGACCTGCACCGTGTCGCCGGGCCTGACCTCGATCTTCTCGACCGTGCCCGAGCGCGAGGCATAGATGTAGGTGTCCATCTTCATCGCGTCGAGCAGCACCACCGGGGACTTCTCCTCGACGTGCGCCCCCTCGCCGACGAAGATCTTCTGCACCGTCCCCGCCAGCGGGGCGCGGATCAGATCGGGATCGGCAGCGACCGCCGGAGGCGGTCCAGCGACCGGCCCGGGGACCGGCGGCGACGCCCCGGAGGGCCGCGGCCCGGGCGGCGGCAGCGGCGCTCCCATGTGCGCCCCCAGCCCCTGCGCGTCCTCGCCGAGGACCTCCACCGTCACGTCGTACGCCTTGCCGCCGACCGTGATCCTGAGCTTCTTCATCGCGCCTCGCCTCGCTCGTCGTCGCCGCTCAGAGCGGCATGTTCCCGTGCTTCTTGGCCGGCCTCAGCTCGCGCTTGTTGCGCAGGATCCCCAGCCGCTCGATCAGCAGGCGGCGGGTCCAGGCCGGCCGGATGATGTCGTCGATGTGCAGCCCCTCCGCGGCGCGGAAGGGATTGGCGTGGGTCCGCCGGTACTCCGCGACCTTCTCGGCCAGCAGGGCCGCGGCCGCCTTCGGGTCCTTCTCGCGGGCCGCCTTGAGCGCCTTGCGGTGCAGCACGCCGGCCGCGCCCTCCGGTCCCATCACGGCGATCTCGGCCGTCGGCCAGGCCAGCACGCTCTCCGCGCCCAGGTCCTTTGAGCACATCGCCAGATAGGCGCCGCCGTAAGCCTTGCGCAGGATCACGGTCAACTTGGGGACCGTCGAGGCCGAGTAGGCGAAGAGCATCTTGGCCCCGTGCCGGATGATTCCGCCGTGCTCCTGGGCCACCCCGGGCAGGAACCCCGGGACGTCGACGAAGGTGACCAGCGGGACGTTATAGACGTTGCAGGAACGGATGAAGCGGGCGGCCTTGTCGGAGGCGTTGATGTCGAGCGAGCCGGCCAGCACCAGCGGCTGGTTGGCGACGATCCCGACCGCCATGCCGCCCAGGCGTGCGAAGCCGGTCACGATGTTCGGCGCGAAGCCGGGCATCAGCTCGAGGAAGTCGGCGCCGTCGACGACCCGCGCCAGCACGTCGCGCACATCGTAGGCCTGCCGCGGATCCTCGGGCACGACCTCGTCGATCGCCGGGTCGTCGACCACGCCGCCGGGGAAGGGGACGTCAGTCGGCGACTCGAGGTTGTTCTGCGGCAGGAAGGAGATCAGCCGCTTCACCAGCGCGACGGCGTCGTAGTCGTCGCGCCCGGTGAGATGGACATTCCCGGCGATCGAGGCGTGCGCGGCGGCGCCGCCCAGCGCCTCGTCGCTGATCGTCTCGCCGGTCGCGGCCCGGATCACCTCGGGCCCGGCGATGAACATATGTGCGGTCCCCTCGACCATCACCAGAAAGTCGGTCAGGGCAGGGGAGTAGGCCGCGCCGCCGGCGCACGGCCCGGCGATCACCGAGATCTGCGGCACCACGCCCGACAGCAGGGTGTTGTGGTAGAAGATCCGGCCGTAGCCGGAGAGCGCCTCGACCCCCTCCTGGATCCGCGCGCCGCCGCCGTCGTTGAAGCCGACGACCGGGATCCCGCACTTCAGGGCCGTGTTGAGCAGCTCGACGATCTTCTGCGCGTGGCGCTCGCCGACCGCTCCGCCCCCGACGGTGAAGTCCTGCGAAAAGGCGAAGACCGGGCGCCCCTCGATCTCCCCCTTGCCGGTGATCACGCCGTCGGCCGGGAACTCCTTCCCCGCCAGCTCGGCCGAGCGGTGCTTCACCCACAGCCCGTACTCGATGAAGCTGTCGGGGTCGAACAGTGCGGCCAGCCGCTCGCGGGCGGTCAGCTTCCCGCGGGCGTGCTGCTGCTCGATCTTCTCGGCGCCGCCGCCGGCTTCGAGCCGGGCGCGCAGTTTGTCCAATCCGTCGAAGCGGTTGTCTGGGCTCATGGTCACGGGGACGCGCGCGCCGACACGGCGTGCGGTCGGGGGCCAGGGGGGGAGTCTCGATGTCGAATATAACTGATCAGTAAGGCGGCGTCAAGCCCACCGGTCAGGGCTGCAGGGTCGCGATCGCCTGGGCCACTTCGCGGCGTGCCTCGTCGTAGCGGGCCAATGGCCAGGACTTCGGCCCGTCGATCCAGCGCCCCGAGCCGCCGTCGACCCGACCGATGTCGCGAACCCGATCGGCGATCTCGCCGCGCAGCCGTTCGAGCGTCTGCTGGGCCGCCTGGCGGGCCGCGGGGGCTCCGCGCCCGTCGGCCAGCGCCCGCTCCAGCGCCTCGAGGTACTTCAGGTCGTCGATCCCCTCGCGCGACGCTTCCCAGTCGCGCAGGAAGCAGCGCGACTCGCCGCACGCCGCCGAAGCCGGCTCCCAGGCCCAGAACATCACGTTGTCGAGCCCCAGCTTCCAGGTCAGGAAGCCGGCCTGGTAGCGCACCCCCTCCGGGCGGTTGCCGTAGATGTTGATGTAGGTCCCGTAGCGGTCGCCGGCGGCGCGCGTGCGCTCGCGCGTCTCGGGGCCGAGGTAGCGGTTGTGATACGAGCGTGTCTTCAGGAGCGGCTCCAGCCGCAGTGCCGGCTCGCCGCCGACCGGCTTGAACCACAGCTCGTCCTCGTCCGGCTCGGAGACGGTCGGCTCGTTGCAGGTGATGAAGGAATCGGCGCCGGCCTCGGCCGCCGCGCGCACCATCGCCATCGCCAGCCGGAACGATCCGCGCGTCTGGTGCGGCTCGTCCGCCAGGTAGTAGAAGAAGGGCTGCCAGCCGCGGCGCGCGGCCTCGGCGTCGAGCGTCTTCATCCCCGCCACCCAGCCCTCGAAGACGAAGCGGCCGAAGGCGGTGTCGGGCGGGGCGTAGGGGTCCTTCGACGGGCGGTAGGGGCCCTTCCAGCGCTCGACCCCCTCGACCGGCTCGCCCCCCTCGTACAGGAACATGAAGCCGGCGTTGTAGTCCAGGCCGCCCTGGGCCTTCTCCGGGACCGGCACGCCCGACATCTTCAGTCCCGCCACGGTGGAGCGGACCATGTACTGGTAGAGCATGATCCCCACCGGGTGGGTCAGCCCCAGCCCGGACTTGCGAGCCAGCTCGACCGCGGCCATCGTCGGCGCGAAGCCGTCCTCGAACACGAACCCCGTTCCCACCAGTTTCGGAATCGACTGCTTGGGCCAGCCCGGGTTGACGCAGATCGTGTTCATCCCGTGCGCGCGGCTGTCGGCGAGGGACTCGGCGGAGAGCGGCCAGTTGTCGCCGTAGACCCAGAGCGCGGGGCGCGCCTCCGCCAGCCGGAAAGGCCAGACCTCGACCTCCAGCGGCAGCGCGGCCAGCTCGGCGCCATCCGCGGCGAGCAGCGCCAACGCGCCGCGATAGCTGCCGGCCGGGGCGTCGGCGGGGGCGTGGAGCGTGATCCAGAAGGTGCGCGTCGTGGCCGCGGGAAGGTCGACGCCACCGGCCGGGGGCGGGTCGAGCGTGCCCGGGTGGAGCGGGTGCTCCTCGAGCTTGGGCCAGCGCTCGCGCGGCTCGATCATCCGCACCACGCGGACGTCGAAGGCGGCCGCCGGAATCGTTGCGCCGCCGGGCCCCGAGAGCGCGGACGGGACGAGCCGCAGCCCGGAGAGGCCGTCGCGCAGCCGGACCGCGACGGCCGCGGGCTCGTACTCGTCCGGAGTCAGGGCGAGCCGCACCGTGCCGCCCAGCTCGTCCGGGTCGGGGACCGTCTCCTCGTAGATCGGGGCCATCCAGTTGCGGGTGAACAGCGCGACCCGCGGCAGGTTCGCATCGGAGGGGGCCGGGGGGCCGCAGGCCCCCGTCAGCAGTGCGGCGAGAACGAGCGCTGCCGGAGCGATCGTCCGGGCGAGAACGGCGGCGCAACGCGGCGAACAGCAGCCCATGTCGCCGGGAAGTGTACCGTGGCCGGCGCGAGCGGGTCGGACTGCGTACATTCAATCGCCCCCGGAACGACGATGAGCGACCACCCCGAGCGCCACCCGTTCGCCCCGCCGCAGATCGACTGGTCGGCGGCGCGTGCCTTCGTGCGCGGCCAGATCCAGCGCCAGTGGCCGGCCGCGGCCGAGCCGGAGCTGGACGAGCGGACCGACGACGCGCTGGTGCGGCTGGCGCGCCGGCTGCGGGTCGAGCCGGTCCCGGCGGTCGAGGAGGCGATGGCGGGGGCCGCGGCGCGCTCGATGCTCGAGCAGATGCGCGGCCGGCGCCGCTGGGCGGCGCTCCACGGGCTCGCCGGCGCGGCGCGGGCCGCCCCGGGAGGCGGGACCGGCCCCGAGCCGGTCGGCGACCCGCTCGAGCGCTTCCGCTTCCTGGCCCTGGCAGCCACCGTGCGGACCGAGGGGGGCGCCGAGCTGCGCGAGCGGGTGCGGCAGGCGATCGAGAATCACCCGCGGCCGCCCGGCACGCCCGCGGCCGACGCGTCGCAGCCGGAAGCGCAGCAGCTGACCCGGCGCTTCGCGCGCGCGCTGGCCCACGAGCCGGTCTTCGCACCGCTCGCCTCGTGGACCGCGCGCGCGGCCGAGTCCGGCGTGCCCGCCGACGAGATCGCCGCCCACGCCTGGTTCGGGGCGCGGATCCTGCCGTTCCTGGCGGGGCTGCTGCGCCCGACCGAGGACGCGCTGTTCCGCGAGTTCGGCGACCGCGACGCGCACTGCCGGCTCGCCTTCGCGCCGTTCGCCGAGGGGGCAGGCGAGGCCGCGGACCTGGCGGGGCACGTTCCGCCCCCCGTGCTCGTGCGCTGGGCGGAGGATCCGCAGGCGCTGGGGCCGGCCGAGGCGCGCGCGGTGCGCGAGCACTTCGCCGAGTGCGCCGACTGCCGCGAGGATCTGGCCGCGCTGGGGCTCGACGGGCGCGCGCTCGAGGCCGGGGGCCCGGCGGCGGGGCGGCGCACCCGGCGCGCCGCGCGGCGGGAGCTCGCGCTCCTGGGCTGGGCGGTCGCGGCCACGGCGGCCGCGGCCGTGCTCGGTGCGCTGCTGCTGCGATCCGCGGCGCCGCGGGATGCCCGGCCGGCCCCCACGGAGCAGCCGCCCGTTGCCGCCGCGGCCGTCGAGCCGATCGGCACCCCGCACCTGGTGCTGGCAGGCCGGCGCCGGCTGCCCGCGCCACCGCCGCCCGCGGTCACGCTGTCGGGCCGGGAGCCGCTGTTCGTGCGCGTGCCGGAGCTGGTGCCGGCGGTCCAGACGGTCTTCGTCGAGCTGGACGACGCGGCGGGCCGGCCGCTGGTGCGCGAGCGGCTGGCGGTCTCCCGCGTCAACGCCGCGTTCCAGCTGGCGATCCGGCCGCCGGACGCGTGGGACAGCGGGACCTACCGCCTGCGCGTGCTCGCATCCGACGGCGAGACGCCGCTGTACGACTGGCCGGTGGAGGTCCGCGCCGCGGGCGACTGACCCGGGAGCGCGCGGCGCTGCGCTACGGCTGCCACCATTCGATCCGCTCGACCGCCTCGTTGAAGACGTAGACCCGCATGTTGTTGCAGCCGGGGTCCGAGGGGATGACGAAGAAGCCGCGCTTGGCCGGGTTGTAGCCGACGGTGAAGCCGCGCAGGACCTCGCCGTCGCGGAAGTGCACCAGGACCTTGCGCCCCTGCCCCCGCGCGGTGGCCAGCTCGTCGTCCAGTTCGTGGGCCGCGTCGCCCTCGAAAGTGCGGACGAAGAAGACCGCCTTGAGCCCGACAAGAGCGACCTTGACCGCGGGCCGGCTCTCGTCGCCGTCCTCGTGCACGTGGATCTCGGTCCGGTCCGGAAAGAAGTCCTGCGTCGTGCCCTTGACCATCCGGCCGTCCTGGAACCGCAGTACCACCATGCCGAGCCGGGCCGGCGTGAGCGTCGGGTTCATAGCCGCCCTCCGTCCCCCCGGGGGAAATCTAGGGAGCGGCGGCTCCGCTGTCCCGTCCGGCCCTGGGGGGGGGCGGGAGGGGGGGGCGGAGCGGCCGCGAGCCCACCCCACGGTGGCCGCGAGCCTGTTGCTGGTCCCGCAGGAAAGCCGCTCCCGGCGCGGATTTCCGGCCATTCTCGGTGTACGGCGGCAGGTGCCCTCGGCCGGGTGCCGCCTCGCCGGCAGTGGCCGCGGCTCCGGGGCGGGGCCGCCGGGAGCCACCAACAGGCTTGTGGCCACCGTGCGGGAGTCGCTCAGGGCGTCTCCACCGCGGCCGGCGCCGCCGCCGCCGCCAGCTCGGCCAGCACCGCGTCGACCCGCTCCTCGTAGCGCGGCGAGACGTGCAGCGGCATCACCGCGTCCACTCCCGCCTCGCGCGCGACCCGGCCCGCGATCGCGGCAGTCAGGTGGGCGTTGCGTCGCGCCAGGTCGAGGTCGGCGTCGAGGTAGTGGGCCTCGATCACCAGCCGCCGCACGCCGCGCGCCAGCGCGACGAGCGCGGCGACATTCGACTCGGAGGGGGTCGCGTCGCAGGCGTAGGCCAGCGTGTCCCCCTCGGTGACGCGCAGCAGCCGGTCGCGCAGCGCACCCACTGCGGCCGTGCCGCCGTCCGGCAACGCGAGCGGCTCGTCCTCGGGCGCGCCGCGCCGTACCGCGGCCTTCAGCTCGCCCAGCCACGGCCCGGGCGCGAGGCCCATCCGCCCGACCTCGGCCGGATCGACCTGAAGCCCGCGCCGCTCCTCGACCCGGTAGGCGATCGACGGAATGCCGCCGTGGTCGAGCGGCGCGGCGCGCACCTCGAGCAGTTCGTCGGCCAGCACCGGCGCCCGGTCCGGTGCGGGGCCGCGGCCGACGGCGTACGGCTCGAATCCGGCCGAGGTGGGAAAGCGCCAGGTCTCGGTCCGGTCGGGGTGGATCTCGACCACCGTCAGGTCGAGCGGGAAGGCTTCGACCAGGTTCCAGGAGTAGCCGCCGAGGTGGCTGCGCACGCGCGCCGCCAGGCCCGGCGGCCCCAGCAGCCGCAGCGGGCGCTCGGGCCGGCCCAGCCGGACGCGCAGCAGCCGCGCCAGCCCGAAGACGTGGTCGACGTGGGGGTGCGAGATCAGCACGTCGGCGGCGTCGAGCAGCGTCCGCGGCGTCAACCCGGCGGCGTCTCCCGCGTCCAACAGGAGCACGCGCGGCAGCCAGGGAACGCGCACGACGACCAGCGGATCGCCGACCAGGCCGTTGGGGAGCGCGATCCGGAAGCCGCGTCGCATCGCGCCCAAGGATAGCGAACCCCGGGTTGTGGGGCCGGGCGGCCCGGACTACCCTCTCGCGTCGCGCCCGGCCCGCGCCCCTTCCCACGGATGGCCCATGCCTGCCCGCCCGCTTCGCTCCGCCCTGACCTGGCTCGTCGTCCTCGCGCTGCTCGGCGGCGCCGCGTGGTTCTTCCTGCTGCGCGAGCAGGAGGAGGCGCCTCCGGAGTACCGCACCGAGGCGCTCAGCCGCGGGACCGTGACCTCCACCGTCACCGCCACCGGCACGCTCTCGGCGGTGACCACCGTGCAGGTCGGCAGCCAGGTTTCCGGGATCATCGCCAGGCTCTACGCCGACTTCAACAGCCGCGTCCAGAAGGGACAGTTGCTGGCCGAACTCGACCCGACGCCCTTCATCGCGCAGGTCGAGCAGCGGCGCGCCGACCTGGCCCGCGCCGAGGTCAACGCGCGCAACAGCAAGGTCACCTACGAGCGCCAGAAGCGGCTGTCCGAAGAAGGACTGGCGGCGGCGACGGAGTACGACGCGGCCAAGGCGGCCTACGAGGCGGACGAGGCCGTCGTGCGCCAGCTCCAGGCCGCGCTGAACCAGGCCGAGACGAACCAGCGTTACACGAAGATCGCCTCGCCGATCGACGGCGTCGTCGTCGACCGGCAATACGACGTCGGACAGACCGTGGCCGCGTCGTTCCAGGCCCCGACGCTCTTCACGATCGCGCAGGACCTGACGCGGATGCAGGTGCAGGCCGACGTCGACCAGTCCGACATCGGGAAGATCCGGATCGGGCTGCCGGTCCACTTCACCGTCGACGCCTACCCCGAGCAGGAGTTCCTGGGCGCGATCACGCAGATCCGGCTCAACGCCACCGTGCAGCAGAACGTGATCACCTACCCGGTGATGATCGAGGTCGCGAACCCGGGCGAGAAGTTGCGCCCGAAGATGACTGCGGACGTGACGATCGACATCGAGACGGTCAAGGACGCGCTGCGGATCCCCAACGCCGCGCTCCGCTTCCGGCCGCCGGAGACCGCGAAGATCGCCGGTGCGGCGGAGGGGAGTGGCTCGGCGGCCGGCTCGGCGGCCGGCGCCCCGCCCACCGCCGGGGGGACCGCCAGCGCGGCCGCGGGAGTTTCCGCCTCGGCGCAGGGTCCTCCCGCCTCGCCGCAGGGCCCTCCCGGCGCCGGCTCCGGCGGACCGCCCCGGGGCGGCGGGAAGCCCGGCGGCGGTCCGCGCGAACTGACGGTCTACCTGCTCGAGGCCGGCGGCACGCTCAAGCCGATGAAGCTCAAGACCGGGATCACCGACGGCCGCTTCACGGTCGTCACCGGCGGCGACCTGAAGGAAGGGGACCAGGTCGTGGTCGGGTCCCCGACGACCAAGGTCGAGACGACCGGCCGCCCGCCCGGCATGGGCCGGATGTAGGCCCCGCGCCACGGGCCGGAGCGAACCGCCATCATGCCGCTGGTCGACATGCAGAAGATCGTCAAGATCTACGCTTCGGGCGAGAACGAGGTCCGCGCGCTCGACGGGATCGACCTGGCGATCGAGGCCGGCGAGTTCCTCGCCGTGATGGGGCCGTCCGGCTCCGGCAAGTCGACGCTGATGAACATCCTCGGCTGCCTCGACCGGCCGACCGAGGGGACCTATCGGCTCGACGGGGTCGACGTCTCGCGGATGAGCGCCAACCAGCGCGCGGAGATCCGCAACTCGCGCCTGGGCTTCGTCTACCAGAACTTCAACCTGCTCTCGCGCACCACCGCGCTGGAGAACGTCGAGCTGCCCCTGATCTACGGCCAGGCGCCGATGTCGGTGCGCGAGCGCCGTGCGCGGGCCCGCGAGATCATCCATCGGGTCGGCCTCGACGGGCGCGAAAAGCACACGCCGGCCCAGCTCTCGGGCGGGCAGCAGCAGCGCGTCGCGATCGCGCGCGCGCTGATCACCGATCCGCCCGTGATCCTGGCCGACGAGCCGACCGGCAATCTCGACACGCGCACCTCGCAGGACGTGATGGGGATCTTCGAGCGGCTCAACGACGAGGGGAAGACGGTGATCATCATCACCCACGAGCACGACATCGCGGAGCACGCCAGGCGAGCCGTGACCTTTCGCGACGGGAAGATCGTGCAGGACGGCCCGGTCGAGCGCCGCCGCCGGACGCAGGAGGCGCACCCGTGACCGGGCTGCAGCGCGTCGGATCGATCGTGTGGATCGGGCTGCGGGCGATCCTGCGCCACAAGATGCGTTCCACCCTCACGGTGCTGGGGATCGTGTTCGGGGTGGGATGCGTGATCGTGATGGTGGCGATCGGGGCCGGTGCCGCGAAGTCGATCGAGTCCTCGATCGCCGCGATGGGTTCGAACTTCATCATGATCTTCCCCGGCGCGGTGACCCAGTCGGGCGCTCGCATCCACACCGGGCAGTCGACCCTGACCGAGGAAGATGCCGAAGCCATCAAGGCCGAGTGCCCCTCCGTGGCCTACGTCTCGCCCAGCTCGCGGATCGCGGCGCAGGTCGTGGCCGGCGAGCAGAACTGGGGGACGCAGATCCAGGGGGCCGGCGTGGAGTGGCCGTTCATCCGGGCCTGGAACGTCTCGGAGGGCAGCTTCTTCACCGAGGGCGACGTCAAGGGGGCCGCGAAGGTGGCCGTGCTGGGCAAGACGGTCGCCGACGCGCTCTTCCCGCAGGGCGGCGCCGTGGGCCAGACGGTCCGGATCAAGAACGTGCCGTTCCGCGTGGTCGGCGTGCTCGAGGCCAAGGGCGGCTCCCAGGTGGGACAGGACCAGGACGACACGATCGTCGCCCCCTACACCACGGTCCTCAAGCGGCTGGAGGGGAGGAACCGGCTGGGCGCCATCCTCGTCGCGGCCGCGGACCCGGCGCTGGTCCCGCAGGCGATGTCCGAGATGGAGTCTCTGCTGCGCCAGCGCCGCCGGCTGCAGCCCGGCCAGGACAACGACTTCATGATGAGATCGCAGGAAGAGATCGCCGCGTTCGCCAACCAGAGCGCGGGCACGATCTCGATGCTGCTCGGTTGGGCGGCGCTGATCTCGCTGATCGTGGGCGGGATCGGTGTGATGAACATCATGCTCGTCTCGGTGACCGAGAGGACGCGCGAGATCGGCGTGCGGATGGCGGTCGGGGCCAAGGGGCGCGACGTGCTCTCGCAGTTCCTGATCGAGGCGATCGTGCTCTCGCTCGTCGGTGGCGCGCTCGGAATCGGCGGCGGGATTCTGGTCAGCCGGATGATCGCCGAGAACGCCGGCTGGCCGGTCGTGGTCACTCCCGGGTCGATCGCCATGGCCTTCGGCACGGCCGCGCTGATCGGGATCGTCTTCGGCTTCTATCCGGCCTGGAAGGCGAGTAAGCTCGACCCGATCGAGGCGCTCCGGTACGAGTGAGGCCGGGGCCGCCGCGGGCGGAGGGACCGGGTGGGCGCGGAGCGCGACGGCGCGGGGGGCGAGCGTGGTTTCCGGCGCGACCTGGGCCTGCTCGATTCCACGATGATCGTGGCCGGGTCGATGATCGGCTCGGGGATCTTCATCGTCTCGGCCGACATGGCGCGGCTGCTCGGTTCGGGGGGCTGGCTGCTCGCCGCCTGGGCCGTGACCGGGCTGCTGACCGTCGCCGCCGCGCTGTCCTACGGCGAGCTGGCCTCGATGATGCCGCAGGCCGGCGGCCAGTACGTCTTCCTGCGCGAGGCCTACTCTCCGCTCTGGGGCTTCCTCTACGGCTGGACGCTCTTCCTGGTGATCCAGACCGGGACGATCGCCGCGGTCGGCGTGGCCTTCGCGCGCTTCCTGGGGGTGCTCGTCCCGGCGATCGACCCGGCGGCCTGGATCGTCGCGCCGATCCACCTCTCCGAGCGCTACGCGGTCAGCCTGTCGACGCAGCAACTGGTCGGAATCCTCTCGATTGCGCTGCTGACGGCGATCAACACCCGCGGGATCCACCTCGGCAAGCTGCTGCAGAACACCGTGACCTCGGCCAAGACGCTGGCGCTGGTCGCGGTGATCGTGCTGGGCCTGCTGGTCGGCCGGAACGCCGAGGCGATCGCCGCCAACTTCGCCGGCTTCTGGGACACGGCGGGGGCGGAGACGACGGTCAACTCGCGCTTCGCGTTCCTGCCGCCGCTCTCGGCCGGCGACGGCCTGCTGGGCCTGCTGGTCGCGTTCTGCGTGGCGCAGGTCGGCTCGCTCTTCTCGTCCGACGCCTGGAACAACATCACCTTCGCGGCCGGCGAGGTGAAGGACCCGCGCCGCACCGTCCCGCGCGCGCTGGCCGCGGGGACCGCGCTGGTGATCGGGCTCTACCTGCTCGCGAACGTCGCGTATCTGCTGGTGCTGCCGCTGTCGGGGATCCAGCACGCGCCGGACGACCGGGTCGGGACCGCGATGCTGGGGGTGATCTTCGGCCCGGCCGGCGCGACGATCATGGCGGTCGCGATCGCCATTTCGACCTTCGGCTGCAACAACGGGCTGATCCTGGCCGGGGCCCGCGTCTACTACGTGATGGCCCGCGACGGGCTGTTTTTCCGCGGCGTCGGCCGACTGAACGCGCAGCGCGTCCCGGCGGCCGGGCTGGTGGCGCAGGGGATCTGGGCGTCGCTCCTGATCCTGCCGCGCACGCGGCTGGGCGCCGGTCCCGGCGGCGCGGAGCGCTACGGCAACCTCTACGGCAACCTGCTCGACTACGTCGTCTTCGCGGTGCTGATCTTCTATGTCCTGACGATCGCCGCGATCTTCGTCCTGCGCCGCACCCGGCCCGAGGCCGAGCGGCCGTACCGGGCCTGGGGCTACCCGGTGGTGCCGCTGCTCTACATCGCCGCGGCGCTGGTGATCATGGCGGTGCTGGTGGCCTACCGCAGCGAGACCACCTGGCCGGGGCTGGTGATCGTGCTGAGCGGCGTCCCGGCGTACTGGATCTGGACGCGTTTCGGCACGCCGACCCGCGGGCCGGCCGGGGCCGGGGCCGAAGCGGAAGACCAGGCGTAGCCGGCCGCTCAGCGCGCGGGCGGCCCCTTGCGCGGCAGCGGCGGGACCGGCGGGAGCGGCCGCGGGTCCTGGGCGATCTTCTCCTGCAGCAGGCGGATCGCCGCTTCGAGCTGCGCGTCCTGGCCGTCGAAGGTGGCGCGCGGCAGGTTGTCGACGACGATGTCGGGCTCGACGCCGTGCCCCTCGATCAGCCAGGTCCCCTCGGGACCGAAGACGCCGAACTCGGCCGCGGTCGCGATCCCGCGGTCGACCAGCACGTTGCTCGACGAGAGCCAGATCTCGCCGCCCCAGGTCCGCATCCCGACGACCGGGCCGAGCCCGAGCCGCCGGAACCCCTCGGCGAAGGCCTCGCCGTCCGAGGCGGTGAACTGGTCGACCAGCACCACGACGTGGCCGCGGAAGGCGTACTGCATGTTCCAGGACGGCGCGCGGCCGACGCGCTGGCTCCAGTAGAACCAGGCCCGGCGCAGCAGGCGCGAGAGGATCCAGCTGTCGATGTTGCCGCCGCGGTTGTGGCGGACGTCGACGATCAGCCCCTGGCGCGTGAAGACCGGGTAGTAGTCGCGGGCCCACGAGGAGTAGTCCTCGCCCCCCATCGCGCGCAGGTGGACGTAGCCGATCGAGCCGCCGCTGGCCTCGTCGGTCCGGAGGCGCCGGGTGTACTCCCACTCGTGGTAGCGGCGGTCGGCGTCCTCGTCGGGCGTGAGCGGCCGGACGATCGCCTCGCGCGGCGCGCCGCCGGCGGCCGGCTTCACGGAGAGCAGCACCTGCCGGCCGGCCTTGGCGCGCAGCAGTGCGCCGGGATCGGGGGCCGAGAGCGCCGCGACGCCGTCGATCGCCAGGATCACGTCGCCCGGCTTCACGTCGACGCCGGGGCGCGCCAGCGGGGAGGCCAGCTCCGGCCGGTCGGGATCGGAGCGGTAGATCGAGTCGACGCGCAGACCGCCGGCCGCCGCGTCGCGCGTCAGCCGCGCGCCCAGGAAGGCGGGATCCGGCTCGGCGTCCCCCTTCCGCGCGTCGCCGCCGTAGACGAAGGTGTGCAGCGCCTCGACCTCGCTCACCATCTGGGCCAGCAGGTCGGACAGCTCGCCGCGGCTCCGCACGCGCTCGACCAGCGGCAGGTAGCGCGCGCGCATCGCGTTCCAGTCGACGCCGTGCATCGCCCGGTCGTAGAAGTAGTCGCGCTCCAGGCGCCAGGCTTCGTTGAACATCTGGCGCCACTCCTCGCGCGGATCGACGGTCAGCGTGAAGGCCGAGAGGTCGAGCTTCTTCTTGTCGAGGTCGGAGACCGGCGCGGCGGCGGCGGCGAAGACGTAGAGCGCGTCGTCCTTGCGGGCCAGGATCTTCTTGCCGTCGGCGCTGGGCTCGGCCCAGGCCACGCCGGCCAGCACGGTCTTCACCTCCGGCTTCTCGCTGGTGATCTCGAGCGCCTGCAGGTCGGCCTTGCCGCGCTCTCCGGTGGCGGACGAGAGCCAGAAGAGCGACTTCTCGGTGGCGAACAGGCCGCGGTAGTTGCCGGGCGGCACCGGGACCTCGACCAGCCGGGCCTCGAGGCCCGCGGCCGTGACGGCCGTCTCGGGAGCGGTCTTCCTGCCCGCCTCGTCCGCGGCGGCGTCCTTCTTCTTCTTCGCGCCGTCCGCGGCGGCGCCGTCCTTCTTCTTGTCGCCGTTCGCGGCGTCCTCGTCCTTCTTCGCGTCCGCCGGATGCAGCTCGTCCGGGGGCTCGAACGGTGAGCGCAGGCCGGGCGTCAGCGGCAGCAGGTAGATCCGCGTCGTCTTGTCGAAGAACGGCTCGGGCTGCATCAGGCCCCACGGCCCGGGGACGAGCGATTCGAGGTGCCGCTCGGACAGGAAGACGAGCCACTTCCCGTCGGCCGAGAAGACGGGGTTCGAGCTGTCGTAGCGATCGGTCGTCGCGTACAGCGCGGCGGCCGGAGCGCCGTCCGCCGTCCGCGCGCCGGCCTCGGCCGCGTAGAGCCGGACGCGCCGGTTGAGGTTGTCGCCGGGCACCGCGGCAGCCAGCCAGCGGCCGTCGGGCGACCAGGCCGGCTCCTCGACGTCGCCGATCGCGCTCTCGTCCAGCTTGCGGGTGGCGCCCGTGGCCAGCTCGGTCAGCCACAGCCGCTGGTTCTTGTCGGTGTGCGCGGCCCGCGCGCCGTCGGGGGAGGGGATCGCGAGCCAGCGCAGCACCTCGCCGTCCCGGGTGACCTGGCGGGCGTCGCCGACGCCGTTGGCCGGCAGCGTCCAGAGCTCGATCTCCCCCGACTCGTCCGAGAGCGAGAGCAGCGCCTTGCCGTCGGGCAGGAAGCGCGCGTCGCGGAAGCGCACGCCGGGCCGGCGCGAGGCCTCGACGAACCGGCCGGGCCCGACCGGCGCGACGAAGACCTGCCCGCGCGCGGTGAGCACGACGCGCGTGCCGTCGGGTGCGAGGTGGGCGGAGGTGGTCCAGCTCAGCGGGTCCTTGACCGTGCGCTCGCGGGTCTGGTCGAGGTCCGAGCCCAGCGTGATCGCGAGCGGCGTCTCCGTCCCCGTCGCGAGGTCGAAGAGGAACAGGTCCGCGCCGGAGCGGAAGGCGATCCGCCCCGCGTCGAGCGAGGCCTCGGCGATGTCCCACGGGCGGGCCGTGTGCTGGCGCACGTCCTTCCCGTCGCCGGTCATCGACCACAGGTTCATCGTGCCGTCGCGGTCGGACAGGAAGTAGACGCGGCCGTTCCAGGCCATCGGATTGCGGCTGGTGCCGGGGTAGTCGGCGGTCAGCGGGACCGCTTCGGCGACATTTCCGTCCCAGCGCCAGATCTGCTGGACGGTCCCGCCGCGGTAGCGCTTGGTGTGGCTCCCCTGGAACGGCAGGCGCACGAAGAAGAGCGCCGTGCCCGCCTCGTTCCACGCGCCGTCGGAGGCCTCGGCCAGCGGGATCGGGCGCGAGGCGCCGGTCGCCGGGTCGAGCGTCTCGAGTTGGGCCGACGGCAGCGTCGAGCGCGCGCTCGTCGCGTAGATCACCTGCCCGTCGCTGGTCCAGCCCGAGACGATCGGCGTGCCGCGGCCGGAGGAGGCCTGCCAGGTGTGCCGGACCGGGGTCCCACCCGCGAGCGGCATCGTGTAGACCTCCGCCGGGCCGTCGTAGCGGCCGACGAAGGCGACGGTCGTGCCGTCGGGCGAGATCGCCGGGGAGCCCTCGCCCGCGGCGTCGGTGGTCAGCCGCGACGCCACCCCGCCCCGCGTCGAGACCTTCCAGAGGTCCCCTTCGGAGACGAAGACGATCGTGTCGCCGCGCAGGGCCGGCTGGCGGTAGTAGCCGAGCGGGGCGGCGGCCGGGCCCGGGGGGGAGGCCGGCCCGGCGGCAGCGCCGGGGAGCGCGAGGCCGGCGAGGAGGGGGAGGAGAACGAGGAGGGTGAAAGGGAGGCCGGCGACGGCGGGAAGCGGTCGGCAGGCTGGCAGGACAGTGCGCGGCATCGGGCCTCCGGGTGATCGGAACGAGGCGCGATGATAGCGGAGCGGTCCCGCGTGACGGGACCGTCACCCGGGGCGAGCGGGCCGAGGTGTTGAATGAGCGGGCCGGCAGACGCGCGGCCGCCCCCCCCCCACGCTCCCCTGCCCGCGTCCGTCCATGGGCTTCGACTTCCAGCACCCCGCCGTCCCGCACGTCGACGGCGCGCTGTGTACGGCCTGCGCGCTTTGCGCGACGGACTTCCGCGGCCAGCGTCGCGAGGGGGGTTGCGGCTGTCGGTGTGGGGTCGGTGTCGTTCGGCTGGGCCGCCACCCGCTGCCGCGGGGAGAGAGCCGGTCCGAACGCACTTTCTTCGGAAGAGAGCCGCCTCGGTCGCACAGATCCGAAGTGCTCGGCCCGCCTCACGGCGCAGCGGGGGTGCTGGGAGGTCCGGGGTTGTTCACGACGATCCGGTTCCGCCGCGCCCGCGGGCGCCGGCCCGCTCTCGAACCAGGTCCCCGTGCGATGAAGGCGGCTCCGTTCCGAAGAGTGTGCGTTCGGCACGGCTCTCTACCGCTGCGGGAGCGTCGCCACGCCCATCGCCTCGACGCCGTCTTGCACCGCGGGGCCAGTAGATTCGCGCGGCCCCGTTTGCGCGCGCCAGCTCCCCTGCGCGCGCCAGCTCCCCTGCGCGGACGGCGCCCTCGCACGCGACGCCGGCTCTCCGCGCGACACCGCCCCTACCGTTGCCGGCCGTCGGCTGCGCCGCCCGCCGCTGCCGCGCGCTCCGGCGCGCCAGCGGTCACGCGGAGTACCGCGGGTGGCCCGACGCGCCGCTCATCGCCGCGGCGTCCTTCGACCCGCCAGTAGAGCGAGCCACCGTCGCCGGAGAGCGCCGTCGCGCGGCGCCACAGCGCCTCATCGGGCGTCCAGCGGTCGCCCGGCAACCACCGGCCCGACGTGACGACGCGCCCCGCGGCGAGCGGGTCGGCGCTGAAAACCACCCGGCACTCCTCCATCCCCGCCGGGTCCCAGGCGAACGCCGGCGGCGCGTCTTTCTCGGCGCGCTCCGCCTCCGCAGCGACCGGCCGCGGGACCGCGTCGCCCGGGTACCAGTGGGGGAACAGGTCGCCACGCGGCCAGGCGTCGACGCGGGCCGCGGCGCGCCGCAGGACCGCTTCGACCTCCCACAGGAACGCCTCGGCCTCGTCCGGCTTGGTGTTGAAGACCGCGGCGAACGCCCGCCCGTCAGTGATCCGCATCAGCAGCGCCGTCGTGCCGAACAGCGTCCCGCCGTGCCAGACCGCGGCACGCGGCCCGTCCGGCCGCACGTACCAGCCCAGGCCGTACCAGACGTTGCTCAGCATCCAGGTCGAGAGCTGCGGGCGCAGCCACATCAGCCGCAGCGTGTCCTGCGCGAGCAGATCGGGCCGCTCGGGCAGACCGTCGACCGCCGCCATGAAGCGCACCAGGTCGATCGCGGATGCGGTCCAGCCCCCCGCGCTGTCGAGCGCCTCGACGAAAAAGCCACCGTCCGGCCAGGCGACGAGTTCCTCGTCTGCCGGGAAGACCGACCGCACCGGCGAGCGCCCCGGCGCGTCGTAGTACCGGACTTCCTCCGGCGGCCGGTCGGCGGGCCGCGAGCG
This sequence comes from Acidobacteriota bacterium, assembly GCA_025456425.1. Taxonomy (GTDB): domain Bacteria; phylum Acidobacteriota; class Polarisedimenticolia; order J045; family J045; genus JALOKP01. Next base: position 1,450 of record JALOKP010000016.1, on the reverse strand, counting down.
CCCGATCCGCATCCGCGTGATTCCGAGCGGGGCGAGCACCTCGCTCCGCACGTACTCCTCGTAACCCATCCCGGAGGCCCGCTCGACCACCCGTCCGAGCAGCGCGTAGCCGAAGTTGGAGTAGGCGAACCGTCCGCCCGGCGTGAACTCCAGTGGCCGGCCGCGCACGAAGCGGATCACGGTGCGGGCGTCGGCGGGGATGCGCGCGTCGACCGCCTGCGCCGTGAGGCGCGGCGCGAACATCGGGTCGAGCGAGGTCAGCCGGTCCCAGCCCGCCGAGTGGTTGAGCAGCTCGCGCACCGTGATCCGCGCCAGCCGCGGGTCGGACTGCGTGCCGGCCGGCGGCGTCAGCTCGGGGAACATCGGGAAGACGCGATCCTCCAGCCGGAGCTTTCTCTTCTCGACCAGCTTGAGGATCGCCGTCGCGGTCAGCGTCTTGGAGACGCTGCCGACCCGGAACAGGGAGTCCGGGCCGACCGGCCGTCCGCGCTCGAGGTCGGCGTAGCCGAAGCCACGCGCGTAGACCAGGCGGTCGTCTTTGGTCACGGCGAGGGCGCCGCCCGGGACTCCCCAGCGCTCCATCAGCGCCAGGACCTCGCGATCGAAGCTGGCCAGGCTAGGGACCGGCTCGCCGGTGACGGGAAGGGGGCGAGTCTCGCGGACGACGCCGGCGGAGGCGGCGGATGCGGCAGCGGCGGCCGATCCGGCAGCCCAAGTCCCCGGCGCGGCCAACAGGCCCGCCGAAAGCAGGGCGATCGCGAGGCGCCGAGCGGGCATCCGCGAGCTCTCCGGGGCGGGAATCATGCCCGCCCGGGACCGTGTTTGCCGCGACCGGCGGTCCGGGGAGCCACGCCCCCGCCGCCGCCGCAGGCGGCGCGCCGGTGGCTGGGCCCCGGGCCTCGCCTCAGGGCGTCGGCTCCTCCCCCGAGGTCCCGGCCGCGTTCTTCGCGGCGACCAGGTAGAACGCCGTCCCGCCCGCCGCGCCGCCGTTCGTGTCGCGCCAGGCGGTCGAGGTCGGCTCGCCCGACGCGCCGTACCCGCCGACCGCCGTCGCCGAGCGGTACACGGGGTAGAAGCGGGCCGCGTCATGCTGTGCGTCCGCCGCCGGCGCGGTCCACGCCAGCGCGACGTCGCCGGCGCGCCGCTCGGCGCGCAGCGTCGCTCCGACCGGGTTGGGCGGCTGGGTCTCCGAGGGCGCGAACGGGAAGCAGCCGTCGTACTGCCGCACCACGCGGACGTCGTCGATCAGCAGCTCGGTCAGCGGGTCGGAGCTGATCTGCGAGGTCTCCTCGGCCTCGAAGCGCACGCGCATGCTCGCCGTCCGCGTCACGAAGGTCCCCAGGTCGAGCGTCACGTCGGTCCAGGCCGCGGCGTTGCTCGAGAGGTCCTCGATCGTGGTGTAGGTCGTGCCGCCGTCGGTGCTGACCTTGGCCCGCGCGTTGGAGGCCTG
>JALOKP010000210.1 GCA_025456425.1 Acidobacteriota bacterium | reverse complement strand
GGCGGGATCTTCGTCGCCGAGGCGGCGTCGGTGATCCTGCAGGTCGGCTCGTACCGCTACCGCGGCGGCAAGCGGATCTTCCGCATGGCGCCGCTGCACCACCACTTCGAGCTGGGCGGCTGGCACGAGAGCAAGGTGGTGATCCGGTTCTGGATCCTCGGCATCCTGCTGGCGCTCTCGACGCTGGCGACGCTGAAGCTGCGCTAGGGGCGGGCGATGGGCGAGTCGAAGCACGCGCTGGTCGTGGGGCTGGGCCGCTCGGGCCGGGCCGCGGCGCGCTTCCTGCTCGCCCGCGGCGACCGCGTGACGGCGACCGACGCGCTGCCGGTCGAGCAGCTCGACCGCGAGGTGGTGGCGCTCGGCGCGGCCGGCGTGCGGCTGGCCTGCGGCGGTCACGACGCGCGCGACTTCGCGGCGGCCGACCTGGTCGTGCTCTCGCCCGGCGTGCCGATTTCGCTGCCTGAGCTGGACGCGGCCCGCGCGCGCGGCGTGCCGATCGTGTCGGAGCTCGACCTGGTGGCCGAGCGAGTCGGGGCCCGCGCGGTGCTGATCACCGGCAGCAACGGCAAGACGACCACGACGGCGCTGGTGGCCGAGATGCTCAAGGCCGCCGGCAAGGACGCCGTGGCCTGCGGCAACTACGGCCTGCCGCTGGTCGACGCCGTCCAGGGCGACGGCGGCGCGCGCTGGTACGCGGTCGAGATCTCGAGCTTCCAGCTCGAGACCACCCACGCGCTGCGCGCCGCGGCGGCGATCCTGCTGAACGTCCAGGCCGACCACCTGGACCGGCACGGCAGCTTCGAGGCCTACCGCGCAGCCAAGTACCGCGTGGCGGACGGCCGCGCAAAGGGGGCCCCCCTGGTGCTGGTCGCGGACGATCCGGAGCTGGTGCCGCTGGCGTCGTCGGCCCGCCCGCCCGTCCTCCAGGTCTCCGCGCTGAAGCGCGTGAGCGCGGGCGGCTTCGTCGAGCAGGACGAGCTGAGACTGGCGGTCGGCGGACGCGAGGAGACGCTGGCCGGGGTCTCGGAACTGCAGCTGCCCGGCCGTCACAACCGCGTCAACGTCCTGGCGGCGGCGGTCGCGCTGCGCGCGGCGGGCTTCCCGCTCGAGCCGCTGCGCCGCGCCGCGCTGGCCTTCACCCCGCTGCCGCACCGGCTGCAGGAGGTCGCGCTGGTGCGCGGCGTGCGCTTCGTCGACGACTCGAAGGGGACCAACGTCGGGGCCGTGCTCGAGGCGCTGGTCGCGATGCGCGAGACGCTCGGCCCCGCGGCCCGGATCTTCACGCTGCTGGGCGGCCGCGACAAGGACTCCGATTTCCGGCCGCTGGCCGCCGCGCTCGCGCAGCAGGGCGGGATCGCGGTCACCTTCGGCGAGGCCGGGCCGCGGATCGCTGCCGCGCTAGAGGCGGCCGGATCGCCGGTCGTGCGGCGCGGCGCGCTGGCCGACGCCGTGGTCCACGCCGCGTCGCTGGCCGCGCCGGGCGACCTCGTCCTGCTCTCCCCCGCCTGCGCGTCGTTCGACGCCTTCACCGGCTACGCCGCGCGGGGCGACGCCTTCGCCGCCGCCGCGCGCGCCCTGGCCGTGGAGACCTCCCGGTGAGCACGGCCCCGATCGCCCGCTACCGCGCCCTGGCGCCCGACGTGCTCTTTTCCAGCGTCGCGCTCGCGCTGCTGCTCGGCGGGGTCCTGATGTCGGCCTCGGCGAGGGTCTACGCCGAGGCGATCCACGGCGGCGTGCCGCGCGGGCTCTTCAGCTCCGGGCTGCACCTCACGGTCGGGCTGTTCTTCCTGATCCTGACGGTCGTGGTGGACTACCACCGCCTGGCCCGCCCGGGCACGATCTGGGCGCTGCTGGCGGCCGTGTCGCTGCTGCTCGTCGCCGCCCTGATGGGCCCCGAGATCAAGGGCACGCACCGCTGGATCGTGCTGGCCGGCCAGCGCTTCCAGCCCTCGGAACTGGCCAAGCCGGCGCTCGTGCTGGCGCTGGCTGCGGCGCTGCTGCGCACCGGCCCCGAGATCCGAACGATCCAGGGGCTGGCCCGGCCGATCGGGATCGTCGCCTGGTTGAGCGCGCTCGTGCTGGTGGGGAAGGACCTCGGGACGCCGGTCCTGCTGTTCGGTACGGCGCTGGCGCTCGTCGTCGCGGCCGGCGCCTGCTGGCGCCACGTCGCGGTGCTGGTCGGGGCCGGGGCCGCACTCTTCAGGATCTTCGTGTGGCTGGAGCCCTACCGCGTGGGGCGCCTCACCAAGTTCACCTCCGCGGTGTTCTTCGACCCGGACCGGCTGGGCGAGATCCCGCACCAGCTGCTGCAGTCGATCATCGCGATCGGCTCGGGCGGGTTCTTCGGCCGCGGCTTCGGCGCCTCGACCCAGAAGGCCTTCTTCCTGCCCGAACCCGACAACGACTTCATCTTCGCGGTGATCTGCGAGGAGCTGGGGCTGTGGGGCGGCGTGGCGGTGGTGACTGCCTTCCTGCTGCTGGCCTGGCGCGGCTGGAAGGCGAGCGTGCACGCCCCGGACGACCTGGGACGGCTGGTCGCGCTGGGCGCGACCGTGCTGCTGGTCGGCCAGGCGCTCTGCCACATGGGGGTGGTCACCGGCCTGCTGCCGACCAAGGGGCTGCCGCTGCCGTTCCTCTCCACGGGCGGCAGCTCGGTCGTGGCGAGCTGCATCCTGGTCGGGCTGGTGCTCAACGTCTCGGCGCGGAGGCGGCGCGATGACGACTGACGCGCGCGTCGCGCCGATCGTGATCGCCGGCGGCGGGACCGGCGGCCACGTCTTCCCCGGCCTGGCGCTGGCGGAGGAGCTGCGCCGCCGCCGCCCGGGGCGCGAGGTGGCCTGGATCGGCGCGCGCGGCGGGATCGAGGAGCGGCTCGTGCCGCGTGCCGGGATCCCGCTGACGGTCCTGCCGCTGAGCGGCCTGGCGCGGGTCGGCGCGCTCGACCGCGCGCTGGCCGTCCTTCGCGCGGCGCGGGCGACGCTGCGGCTGGCGGCGCGGTTCGCCGCGCGCCGCCCCGCGCTGGTCGTCGGCGTCGGCGGCTTCGCCTCGGGACCGGCGGTACTGGCGGCGGCGCTGGTGCGCGTGCCGACGCTGCTGCTCGAGCAGAACGCGGTCGCCGGGATGACCAACCGCGCGCTGGCGCGCTGGGCCTCGGCCGTCGCCGCCAGCTTCGCCGAGAGCGCGCGGGAGCTGCCGGGGCGGGTCGTCGTGACCGGCAACCCGGTGCGGGCGGAGATCGCGTCGATCCCGGAGCGGGTCCCGGGCCCGGTGCGCCGCGTGCTGGGCTTCGGCGGCAGCCGCGGCGCGCACGCGCTGAACGTCGCCTGGGCCGGCGCGCTGCCGCAGCTGGCCGGGCTGCCGGTCGCGCTCACGCTGCAGACCGGCGAGGCCGACCTGCCGCTGGTCCGGGAGGCCGCGGCCGCGGCCGGCGTGAAGGCCGAGGTGCTGGCCTTCCTCGACGACCTGCCGGCGCGCCTGGCCGCGGCCGACCTGGTCGTCTCCCGCGCCGGCGCGACGACCGTCGCCGAGCTGACCGCCGCCGGCCGGGCCGCGGTGCTGGTCCCCTTCCCGCAGGCGGCGAACGACCACCAGCGCGCGAACGCCCGGGCCCTCGCCGCCCGCGGCGCGGCCCGCGTGCTCGAGCAGCAGGAACTCACCCCCGGGCGGCTGGCCGAGCTGCTGCGCGAGGCGGTGAGCCGGCCGGAGATGGTCGACGCGATGGCGCGCGCCGCGCGGGGCTGCGGCGTGCCCGACGCCGCGGCCGGACGGGTGCGCAAGGTCCACTTCGTCGGGATCGGCGGCTCGGGCATGAGCGGCATCGCCGAGGTGCTGCTCAACCTCGGCTACCGCGTCAGCGGCTCCGACCTGAACGAGAACGAGTCGACCCGCCGGCTGGCCGCGCTGGGCGCGACGATCACGCTCGGTCACCACGCCGCGGCCGTCGCCGGCGCCGACGTCGTCGTCGTCAGCACCGCGATCGACCCCGAGAACCCCGAGATCGCCGAGGCGCACCGCCTGCGCGTGCCGGTCATCCCGCGGGCCGAGATGCTGGGCGAGCTGATGCGGATGAAGTACGCGGTC